>CAVFWX010000009.1:0-26861 GCA_963626225.1 Anaerotignum sp.
GGGGGCAAAGGAGAGGCTCTCCACAATCTCTTTAGTGATACCATTCTGGTAACATCCCGGGGCAAGCATGTCCGTCCCAAGACATTGGGACAGAGGATTTATGTAGATACCATCCGCCACAATTTCATTACCTTCGGCGTGGGGCCTGCCGGTACAGGCAAGACCTATCTGGCCGTGGTGTTGGCCTGTGCAGCACTGCGAAACAGAGATGTGGAGAAGCTAATCCTTACCCGCCCTGCGGTGGAAGCAGGAGAGAAGCTGGGATTTTTGCCCGGTGACTTGCAGGAAAAGGTAGATCCATATCTGCGTCCTCTTTATGATGCCCTGCAGGATATTTTGGGACAGGATACATTTACCAAGCTCATGAGCAAAGGGGTTATTGAGGTGGCTCCTCTGGCTTATATGCGTGGCCGTACCCTGGAAAACGCCTTTGTTATTCTGGACGAGGCTCAGAACACCACGGCACGGCAAATGAAGATGTTTTTGACCCGTTTGGGCTTTGGCTCCCGCATGGTAGTAACCGGAGATCCAGGGCAGATTGACCTGCCAAGAGGCGTAACCTCCGGCCTGGTGGAAGCTGCGGAAATCCTGGATGGTGTCAAGGGCATTGGGGTAGTCAAGATGGAAGCCATGGATGTTATCCGCCATGAGGTGGTAACCCGCATTGTAGAGGCCTACGATGCTTATGAAAAGAAACTCAAGGAAAAACGAGATAGAATAAAGGCTGAGACAAAGGAGTGAAGCAAAAAGCATGGAAATCATTATTGGCCGTGAGCCGGAAAACCTGCAGTTGCCAGAGGAAATTGGCACCCTGGAGGATATGGAAAAAATCGTCAGAAAGGCTGTAGAGATTACAGGGCCTCTTTATGATGTGGAAAACTGCGAGGTCAGCATTACCCTGACTGATGATGAGCATATACATAAGATGAATCTGGAGTACCGTGGGCTGGACAGGCCTACAGATGTGCTCTCCTTTGCTTTTGTGGACAGCGAGGAGCCTGAGGTGGAGGATGGACCTGATACAGAGGTACTGGGGGATATTATTATTTCCCTGGAGAGGGCATGGGCACAGTCTCAGGAATATGGCCATTCCATGGAGCGGGAGCTGTCCTTCCTGACCATTCATGGTATGTTGCATCTTCTTGGCTATGACCACATGGAAGAGGAAGAGCGGATGGAAATGGAGGAAGAGCAGCGGTATATCATGGGCAAGCTGGGTATATCCAGAGATGGCAAGGGCATGATTCTGCCATTGGCTCAAGAGGCACAGGTTTCCCTGCCTAAGGGCAAGGAAATCAAGCTGGAGGATATTGCTCCGGAGCCTCGTTTCCAGATAGACCCTAAGACCCACAAGTCAGGCTTTGTGGCTGTTATCGGTAGGCCAAATGTAGGCAAGTCTACCTTAATCAACAGCCTTATTGGCCAGAAGATTGCCATTATGTCTGACAAGCCTCAGACCACCCGCACCCGCATTATGTGTGTGCTGACTCAGCAGGATGCCCAGATGGTATTCCTAGATACCCCAGGTATTCACAAGCCAAAGCACAAGCTGGGGGAATACATGGTAAAGGCTGCGGAGGGAACCCTCAAAGAAGTTGATGCCATTATCTTCGTAGTTGATGCCACTGAAAAATTTGGTCCTGGTGAGCAGTATATTTTGGAGCGACTTCAGGCCACCAACAAGCCTGTAGTGCTGGCCATCAACAAGCTGGATTTGCTAGAGGACAAGGAGCAGCTGCTGCCTATTATTACCAGCTACAACGCCAAATACAATTTTGCGGCTACCGTGCCAATTTCTGCCAAGGAAGAAAGCAATCTTGAGGGACTGCTGGTAGAGATAAAGAAGCATCTGCCAAAGGGCCCTCAGTATTATCCAGATGATATGGTAACAGATCAGCCGGAGAGATTGATCGTGGCTGAGCTGATCCGTGAAAAGGCCCTGCTGCAGACCAGAGAGGAGATTCCTCATGCCATTGCGGTGGATATTGAGGAAATGAAGCCACGGGACAACGGGGATATGTATGTCCGTGCTACTATTTATGTGGAGCGGGATTCCCAGAAGGGTATTGTCATTGGCAAAAAGGGAGCACTGCTGAAGGAAATCGGTGCCCAGGCCAGGGCGGATATCCAGATGCTGCTGGGCTGCAAGGTATTTCTGGATCTCTGGGTCAAGGTAAAGAAGGACTGGCGCAATAGGGATAATATACTGAAGGACTTTGGCTTTCAGGACTAAGCCATAGGAGGCCATATGATGAAGAATTTTCTCAAAAGCCTTAAGAAAAAGACTGTGACACTGGATGAATTGCAGCAGAATTATGGTGTGGCTGATTATGACAAGCTGCATCAGGAAGTCAAGGCTTTGCTGGCAGAAGGGGTATTGCAGCCTATCAAGAGCAGTGGTGTAGATTTTCGAGGGTTGCCAAGGAAATATTCCATTGCCAGAGGTATTCTGAATGAGGGTCATGTGGCCAAGATAAACGAAACTATTCAGGCTGGAGGATTTTCCAGCCTTTTTTCGTTTAGCTGGTACTATACCCACTCGGAGAAAATATGGCAAAGAGAATTGCCGTATATAAGGCAACTCAATGAGTATGTGCGAAAATATCTGGGCAGCAGGATTGAACCTTGTGGATTGCAGCAACGCTCCTTTGAAATATTCTACGATGAGAAAATCCTGTTGGAGCATGAGGAGATATTATCCCATGTGGGGATTACCAAGGAGCAACTAGGCATAATATCTCAGCCAGAGCCATTGATGTTGGCACTAAATCCAGTTATATGGCATAATGGAAGTAGAGATAACCACATGCATCTGGCGGTGGAGAACAAGGCTGTATATTATGGTTTGCTACCCTATTTATCCAGTACAAAATTGACATCCCTTATCTGGGGAAGTGGCTGGAAGCTGGTGGGAAATATAGGGCAGTTGTCGGTGCAGCTAGGCTGTCAGGATAGTTGTCATATAATCTGGTATTTTGGGGATTTTGATGGGGAAGGACTAAGTATCTGGCATAGTCTGGGGAAGGATTTGCCAGAGAATATGGAGCTAAGATTGGCTGGGAAGTTTTATGAAGCTATGTTGAATTTCCCACCAGCTACAGGCAAGGATTATCAGAAAATAAATCCAGAGGCGGTAGAGGCCTTTTGCCACTGCTTTTCAGAAAAAAATGCTACTGGGTGGAAGGAAATACTGAAGGCAGGAAAATATTATCCCCAGGAAATATTGCCAAAGGATGTTTTGTATAAATGCTGTCAGGAGGCGGGCTTTTGAATCAGGAAAATTTTCATGAACGAATGGAGAGGCTGCTGTTAATGTCGCCCTTGTACCAGCTCCAGCGCAGGCGTAAGCTGGCCATGGAGGATGGCAGCGAAATAACCGGTATGGAACTGGGCATGATGACACTGCTGTTTTTCTTTGAAGGGATGCTGTCAGGCAAAAGAAGGGCAACTGTAAAAATCTTGGCTCAGTATCTTCAGGAACAGTTGCCAAATTGCCAGGGCTATGAATATGATGATTTTGTCAAGCTGGCCAGGGAGATTATTACAACCTTCAGGCCGGCTAGTGGCAAGAGATTTCAGGAAGAATTTTTCAATCCTGAGACCGGCACCATGGAAACGGTGCAATATACTTATCTGAAGGCTGATTTGGCAGATATAGAGGCCAATGAGCAGTATTATGTGCTAGATGAGCAAGGGTTGGAGCTTGTTTTTATCACCAAGGAATATTTTAGCGAATATCAGTTGTCTATCAATCAGCTGATACTACGAAAACAGCTGGAAAGAGGCCAGTTTGTGCTGGCTCTTCGCCAGGTGGAGGAAATGCGGCTTAATGTGGAAACCATCAAGCAGAATATCATCAAGCTACGGGGAGAAATTCATCGGAATATAGTATCAGATAGCACCATGGAACGGTATAGCAAGGTTGTCAAGGATATTAATGAACGTCTTAAAGGGGAAGAGGAAGAATTCAAGGCTCTGAAGAAGTTTGTCCGGGAAACCAGGCAGCGTATGGTGGATAATGGTGATATTAGTACGAATATCAAGGTTTATGATAATATCATGGAAGTAGAAAAAAGGTTGGATATGGTTCACGGCAGCCATACCAAACTTTTGGTTATGGGCATAGAGCTGGGGACAGCGGCCCTGAAGGAAGCCCAGGAGGCACTGTTCTTTACCAGCCTGGACAGGCTGAATTTCGAGCAGGAAATCGCTGGCAAATTCTTTGGTACCCCGTTGCCGGTGGAGGCCTCCAGGCAACTGATAAATCCTTTTATGGAAATGGAGCAGGCAGAGCTGTGGTCTCCTGTGGCCATATATCAGCCCCAGAGATTGGAGAGGCTGGAACGAGAGCAGGTACAGGACGTTATGCCTGAGGAAGCCCATGAGGAAGGGGAAAACCAAAAAATTCATGCACTACAGCAGTTTAATCAAAAAATCGGCAGCCTGCTGGTGAAATTCTTAGACAATAGGGAAGAGGCTTTGCTGAAGGATTTCTTCAGCTATGTAGCAGTAGTGGACCCAGATTTGTTGGAAAGGAAACAGTTCTTCATATTGTGGATTCTGCTTCATCGCTTAGGTAGATTGGTGCCTGATGGGGATAATATAGGAGATAAATCACCATATTATGACTTTGTAAAAGAAAATCCGGAGATAGCAAATATCGAAGTAAAAGAGACAGAGGATGGAGAGATTTTGGAATATGGCAGCTTCAAAATCAGCAATATGTGGATAAAGGTGGGATATAAAGATGCAGAATGAATTAGCAGAAGAAGATGAGGTAATCAGGGCCTTTAAATTATATGCCCACTTGGCAGCAAATGGGGAAATCAACAAGCTTGATGCTGGAGATTACTTTGAAAATGACAAAATCAAGGCACTACTGGAGCGATATGCAGAGGCGGTGGATTGTATAGTTTTGGTAGATGCAGACAAGCTGTATCTGGTACCAATGGCTACCACATCCCCTTTTCACATTTCTAATGACAGCTTCAAAAAGAAATACCTGCCGGCCAAGGCGGTAAATATGGATATCTACCTTATGTATATGTCTATTATTGTCCTGCTGGGATGCTTTTATAACAGTTACCAGACCAATGATCCTCAGGACTTTGTTTCTATGAGCTATTGGCTGGAAACCATGGATATGCGAATGGAGAGCATCCAGAGGCAGGATGAGGAATTTCTGCGTGCCAAGGAACAGGAGCTGGAGATTAATTGGGTAGCCATTAGCAATAAATGGCTGGCTATGGACAGCTTAAAGGAAAACGTAAAAAATCAGGATGCTAGAACTATAAGCCGTATTGGCTTCCTTAACCAGACACAAAAGTTTTTGATAGGACAAGGTTTAGTGGTTGATATAGGAGATTTCCAGATGAAGCTTACAGAGAAAGCAAAAAATATATATTATGGCTATTATATGAGCAGTGAGCGGAACAAAGATATCCTGAATTTTATGTACAGTTTGGAGAAAAAGGAAAACGAGGCAGCAACTGGAGAGGAGGGGAAATAATGCCGGCTATCAGTAAGGTAAGATTCACCAATGTGGTATACGATAATGGCAATAAAAGATATATAGATACTACCTTTCGTTTTGATGGGCAAAATGGTATCCTTTTGCTGGAAAATGGTGCTGGCAAGACTGTATTTGTACAGACTCTTATCCAAGCGGTGCTGCCCCATGAGCAGGTGGCTAATCGAAGGATTCAGGACACGCTGCAGCTGTCCAATAATATAGCTCATATTGCGGTGGAATGGATTTTGGAAGAGCAGCCTAAGAGAAGATACGCCGTAACAGCAGTTTCCCTCTTTATGAACAGCAATAACAAGCTGGCTTCCCAGCGTTTTGCTATGGAATACGCTGGCGGGGATTTTGCTTTGAACAAAATTCCTTTTGTCCAGGAGGATGGCGGCAGAAAAAGGGCTGCCAGCAAGGAAGAAATAGCTGCTTGGTGCAGAGGACAGGCAGAGCATAATATGCTGGCCAAGTATTTTTCGGAAAATGATACCTTGCAGAGCTATTATAGATATCTGGAGGACCACTATAAAATCATAGCTTCAGAATGGCATAAGATTGCCAGCATCAATTCTGATGAAGGCGGCGTAGAAGCTTATTTTGCCAACTGTCATAATACCAATGAGTTGCTGAGCAGGCTGCTGATACCTACCGTGGAGGAAGCTATCAGCCAAGGCATGAATACTGATAATGGCAACGGCTTTGTAGAAATGTTCCAGAGCCAGCGGGAGCATTTTAGGCAGCAGTCCAGGCTCCAAAAGCGGATTGGGGAAATGCAGCAGGTTTTGGAAAAGCTGCAGGAATATAACCAGGTGCAGAAGCTTCAGTATCAGGATGAACTTCGGTTGGGGGAGATTAACTCAGGCCTGAAGGCAGGTTACAATCAGTTAAAGAATACCCTTTTGCAGCAGGCTATAACCAATGAAAAATTGGAGGAAGAGAGTGGCCGGCTGCAAAAGGATTTGGATCTGACAGAGCGGGATATACAGGCCTGTATTCTAGAGGAAAGCCGCAGGATGTGGCAAAGTCAGGAAGTGAAATTCCGGGAGGGCAAGGATAGGCTCCTTAGCCAGGAGCAGCTGTTTACAAAATATCAGACAGAGCTGGATAATCTGAAGTTGGCCAGGCTGCTGACGGAAAAGGCTACAGCAGAACAGAGAAAGGCTGAGTATGATAAGTCTTGGCAGAAGTTGCAGGAAGATATATCCTTGCAGGAATTGGAGCAGGAATATCAAAATATCCTGGCAGCCCTTCATGGGTGGTTTTCTGTTAGGGAAAAACAGCTGCAGGAGAAAATGCTGGAATGTCAGGGGCAAAAGCAGGCAAGTGAAGAAAAACTCCAGGATCTGCTGGGGCAGAAGGCCAAGCATAATCAGAAGATTGCTGATAGGCAGGCTGATATAGGCCGTTTGGAGGGAAAGATTGCTCAGCTGCTGGCAAGCCAGGAAAAGATAGAGGAAACTATTTTTCAGGATGGCATCCATCAGAATGCAGATAGCCTGCAAAGACAATGGCAGCAGCGTTTAAGGCAGCTGGAGAAGAATTTGGCTGAATATGGGCAGAATATAGAATTTTATACCCAGCAAAGAAAGGTTACTCAAGAGCAGCTGTCCCAGGACAGAACTGCCCAGGAAACATCTGCTGAGGAGTATAAGGAGGTAGCCAGTCAGCTGCAGAATATTGATAACGAGGCAAATAGGGTGCTGAAAAAGCTATCCTATATTCCTGAATGCAGCAATACGGCTTCAAATACCAAGGAATTATATAGTAGATATGAATATTTCAACAATCAGCTAGGAGATAAGCTGGAGCAAAAGCTTCATGGTTGGCAGGAACAGAAGCGAATCAGCAGGCTAGCCCATAGGTTTTGGGATATGTATGAGGGCCGCAGCCAGTTTACGGCTGATCCAGGCATGGAGGACTTAGTAGAAAAGTTGGCGGGGGATTTTGATTATCTGGAAACAGGCAGCCAGCTTTATTGCCAGCATGAGGAGAACAATCCGGAGAAAGCCAGGGAGCTGCTAGGCAGATATCCATATTGGGCTGCTACCTTGGTTACATCTGATAGGGAAAAGAAGAAGCTCTCAGCCAAGCTGGCTCAATATGCCAAGGATTTGCAGCAGGTGATTTTTGTCATCAGTGAACAGGAATATCGAGGCATTTTGGAGGGAATTATCCCCCAGGGCATGGAGTGTGTGGTACCTGGATATTGGCAGAAGCTTGGCAGGAAGGAATTCGGCCAATGGCTTGATGAGCTGAAGGAAAATGCTCGGGAGGCAGATATTAATGAGGCTGCCCTGAATGAGGAAATACATCAGCTGAGGCAGACGGCTCAGGAGTTGCAGGATTTTATCAGGAGCAATCAGTTTAGCTTCTATAAGGAACTGACCCAGAGCCAGCAAAAACTGCATGAGGCATTGGAAAAGCTGTCTCACTCCATAGCTCAGGGAGAGAAGACAATAGAGGCCTGTCAGAGCAATATCCAAAAGTATCAGGAAAATATTAGCCGGGATACCATAGACAAAAATGACATCCAGTACAAACTGGAACGATTGGCGGAATACATAGAGCTTCGTAGCCAGCATCTGAAGGCAATATCTGACAAGGAAAAGGTATTGGCTGCCCTGCAGGAGCTAAAGCAGGAAGCAAGAAGGTTGGAGGAGGAGCTGGAAAGATGCCGCAGCCAGCATAATGAGCTGGATAAAAAAGCCCAGGCCTATGGCTTGGAAATAGCTAATCTTCGTGAAAAGCCAGGCTATAGGGAATCAGCTAATATACCAGCCATGGAGGACGGCAGGGAATATGAGGTTTTGCTGGAGGCTATGGAGCGGCAGAAAAGACAGCTGGACAGCTGCAGCGAAAGCCGTCAGGTACTGGAAAACAAGCTGGCCAATGAGAAAAAGGAAATTGCCCGACTGGAGCAGGAAATATCCGAGCTGCGGGAAAATGCAGAAACAGTCCTGAAGGAATCCCCAGAATATCCTCTGGATGGCAAGGAACGAGAAAAGCTGTTGTTGCAGGAATTACGCAAGGGCAAAAAGCTTTTGCAGCAGCTTCGTCAGGAAAGTCAGGCCCTTCGCTCTGAAGCAGACAAGCTGCAAGGAGCCTATGAACATGGTAAGAAGCAGTATGCAGCAAAATATAATGAATATCCAGCTCTGGGAGAGGATTTGCCGGAAATCCAGGAGCAGTTGCAAAAACGCAAAAAGGATCTCCACAGAAAGCAAAAAGCCAACAAGGAGGCCACGGCTGCTGGTGAAAGGGAATATGGACAGCTGGATAAACTGCGGCAGGAATTGGAATTAAGAAATGAAAAACTGAAATTTGCCGGGGAAAATGTGGTAATGGCTGTTATAGATGCTGCATGGCAGGGCTACAATGCCCAGGAGTTAAGGGAGTTGCTTGCACCTCAGCTGGAACAGGCTTTGGCTATATATAATCAGCTGATGAAAAAAATCACGGACAGCCAGGCAGCCAAGGATAAATTCATGCAATACTGCGATAGCTGTATCTCTGAGGTCAAGGTACGCAGCCAGGTGGTGGATGGTGTCCGGAAAAAGCAGGGCTATAAGGAGTTCGTGGCCTGGTACAACAGTATGTCTGAAACCATAGAGAAAATCATTGTCCTGGATGAAGAAGCTAAGCAGCAGCACTATGAGCATATTGAGCAGATTGTGGGCAAAATGACCACGTATTTGCAGGAGGTTTGCCATGGCTTGGTAGAGCTGGTGAATAAAACGCGAGTTAGAATAGGCGATGAGCAAAAGAACATCTTCAACATACATATTGCTCCTTGGGAGGAAAATCAAGGTCGCAGTGCCATAAGAAGCTGCCTGAACAAATTGACAGAAAAGCTGGGCAACAGCGAATTTCTCTTGGACAACGGCCAGGAAAATCAGGATAAGATCAGTAAATATCTGATTAACTATCTAACCACCAGAAAGATGCTGGACTGCGTTATGGATTATAAGAATAATGCGATTCGTGTAAGATGCCATAAGGCCATTAGCTCTGGCAGATTCTCGGAGCGTACCTTTACCTGGGAGGAAAGTAATCACTGGTCCGGTGGTGAGATGTGGAGCAAGAATATGGCACTTTTCCTGGGATGCTTGTGTTATTTGTCAGAGAAACGCTGTCATATTAAGAGAAGCAAATTCAATAACAGGGTAGTTATTGCAGACAATCCATTTGGCAAGGCCTCCAGTGAGCATGTATTGGAGCCGGTATTTTATATTGCCAGGGAGCTGGGCTTCCAGCTGATTGCCTTGACAGCTCATGAGGACGGCAGCTTTATCAGGAGATACTTCCCTGTGGTGTACAGCTGTCGTTTGGGAAATCTTGCTAACCAGAAGGGAAAGGTATTGCAGCCACAGCTGGAATTGAAGACAGCCTATATGGAAGAGGTTGGTGGCGATACCCTGAACAGGCTTCTGGAAGGAGATTATGAGCAGGGATCATTATTTTAAGTAGAATTGAGGGATAGAATGCCTGGAATAGGTATTATTGCTAATATGGCAGGGATTTTTGCCGGGGGGATTTTGGGAACCCTGGGAGGCAGGCTGCTGACGGAGAGATACCAGAAAACAGTCATGGCAGCCTGTGCCATTGCCATTATCTTTATGGCTGCTGGTGGCACCATGAAGGAAATGCTGCAAATAGGAGCTGATGGCCAGCTGACCTGTACCGGCATCAATATGATGCTGGGGAGCCTGGTGGCAGGTGCATTGATAGGAGAAATTGTCAACCTAGAGGACAAAATGGAGTCTTTTGGGGAATGGCTGAAGGCCAAAAGCGGCAATAGCGGAGATGCAACCTTTGTAGATGCCTTTGTTACTGCCTCATTGACGGTTTGCGTGGGAGCCATGGCGGTAATAGGCTCCATTAATGACAGACTGCTAGGAGATCCATCGGTGCTATTTGTGAAAACCGTGCTGGACTTTGTGATTATCATGATTATGGCATCTACCATGGGGAAGGGCTGCACCTTCTCAGCTATTTCCGTGGGTATTTTCCAGGGATGCATCTTTCTGCTGGCTGGTTTTCTGGAGCCTGTTATGACAAAGGCGGCACTGGCGAATCTCAGCTATGTGGGAAATATTTTGATTTTTTGCGTGGGAGTAAATCTCCTGGGGCCGGTGCATATCCGGGTGGCAAATTTTATGCCTTCCTTGGTGATAGCTGTGGCATGGAGCTTTTGGCCGTGATGCAGGAAATCTCTTGCAGGAGGCTGTTTCTTGCTGTAAGATGAAGGTAAAAGAGAAAGGCAGGTGGATTTTATGCTGGTTCGGGAGAGAATCGAGGATCACGAGTATTTATTGCTGTCACCTTTGGCAGCAAAGAGCAAGGAGGCCAAGAGGGATAGACCTCAGGAGGAATGTCCCTTCCGCAGCAAGTTTCAGCGGGATAGAGACAGGATTTTGCATTCCAAGGCTTTTCGCAGGCTGAAGCACAAGACTCAGGTGTTTATTGTTTCCGGGGATCATTACCGTACCCGCATGACCCACAGCCTGGAGGTGTCTCAGATTGGCAGAACCATTGCCAGAGGACTGAAGTTGAACGAGGATCTGACAGAGGCCATAGCCTTAGGCCATGATGTGGGACATACGCCTTTTGGCCATTCAGGAGAGGCTGCACTGGATAAGCTCTGCGGGCATTTTGCCCACAATGAGCAGAGCCTCAGGGTGCTGAAATATCTGGAAAGGAACGGGCAGGGGCTGAACCTGACCAAGGAGGTGCAGGACGGCATCATCCATCATAGCGGCAAGGTGCGGCCCTTCACCATGGAGGGGAGGGTTATCCACTGGGCGGATCGCATAGCCTACCTTTGCCACGATTTGGACGACAGCATGCGGGCTGGGCTTTTGCAAATGGATGATTTGCCGGAGATTGTGAAGCAGCGAATTGGTAAGGTTACTTCCTGTATGATTACCGCCATGGTATCTGATATTATAGTCAATTCTGAAAAGGCAGGGGATATTGTCTTTTCAGAGGAGATGGAAGAAGCAGTAAATGTTTTTCGCCAGTTCATGTTTGACAATATTTACCATTCCCAGGCTCTGGCCAGGGAAAGAAGTCAGGGAGTCTTTGTGTTGGAGCAGCTCTACAATTACTTCATGGAGGACAGCAGCCATTTGCCGGAGGAATTTCGCCATCGCCAGGAGAAATGGGGCCTGAAGCAGACTGTGGTGGACTATGTGGCAGGGCTGACGGACAGCTATGCAGTACAGCTTTTCAATGACATCTTTATGCCGCCAGTAGGAAATATGGTGCGGTAGCATTAAATTTGCTGTTGTGATATACTAGACGGGATATTTGACGGACATAGGGTGAGGGGAGGTTTTGCTATGAAGATAAAGGGCTTGCAGTGGACTGATTTGATGATTGGCGTGATGCTGGTTATTGTAATTGGTGTGGATATGAATTTTTCAGATCTTCAGACCCTGGACTATGCTTTGATTGGGGCATCAATTTTCTGGGTGCTGGCCTTGGTTGTAAGATTGTATATAGCCAATAAATAGGATATATTGGAGGAAATATGAAGCGTTATTTGCAGATAATAATTGGTTTCATGCTGTCTGCCATGGTGCTGCTGACAGGATGTAGCCAGGCTGCTACAGGTGCCGATACTAGCAGTGCCCCTGTCAAGGGGGGCAAGGTTACTGTTACCATGCTGGATATTGGCCAGGGTGATGCCATTTTGATACAGACTGGGGAAAAGAATGTTTTGATTGATACTGGTGATGACAAGTATTATGAGGATGGAAAAAAGGGCAAAAGCAATGACCAGCTCTTTGACAGTCTCCAAAAGATGAATGTCACCAATATTGATACATTGGTAATGACCCATGCTCATGCAGATCATATTGGCAAGGCTGCCAAGGTAATACAGCAATATGGTGTGAAGGAGCTGGTGTACAACGGCATACCGTCCACCAGCAAATACTTTGTCAATGCACTGAAGGCCGCCAAGGAACAGGGCACCCAGCAGGTAAAGGTAAAGGCCGGGGATGAGCTGGACTTTGGCAGCGGCGTAACCTACAAGGTTTTGTCCCCGGACAAGGCCATGATAGATGAGGACACGGCAAAGGTAAAGGCCAAGGAAAAGGTGGATGTAAATAATGAATCCGTTGTTGGCATGCTGGTATATGGTGATTTCACCATGCTGTTGACAGGAGATGCGGAATCCCCTGTGGAGAAAACCATGGTGGCAAATTATGGCGGTCAGCTTCAGGCCAAGGTGCTGAAGGCAGGCCATCACGGCAGCAAGACCTCATCTTCCTCAAATTTCTTGCAGGAAGTAGCTCCAGAGGCCGTTGTAATGTCTCTTGGTACCAACAATCAGTATGGTCACCCACATGAGGCCATGCTGAGCCGTCTGCAGAAGCAGGGCATCAAGAATATTTTCCGCACGGACAAAAACGGTGCCATTACCATTTCCACTGATGGTAAGACTTACAGCATAACTACAGAAAAGTAAGATACAATATGCTAGGAGGCGATTTTATGATTTCCGGTTATATTGACAGAATAGAGGAAGGCATAGCAGTGATCTTGCTGCAGGATGGGGATTATCAGCTGAACTATCCGGCAGAGCTGTTGCCAGATAATCTAGGTGAAGGAGATTATATCAAGCTTTCCATGGAAAAGGACGAGGAAAAACAGGATGCCATGCTGGCTGAGGCCCTGGCATTAATGGAAGACTAAGGAGATGTAGCGGATTTTGAGTTTGACAATGAACAGGCTGCAGCTGCTGCTGGCAGCTTTTATGATGGCTCTCTGCCTGGTGCTGGTCATTCAGCCGACTAACAGGGCTGAGGCAGCAGCCAGCCGTGAGCTGAATTATTTTCAGTATGAAAATTATACCCATGATGGCAGGAACTGGCTCCGCATTGAGCTGGGCATCAAGGGTGGTGAGGCTGAATATACCACAGAGGTAAAGGAGTTGACGCCTAAGCAGCTTCATGTGGTACTATCAGATACAGCTAGGGGCAAGGTGAAGTCAGATATTGCCCTAGATAGAAAGATTGCCAAGTATCTCACCTTGCGACAGGGTGCAGAAAACAGTCTGGATGCCACCATTACTTTGGACAACAACGTGGCAGACCAGGCATATAAGATTTATACGGCAGATGCAGATAGGAAGGGCAAGAAGCCATATCGCCTGGTGATAGAGATTGCGGAGGACAAGCTGCCGGAAGAATATGCGGCAGAAAAGCCAGCCACAGAAACCTTTGAGGGGCTGGAGGGACGACGCATCGTAATTGATCCTGGACACGGCGGCAGCGACAGCGGTGCCCACGGGCCAAATGGTCTGCTGGAAAAGGATGCGACCCTGGCTATATCCAAGAATGTGGTAGATATTCTTCGCAGCTCAGGTGCTATCGTTACTATGACTCGTGATACGGATGTAGATGTATATGGGCCTTTGGCTAGCGATCACGATGAGCTGCAGGCAAGGGTAGATGTGGCTAATGCGGATTCCCGCAACGAGATTTTTGTCAGCATCCACTGTGACGCCTTTACCTCCCCATCAGCCCATGGTACTAGCACATTTTACTATGAGCCAAGTTTTCGTGGACAGCTTTTGGCAGAGTGCATCCATGAGGAAATCGTAGAGGCTACAGGCTTGGCAAGCAGAGGGGCAAAGACGGCACGGTTCTATGTGCTGAGAAATTCAGATATGCCGGCAACCCTGATAGAAACAGCCTTTATCAGCAACTATCAGGAGGAAGCCTTGCTGGGAGATGCAGACTTTCAGCAAAAAATAGCTGTAGCTATTTGCAAAGGCATTAACCAGTATTTTAGGATGAGATAAAAGGGAAGAGGGTAATTTTTATGAAGCTTAGAAGTTTTCTGGTGCTGGCCTTGGCACTGATGATGAGCCTGGTACTGGCTGGCTGTGATGAACAGCAGCAAAATCAGGATCCTGCCAGCAAGTCCGTAGCAGCCAGCAGCAGTGTGGCCAGCTCCTCCTCTAGCAGCAGTCAGGCAGGAGAACAGCTGGAGAATCTCTCCATCAAGGTTTATTATCCTGATGACAATGCTACTGGTCTGGTGGCAGTGGAGAAGGATATCAAGGTCACTCAGCAGGAGAAATACAAGGCTGCTGTTGAAGCATTGATGGCAGGCACGGACAAAAAGGGCCTGGTGAATGTATTCCCTAAGAAGGCACAGCTACTGAAGGTTTCTATCAATGGCAATGTAGCCCAGGTGGATTTCAATAAATCCCTGGAAAAGGACTTTGCCGGTGGCTCCACTGGTGAGGAAATGCTGGTAGGCTCTGTGGTAAATACCCTGACTGAGTTCCCAGAAATCAAGAAGGTGCAGATTCTCATAGAAGGGAAGGAAGTAGAAACCCTTTCCGGCCACATGGATCTTAGCCAGCCTTTGACCCGCATGGAAGAATTAATTAAATAATAACGAGAATGAGCTGTCCGGCAGGATGGCTCTTTTTTTGAGAGTATTTTCCTATATAACAAGTTAAAATAATTTTGATTTACTTTAGATTTATCTAAGTAGTATAATCTACTTGTAGAGGATTTTTGTAATGAATAAAAAGATTTTTCATATAATATAATATGAGGAGGAGTAAATATGGGTCTGATTAAAGCAGCTGCTGGGGCAGCAGGAGGCGTTTTGGCTGATCAGTGGAAGGAATATATCTACTGTGAAAGCATGCCTGCAGATGTACTGGTAACCAAGGGGCGGAAGCGTACCGGAAAACGTAGCTCCAATACCAGCGGGGAGGACAATGTAATTACCAATGGTTCCCTCATTGCGGTCAATGAGGGCCAGTGCATGGTTATCGTGGAAAACGGCAAGGTAGTGGATATCTGCTCTGAGGCAGGAGAGTATAAATATGATACGTCCCTAGCTCCTTCCGTATTTACTGGGGATCTTTCTACCACCATCAAGGAAGTATTTCAGCAGATAGGCAAGCGATTCACCTTCGGCGGGGATGCCGGCCAGGATCAGCGGGTTTATTTCTTCAACACCAAGGAAATTATTGGCAATAAATACGGTACGCCAAATTCCATTGCTTTCAAGGTGGTGGATCCGGATATCAACTTCAAGATGACCATGTCCTTGCGGTGCTTTGGTGAATACAGCTACCGCATTACCAATCCAATTCTCTTTTATACCAATATCTGTGGCAATGTCCAGCAGGACTATACCAGGGACGAGATTGACAGCCAGCTGAAAAGTGAGCTTTTGACAGCTCTCCAGCCTGCCTTTGCCAAGCTGTCCGCCATGCGTATTGAATATGATGAAATCCTGGCCCATACCATGGAACTGGCAGATTCCCTCAACGAGGTTCTTAGCAAGAAATGGTCTGAGTACAGGGGCATTGAAATCGTCAACTTCGGTATCAATTCCATCAAGGCCAGCGATGAGGACGAGGCCAAGCTGAAGGAATACCAGACTCGGGCTACCTTGGTAAATCCCAATATGCGGTCTGCCTATATGGCTGGTGGCATGACTGAGGCCATGCAAACCGCTGCGGCAAATGAAAGTGCTGGCCCAGCCATGGCATTTATGGGCATGAATATGGCTCAAAATGCCGGTATGATGGGCATGGGCATGCAGGGCTATGGCCAGCCAATGGGACAGCAGCCACAGCAGATGGCACAGCCAATGCAGCAGGCTACTCAGACAGCAGAGCCACCGCAGCAGCCAACTAACAGCTGGACCTGCTCCTGCGGGGCACAGAATACAGGCAAGTTCTGCAACGAATGTGGCAGCAAGAAGCCGGAGTCTACAGAATGGACCTGCAGCTGCGGTACTGTCAATAAGGGCAAGTTCTGCAGCGAGTGCGGTAGCAAGAAACCTGAGGCACCAGCTCAGTGGACCTGCAGCTGTGGTGCGGTGAACACAGGCAAGTTCTGTCCTGAATGTGGCAACAAAAATCCCCAGCTGGGATAATGAGGAAGGTGCCAGATAGATTGTAACAGGAGGGATGAAGTATGGGAGAAACCTCTGTTAGCTATAAATGCCCCAACTGCGGCGGGCCTTTGGCCTATCAGCCAGGTATGGGGGGCAAGATAAAATGCGAATACTGCGAAACGGAATTTTCCGTGGAGGCATTGGACAAGCTTTTTGCCCAGTCAAGGGAAATGGCAGCAGCCGCTTCGGAAGCCCAGGAACAGAAATGGGGAGCTGAGAAGGCTGGTAGCCAATGGGATGAGCAGGAGGCCCAGAGCCTGAAAACCATGAGCTGCCCATCCTGCGGGGCGGAAATCCTCTGCGATGAAAATACCATGGCTACCCAGTGCTGCTACTGCGGCAATCCTGCCTTGGTACCTGGGCGGTTCAGCGGTGGCTTGAAGCCTGATTTCGTCATACCTTTCGTCAAGACGAAAAAGGATGCCATTGAGAACATGAAGAAGTTCTACAAAGGCAAATGGCTACTGCCTGCCAATTACGCCTCGGAGAGTCGGCTGGAAAAAATCCAGGGCATGTATGTGCCTTTCTGGCTCTTTGATGCCAAGGTAGAGGGGGCAGCCCAGTTTAAAGCCACCAATTCTCGCAGTTGGGATGATGGGGACGACACCATTATAGAAACCGACCATTATAGGTGTATCCGCCGTGGTACTATGGCGTTTCACCGGGTTCCGGTAGACGGCAGCGAAAGCATGGACGATAGCTATATGCAAAGCATTGAGCCTTTTGATTACAAGGATATGGTGGAGTTCAATACCACCTATTTGGCAGGCTATCTGGCGGATAAATACGATGTGGATGCGGATAAGGCTGCCCTGGTGGCAGACAAGCGGGTAGATTGCACCACCGCAGAAAAGCTGGAGGAAACAGTAACAGGCTTTGAAACAGTTAGTGCTGATTCCTGCCATGTGGTAAAGCAGGAGGGCAGCATCGCCTATGCCATGGCACCGGTGTGGATTCTCAGCAGCCAGTACGAAGGGAAAAAATATACCTTTATGATGAACGGGCAGACTGGAGCTATAGTAGGTTCCCTGCCGGTAGATACAAGGAAGGGCTTTATATATGGGGGGCTTGTGGCTCTCATAACCCTGCCTCTGACCTATTACCTAGGAAAGCTTATCTGGGAAATCTTAGGCTGTCTGTGGGAAGTATTGTAGGAGGTGGGCAATATGAAAAAGAAGCTTGTATCTATTTTTATGTTGTTGCTGCTGCTTATTTCCTCAGCAGCCCTGGCGGCACAGAGCGGGACAAACAACCGCTATCCGGATTTTCCTTTGGTGCACGATGAGGCGGGGCTAATGTCCGCTGATGAGAGGAAAAGCCTTGAGGACAAGCTGCAGCAGCTCAGCAGCCAATACGATATCCGGGTGGCAGTTCTTACCATGAAGAACCTGCCTACGGACAAGAACATCCGGGAATACGGCAAGGATTATCTCTTTGAGCATTACAGGGATTTAGAAAACAGCAAAGGCTCCATTATTTTTGTTCAGGTTACAGGGGATCGCTCCTATCGGGTGGTTACGGACAACAATATGCGGCAAATCATTACCGATGAGATAGGTTATCCTTATCTGGAGGAGGAATTTCTGCCCCATCTGAAGAATAATGAATATTATGAGGCATATAATGCCTACGCTGACGGGGTGGATTATCTCTGCAATTATTATGCCGAAAATGAAAAGGCTTATGATCCTGATGATGAGTTCAGTATTCCGGGCTTTATTATAGCCATTCTGCTTTCAGTCGGTATCGGAATGGCTGTTTACGCCTATTTAGAGTCTGAAATGTCCAATGTCAGAGCCAAGGCAGGGGCAGAGGATTATTTTGACAATAGTTCCTTTGCACTTAGCCAAAGAGAGGATGTTTACCTTTATACCAGTACCCAGGTTATTCACCATGAACGGAACAACGACAGCAGTTCTAGTAGTGACAATGACAGTAGCAGCGGTGGTGGCGGAGGCCACTATTAATAAGATTTATTTATTTTTTCTAAGGGAGGCGTGTTAAAATGAAGAGGCTTTTTATTCTGGTATGTATGCTGGCAGCAATGCTGTCCTCTGTGGCAGAGGCTTATTCTGGTGATGAACAGAGCCAGAGCTTTATGCCATGCATCACTGGTACCTGGGTGGATGAAAACGGACATCGCCAGATTGTAATTGGCGATACTACGCCAGATGGCATCAATGATGCCAGAGTCCAGCAGATCAGTGACTGGAAGGGAGATGCCAAGGACGGCTCCGTGATTGTCCGCATTATGGAAAAGCAGGGCAATCGGGAAATGAAGATCCAGTATCATCGTGATGGTGCCAACAGCTGGTTGCTGCTGGATGATACCCTGAAGATGGTGCCAAAGGTTGCGGACAAGGTTCACAGCGAGTCCATTGGCGGCGTTACCTTGGACATGAGCTATATGGAATTGCTGAACCTCTATGGTGCACCAAATATGTACCTGGATGCTGATGCTACCGAAAAGCTCTGCGGGGTTCATGCTTACAGCTTCTACTACAAGAATGACGGTTGGCTGGCTACCTTTGATCCTAAGACCAATACCGTAGACAGAATTTTCCTCTTTGCTGGCAGCGACAAGCATTTGGACAAAACTGTCCTGGACTGCAATGCATCCTTGGATAGATTCCAAGGCTTGTACGGCTTTGCCAATGTTCCAGCCAAGGGAGACAATGTAGACCTGGGCAACCATGAATATCTTAGCTTTGCCGGATATCCTGACTATCTCTGCCTTAGCATTTATCCATGATTTTGAGGGTGTATAGGATAGAATAGGCGAAATTTAGGCGAGAAATTTTTGCAGCATACAAGGACGCTGGAGGTTATACCCTAAGTACCAGGGAATACCTTCAGCGTTTTCTTGTATTTTTCATACCATTATGATATACTTACCTCTGCTTTTGTGTAAAAAATAAGGAGGCTGATACAGTGGATCTTAGTATAATTGAATTGTTAAAAACAGTTATTCTCGGTATCGTAGAGGGCCTGACAGAGTGGCTGCCTATCAGCAGCACCGGCCATATGATATTGGTGGATGAGTTTATCAAATTGGATGTGTCCTCTGCCTTTATGGATATGTTCTTGGTGGTTATCCAGCTGGGTGCGATTTTGGCAGTTGTGGTGTTGAACTTCGACAAGCTGAATCCTTTTTCCGATTGGAAAACCAAGAAGGAAAAGCAGGATACCTTCCAGCTGTGGTACAAGGTAATCTTTGCCTGCCTGCCAGCAGCAGTTATCGGCCTTGCCTTTAACGACTACATGGAGGAGCACTTCATGAAGGCTTCTGTGGTGGCATTTACGTTGATTTTCTACGGCGTAATGTTTATTGTGGTGGAAAACTACAACAAGAATCGCCGTCCTTCCGTAACGGATCTCAACAAGCTTAGTTACAAGACAGCCTTTATTATTGGTCTGTTCCAGGTGCTGTCCCTAGTGCCAGGTACTTCCCGTTCCGGTTCCACCATCTTGGGCGGAATCCTTTTCGGTGCATCCCGCTATGTGGCAGCTGAATTTACCTTTTTCCTGGCTATTCCAGTTATGTTTGGTGCCAGCCTGCTGAAGATTGTGAAGTTTGGTTTCCATTATACTGGGGCCGAGGTATTTATTCTGGTGGTAGGCATGGCAACAGCCTTTGTGGTGTCCATTATCTCCATCAAGTTCCTGTTGCAGTACATCAAGAACAATGACTTCAAGGCCTTTGGCTATTACCGCATTGTGCTGGGTATCATTGTTATTGCCTACCTCTTTGCCGTAGGGGATCCAACTCTCCAGTAAAAATATCTAAAGAGTTTTGGCAAAAAAAGAGGAATTTGCAAATTTTCCTAGAATAATAATTATTGCAATAAGCTATTTTCATAGACCTATGTGAAAGGTGGTAGCATCCCTATATGTCTGAGCATGGAATCATATCCCGGGAATTTGCCGATGAGGTGCGTTCTGCTGCGGATATTGTCAAGATAATCTCAGGCTATGTGTCCCTCAAGAAGAAGGGAGACAGGTATTGGGGCTGCTGTCCTTTTCATAATGAGAAAACCCCCTCCTTCTCGGTAAAGCCGGACGATGGATTTTTTTATTGTTTTGGCTGCCATGCAGGAGGCAATGCTTTTAAGTTTATCTCTATGTATGAAAATATTCCCTACTATGAGGCTGTAGCACGGGTGGCGGAGGATTTGAACATTCCCCTGCCCCAGAAGAAGCAGTCTCCGGCAGAAATCGCCAGGGAAAAGCATATTGAGGAGCTGCGGCAGGTCAACCAAATGGCAGGCACATTCTTTCATAACTGCCTGACCATGACTGGTTACGGTCAGAAGGGCTTGGCTTATTTTCGAGGCCGTGGCATCAATGATGAGATTATTCAGGAATTCAATCTAGGCTTTGCCCCTGATGCATGGGACAAGCTGTCAGCAGCCTTTGTCCAGCGTAGCATCAAGCCGGAGCTTTTGGAGGAGTGCGACCTGTCCCGCAGACGGCAGGATGGCAGTCTCTACGACAGGTTCCGCAACAGGGTCATGATTCCTATTCGTGACGAGCGGGGCAGGATTGTAGGCTTTGGAGGCAGGATTATTGAGCAGGGCCAGCAGGAGCAGGCAAAATATCTAAACTCCAAGGAAACTATTTTATTCAACAAAAGGCGGCTTTTATTTGGCTTGGACAAGGCATACCGCCATATAGAAAAGGCAGGCTTTGCTCTGGTGGTGGAGGGCTACATGGATGTTATCTCTGTATATGCAGCGGGCATCAAGAATGTAGTGGCATCACTGGGAACAGCCTTTACCCATGAGCAGTGCAGAAAGCTTTTACGCTATGCACCTCAGATTTATTTTTGCTATGATAGTGATGCAGCAGGGCAAAACGCTATTTTCCGAGCCATTGAGATAGCTCGGGAGCAGGAAAATGCCATCATCAAGGTGGTACAGATGCCTGACGGCAAGGATCCCGATGAATTTATCAGAAAACATGGAGCCGATGCGTTCCGGCAGGTCATCCAGGGAGCCATACCAATGGTGGAGTTCCAGCTGCAATATATTATAAAGGATATGAACCTGGCCAGTCTGGAAGGGCGGCTTCAGGCCATGTCTAAAATCTTGCCAATCCTGGCAGGGCTCAGGAATATGACCCAGAGAAATGCTTATGTAGCGCGGGCAGCGCAGATACTGGGGGTTGCTGAAAATGAGCTTCGGGATGAGCTAGGCCGCCACAGTCCCAGGGACTATGGCAGCTATCAAAATAATACAGAAAGACCTGCAGCAAGGCCGGTCCGCCGCCAGGTGGATGGAGCCTATAGGCAGGCAGGACGAGTGGTTATCAGGACGATCTGGCAGGAGCCGGTGGTGCTGGATCATTTCGTCAGCCAGGTACCTCTGGATGCTGTACAGGACCAGGTGCAGCAGCAGATACTAAGGCAGATGGCACTTTTTGTCCGTCAGGGACAGCCCCTGAAGGATGTAATGCAGTTTGCCAGCCTGGGAGATGAGGCTGTGGAGGAACTGTCCAGGGCCTTGGTGGAGGATAATGGAAGCCAAGAGATTATGGATCTCTATGGTGACTGTGTAAAATTCCTTCGCAAAAAATACTTGCAAGGCCAGTTCCAGCTGCATAGCCAGAGGGCTGATCAGTTAAGCCGGGAAGGTAATAAGGGCTACCTGGAAGAACTGGAGCTTAGTCAGAAAATCAAAAAGGAAATGGATGAATTATAAATTGAGAACTAGCTTGGATTTTTGTATCCTGGAGGAAGGGAGAATGCTCAATGGCTGAGGTAAAGGAAAAAAAGAGAAGCTCTAAATCCAGTGGTGCACCAAAGAAAGTGGCTGCCAAGAAGCAGGCACCAGCCCAGGAAGTACAGAATGCACCTGAGGAGCGTAAAACCGGCAGCATGATTATTGCGGAGCTGCTGGAGCGGGGCAAGCGTAATGGCGGTGTCCTTACTTATGGCGAGGTTTTGGAGGCTCTTCAGAAGCAGGATGTTTCTCCTGAGGAAGTAGAGGCTCTCTTTGACAATTTCAACAAGCATGGGGTGGATATCTCTGAGGATGAGGATATTACTCCTGAGGAGCTGGAAAAGGACGAGGAACTGCAGGATGTAGAGGCAGATGTGGATCTCAGCGTGCCAGAGGGCATCAATATTGATGATCCTGTCCGTATGTACCTGAAGGAAATCGGCCGGGTGCCTCTTTTGACTGCCGAGGAGGAAATCCACCTTGCCACCAGCATGGAGGCAGGAGTGCGGGCAGAACGTCGCATCAGGGCTGACAAGTACATCAAGGCATATCTGCGGAATCCTGGCAAGATTCTTACGGTAGGCAGGCTGGCCAAGAAGCTGGGCATTGATAACGGCACTGTGGCAGCAGCCATGCTGAAGGATGATGCCATGGTAAATGCCCTGAAGGAGCAGTATGGCATTACTGACAATCCTGAGGATTATGACAGCAAGGCATACCGCCAGTACAATGCGGATCTGGAGGAAGTAGAAATCCCTCTGGAAACCATTGATGCTGAGGAAATGAAGAAGCTTCAGGAGGACATCAATGACGGTTCTGAGGCTCAGAAGCGGCTGGCAGAAGCCAATCTCCGTCTGGTTGTCAGCATTGCCAAGAGGTATGTAGGCAGGGGTATGCTGTTCCTTGATCTGATTCAGGAGGGCAATCTGGGCCTTATCAAGGCTGTGGAGAAGTTCGACTACACCAAAGGCTATAAGTTCAGTACCTATGCTACCTGGTGGATTCGTCAGGCAATTACCCGTGCCATTGCAGATCAGGCAAGGACTATCCGTATTCCAGTCCACATGGTTGAGACCATCAACAAGCTCATCCGTGTGTCCCGTCAGCTGCTGCAGCAGCTGGGCAGGGAACCGACCCCGGAGGAAATCGCCAAGGACATGGAGATTACGGTGGACAGGGTAAGGGAAATCATGAAGATTGCCCAGGAGCCTGTTTCCTTGGAAACTCCTATTGGCGAGGAGGAGGATTCCCATTTGGGAGACTTCATCGAGGATCATGATGCACCGGCACCGGCAGAGGCGGCTTCCTATATGTTGCTGAAGGAGCAGCTGACAGATGTGCTTTCTACCCTGACTGACAGGGAGAAGAAGGTATTGGAGCTCCGTTTCGGCATCAAGGATGGCAGGGCACGGACTCTGGAGGAAGTTGGCCAGAGCTTTGGCGTTACCAGGGAGCGTATTCGCCAGATTGAGGCAAAGGCTCTGCGGAAGCTGCGGCATCCTAGCAGAAGCAAGAAGCTGAAGGATTTCTTGGATTAATGTATATGGGGGCGGGGGCTGTGGCTCCCGCCTTTTGCTGTAAAATATGTGACTATCAGGCAGTGGAGCACGAGGGTACTTTCCCGGTGCTCCTTTGCTGTACATGGAGGTATGGGATGATTTTGGATGAAAGATTGGAGGCAGTGGCTTCCTTTGTACCATTAGGCGGGGCTGTGGCAGATATTGGCACGGATCACGGCTATCTTGCCATGGAGCTTTATCTCAGGGATAAAACGCGGCGGGTTATAGCGGCGGATCTCAATGCAGGCCCTTGTCAGGCAGCCCGCCATACCCTGCTGGAGGCAGGGCTGGACAAGCTGATAGAGGTGCGGCAGGGAAATGGACTTGCCGCAGTGAAGCCTGGTGAGGTGGATACGGTGTGCATTGCCGGCATGGGTGGCAAGCTCATAGCAGATATCCTAGAGGCACAGCCAGAGGTTTTTGCCGTATTGAAGGCAGCTGTCCTGCAGCCTCAGAACGGATACGCTGTCCTGCGGCAGTGGCTCTACAGCCATGGCTGGCATATTGAGGATGAGGCTCTTGCTCAGGTAGATAGCAGGGTCTATCAGATTATAAAGGCAATGCCAGGGGCGGCAGAGATGCCAGGAGAAATGGAGCTGCGGCTAGGGCCTGTGCTGCTCTCTAAAAGACCAAGGCTCTTTAAAGAGCATGTGGAAAACAATCTGGCATCCTGCCAGAAGGTATTGACTGGCTTGCAGAAAAGCTCTGCTCCGGATATGCAGCGGCTGGCAGCAGTACAAAAGGACATTGAGGAACTGGAGGCGTTGATAAAATGAAATGCCAAAGAATAATGGATATGCTGGAAGCCCTGGCTCCCAAGAAGCTGGCAGAGGATTGGGACAATCCCGGCCTGTTGGCAGGCTCTCCCCAGCAAGAAGTAACAAAGGTCATGACCTGCCTGGATGTAAGCATTCCTGTGGTGGAGTCAGCCATTGAGCAAAATGTAGATATGATTGTGGCCCATCACCCTATGATTTTCAAGGGAGTGCGGCATCTTAGGACAGATTTGTATGATGGCAAAATGTTCCAGCTGCTGCTGAGCCACAATATTGCTGTTTATGCCGCCCACACCAATCTGGATATTGCCCAAGGTGGGGTCAACGATGTGCTAGCTCAGGCGGTAGGTCTGGAGAGGCTGGAAGGCTTTGTTATTACTGATGGTGAGGGACAGGCTTCCCTGGGACGGATAGGCTATCTGCCGGAAGCAAAAACATTGGACGAATTTGCCCAGATGGTGAAGGATGGACTGCATATTGAGCACCTTCGCCTGGTGCGGGGTAACGATAAAAAGGTAAAAAAGGTGGCACTTTGCAGCGGTGCCGGAGCGGAATTTGTGGCAAAGGCGGCCTTTAAGGGAGCTGATGTATACCTGACTGGTGATGTGAAATACCACGATGCCCAACGGGCACTGCAGCAGGGTATTAGCGTAATTGATGCAGGACACTTCGGCACGGAATTTCCTGTGGTGGAGGTTTTGGCGGATTATTTACGCCAGGAATCGGATAAAATTGGACAGGAATTAGCGGTGATCACGGACACAGTATCCAAGGATTTTTTTGAATTTTACTGACAAAATTGTAAATTTATTTGTGTGATAAATCCTATCTATCATATATGTTCTTTGACATAAAGATTTGAGTGTGATATAATGAGAACCGTTATGAGTGCGAAAGACAATCGCTGATACACTGGCTTGCCAGCTGTATTTGAGGAAAGTCCGGGCTCCGCAGGGCAGTGTGCTGGATAACGTCCAGCGAGGGTGACCTTAGGGAAAGTGTCATAGAAAAGGAAACCGCCTAAGCAGGTTCGCCTGCCGGCAAGGATGGAAAGGTGCGGTAAGAGCGCACCAGCAGCCAGGTGACTGGTTGGCTTGACAAACCCCACATGGAGCAAGACCGAATAGGGAAGGATACGAGGCGGCCCGCTGACCTTCCGGGTGTGTCGCTAGAGCTGTCGGGCAACCGGCAGTCCAGATAAATGATTGTCGCCACCTAGGTGGAACAGAACTCGGCTTATTGACCACTCATAATATTTTTATTTTGTATATTGGGTTTATGTATATATAAAAGCCTAATCCAGCCCAGGAGCGGGGGAACCAAATTATTAATTCTAGTGGCAGCAGCCTTGAATAGGCTAAAGCCATAAAGGTTATTGGGGTGAATTACATGCGGCGGCTTCGGCAAGACCGTGAAGAAGGGGTGCATCTCCACCCTAACCCGACAGCTAACCTCGTAGGCGTAATGAGAGAGGAGTGTCTTTTTGAGTATTCTCAAGCGTATTTTCCTTTTATCCATGATTCTGTGCTGCTTTAGTGCGGTGGCTTTTGCATCAGTTATCCGCATTGGTGATCAGGGCAGCTATGTGGCAGAAATCCAGGGTCAGCTGGCAAGCCTAGGTTATGATGTTGATGCTGATGGGGATTTTGGTCCTGCTACAGCTGAGGCTATCAAGTCCTTCCAGAGCGACAGAGGCCTGGATGCTGATGGTTTGGTAGGTCCTAGCACCTACAGTGCCCTTATGGGTCGCAGCATGCCAGAGGTAAGCCGTGGCTCCAACTACATTTCACGCAGGATTGTGGCAAACTCCATGAACTACCTCGGCGTACCTTATGTTTTCGGCGGTACTTCCCCAAGTGGCTTTGACTGCTCCGGCTATGTCCGCTATGTATTTGCCAATGCAGGCATTTATCTGCCTCGCACCGCAGATGCACAGTATGAGGTAGGCATGCCGATTTCCACCAGCGAGCTGGTTCCTGGGGATTTGGTTTTCTTCTCTACCTATGAATATGGTCCATCCCATGTAGGCATCTACCTGGGTGATGGAAACTTTATCAATGCTTCCTCCAGCAGAGGTGTGGCGATTGATTCCCTGTACAGCGGTTATTGGGGATCCTGCTATATCGGTGCTCGCAGGGTGCTGTAAAAATGAGTTTTAAAGGGGCTGTCCAGCCCCTTGTTTTTTTGCCTGATTTTAACTATATTTACTTTTTGATGAATACATGAGGAATTTCTAGTGCAAGGGCTGTCCGGGAGGATGGCTCTTTTTTGTGCTGTGGAAAAGTCTGGAAAAATGTGGATAAAATAATTGATTTTTTTTACTTCTTTGTTAAAATAGAATCAAATTTGG
>CAVFWX010000010.1:0-1181 GCA_963626225.1 Anaerotignum sp.
CCGTCAAGATTGACGGTATTGCAGCATCCGCTGCAAGTGTTATCGCCATGGCAGGCACTAAGGTGCTTATGGCTCCAACAGCCCTGATGATGATTCATAACCCTGCTACCATGGCATTCGGTGACCATTCAGAAATGCAGAAGGCCATTGAAATGCTGGACGAGGTCAAGGAGTCTATCATCAATGCCTATGAGATTAAGACCGGGAAGAGCCGTGCCAGCCTCTCTCACCTTATGGATGATGAGACCTGGATGAATGCCAAGAAGGCCATTGAGCTGGGCTTTGCTGACGGTATGCTGGAGGACGAGAAAAAGTCTGTGGCTACCGAGGCATTTGCCTTTTCCAGCAAGGCTGTTGACCAGGCACTTCTAAACAAGCTCTGCAATAAGGCCAAGGCTGAGAAGGAAAAGGAAATACAGACCCAATTAGAAGAGACGGGCCGTTCAGTGGATGAGCTGATGGACCGCTTGAACCTGATGAAGTATTAAGGAGGAATTTTATCATGACTATTAACGAACTGCGCAGTAAGCGCGCTAAGCAGTGGCAGGCAGCTAAGGACTTCCTGGATTCCCACCGCACCGATAAGGGCACTCTGACCGTTGAGGATGATGCCACCTACACTGCCATGGAGCAGGAGATTGCAGACCTCGGCAAGGAGATTGCCCGCATGGAGCGTCAGGAGGCTATGGAAGCAGAGCTTTCTAAGCCTTTAAATAAGCCTATTACCGCTAAGCCTGAGGGCAGCGGACTGATGAAGGAGGACGATAAAATGGGTCGTGCAAGTGATGACTACAAGAATAATTTCTGGAATGTAATGCGTTCCAAGGCACCTATGCCGCAGGTGCTGAACTCCCTGCAGGAGGGTACTGATTCCGAAGGTGGCTACCTGGTACCTGATGAATTTGAGCATACTCTTATTGAGGCACTGGAGGAGGAGAACATCTTCCGTAAGCTGGCTCATGTCATTAAGACTGATTCCGGCGAGCGCAAGATTCCTGTTGTGGCTGCCAAGGGCAGTGCCAGCTGGATTGATGAGGAGGGTGCTTACCAGGAGTCCGATGATGAGTTCGGTCAGGTATCCATCGGTGCCTACAAGCTGGGCACTACCATTAAGGTATCCGAGGAGCTGATTAATGATTCCGTATTTGACCTTGAGAGCTACATCTCCAAGGAATTTGCCC
>CAVFWX010000010.1:1191-26694 GCA_963626225.1 Anaerotignum sp.
CGGTAACCGTGAGGAGGAAGCCTTCTTCACTGGTGATGGCAGCGGCAAGCCTCTCGGCGTTCTGGCTGACAAGATTGGTGGCAAGGATGTAGGTGCGCAGATTGGCGTAACCGCTGCCTCCGCTACTGATATCAAAGCCGATGAGATTATCGACCTTTTCTACAGCCTCAATGCGCCTTACCGCAAGAAGGCTGTGTGGGTAATGAATGACTCCACTATTAAGGCTATCCGCAAGCTGAAGGATGGTAACGGCAACTACATCTGGCAGTCTGCCCTTACCGCCAATACTCCTGACACCCTGCTGGGCCGTCCGGTTTATACCTCCACCTATATGCCTTCTATCGCTACGGGGAACAAGGTCATTGCCTTCGGTGACTTCAGCTATTACTGGATTGCCGACCGTCAGGGCCGTTCCTTCAAGCGCCTTAATGAGCTTTACGCAGCAACCGGACAGGTTGGCTACATTGCTTCCCAGCGTGTGGATGGCCGCCTGATTCTGCCTGAGGCTATTAAGGTTCTCCAGATGAAATAAGGAGGTACAACATGAGCTATAACGCAAAGAACTACACCGAGCAGGGCGGTGAAAAGACCGTAATCGGCGGTACCCTGGAGTTTACCGCCGATGCCGAGGTCAAGAACCTGCCAAAGGCCACCAAGACGGAGGCTGGCGGCATTCTTGCCGTGGATAATCTGGAGGACTGTGCTGCCACGGATGTGCAGGGCATTAACGCCTTCATCAATACCTACCTTCTAGCCCGCCTTAGAACGGCTGGTATTCTGAAGGATTAAGGAGGAAGGGCAGATGCTTGTAACGCTATCTGAAATGAAGCAGTACCTCCGGGTGGACAGCACCACTGAGGATGACTTAATTCAAAATATCATACTGACAGCCGAGAGCATCTGCCGGGATGTGGCAAGGCTGGATGAAGAAGCATTCATAGAGCAGTCAGCCGTAACAAGGCTGGCTGTTCTTTATGCGGCGGCCTACCTCTACGAGCACCGTGAGGAAGCTGACCATAACCAGCTTGCCATCACCCTCCGCTCCATGCTGTTTGGCGTCAGGGAGGAGGGCTTCTGATGAACATTGGACTCCTGAACAACCGTATTACCATTCAGAAAAATACACTGATAACTGACGATATAGGAAATCAGCTTAATACCTGGTCCGACTATTTCTCCTGTGCTGCTACTGGTGGCAGCGAGAGTGGTTCGGAGACGGATAAGGCTGGGGAGATACAGGAAGCAGATAATATTTCCTTTACCGTCAGGTACTGCAGCGAGACTGCGGCGGTAACCTCAACAGGCTACCGTGTCATTTTCAATGATGAAATCTACAACATCACCTACATTGACCACATGAACTTCAAGCGTAAATCCTTAAAGCTGTGGTGCGCCAAGGCAAGGAGGTAACACCTATGGGAACAACCTGTAATGTGGATGGCCTTGCCGATGCAGTCATGGCCGGGCTGAAGGAATATGCGGGGCTTGCGTCAGCTGATGTGAAGGCAGCAGTCAGGAAAGCCGGAACTACTGTAAAGAAAGAGATCATGGCGAATGCGCCAAAGAAAACGGGGGCATACTCGAAGAGCTGGGCTGTTAAGACCACGAAAGAGACCACTGACTCTTTGGCACTGGTTGTACATTCAAAAAACAAGTATCAGCTGGCACACCTTCTGGAATACGGCCACGCCAAGCGTGGTGGTGGCAGAACCAGAGCCTTTCCGCATATTGCCCAGGCAGCCGAGAAAGGACAGGAGCAGCTTGAAGAAAACATCCGTAAGTCACTGGGAGGTTAATGATGGAGATTATTGATATTCTAAAGGAGAGCGGCATACCCTTTGCTTATGACCATTTCGCAGAGGGCCATGCCGCCAAGCCTCCTTTTATTTGTTACCTGATACCTGAGAGCGATAACTTCGCTGCTGATGGTATTGCCTACCACAAAATCAATGTGGTTCATATTGAGCTTTACACCGACAAGAAGGACCTGGCGGTGGAGCAGAAGCTGGAAGCCGTGCTGGATAGCCACGGCATTTTCTATGACCGTTCCGAGACATGGATAAGCTCTGAAAAGCTGTATGAGGTCCTTTATTCATTTGAAATGGAGGTGTAAATCGTGGCTACAACTAGGAATAAAGTAAAATTCAATATCCGTAATGTACATTATGCCAAGCTGACCATCAACGAGGACGGAACCTACACCTACGCTGAGCCTGTGGCAATGCCAGGTGCTGTTTCTCTTTCCCTTGACCCTAACGGTGAGCCATCGGTATTCTATGCTGACGGATATGCCTACTACACGATTTCCAATAACCAAGGGTATGAAGGCGATTTGGAACTTGCCCTTGTGCCGGAGGCTTTCCGTAAGGATATCCTGAAGGAAGCCCTGGACGATAACAATGTGCTGATTGAAAACGCCACTAACCAGGGTGAGAAGTTCGCTCTTATCTTTGAGTTCGATGGTGATGTCAAGAAGATAAGGCACGTGCTGTATAACTGTATAGCTTCAAGACCTACTATCGAGTCAGCCACTAAGGAGGATGAGATTGAGGTCAAGACCGAGACATTGACCATCACCGCAAGCCCTCTGCAGGGTGGCTATGTGAAGGCCAGAACCTCTGAGGATACGGAAACGCCGTACTACAATAACTGGTTCAAGAAGGTCTATATCCCAGGCGAGACCATTTACTATGAGGTCCGCTTCCTGAACTACGCAGGTGATGATTTGCTGGCGGATATTCAGGCAGAGGTGGGGAGCGACATTACGGACAAGGCTCCTACTCCTGAGGTGATTGAGGGTAAGACCTTTAAGAATTGGAGTGCGGATATTACCAATATCCAGAGTGATATGACGGTGCGTGGTGTGTATGAATAAGGAGGTAAGAAGATATGTCTACTAAGAATAAGGTAAAGTTTAACATTTGTAATGTGCATTATGCCAAGCTGACCATTTCTGATGATGGCAGCTACAGCTTTGATACCCCTGTGGCAATGCCTGGTGCAGTATCCCTGTCACTGGACCCTAACGGTGAGCCTTCCATCTTTTACGCTGATGGCTATGCTTACTATACGATTTCTAACAATCAGGGCTATGAGGGCGATTTAGAACTGGCTCTTGTGCCTGAGTCCTTCCGCACTGACATCTTGAAGGAAAGCCTGGATAAGAACAAGGTGCTGGTGGAGGATGCCGCCATTCAGACGGAGAAGTTTGCGCTCCTGTTTGAGTTTGACGGGGATGTAAATAAAATCCGTCATGTGCTGTATAACTGCACAGCTACCAGACCTACCATCGAGTCTGCTACCAAGGAGGACGAGATTGAGGTTAAGACTGAGACCTTGACCATTACCGCAAGTCCTCTGCAGGACGGACTGGTAAAGGCAAGGACATCAGACACTACTACCGCTACTGCTTACAATAACTGGTACAATGCAGTTTATACGCCAGTGAACAGCTGATGGAGGATTAGATTATGGCACTTACTAAGACGATTGAAATTGACGGGCAGCAGGTAACCTTCAGGGCTTCTGCTGCCATTCCACGGCTTTACCGCATCAAGTTCCAGCGGGATATCTATAAGGACCTGGCTGCCCTTGAAAATGCCCTGGGTAAGAATGATGAGGATAAGTCCAATCTCGATATGTTCAGCCTTGAGCTTTTCGAGAATATTGCCTACATCATGGCCAAACACGCTGATAAGTCTGTTCCGGATACACCTGAGGAGTGGCTGGATGCCTTTGGCACCTTCTCCATTTACAAGGTGTTGCCGGAGATTATAGAGCTGTGGGGGCTTAACATGAAGTCCGATGTACAGTCAAAAAAAGAATTCGCCCAACTGACCGGGAAATGACCACACCGCTTTTCCTGCTGCGGTGTATTCAGTTGGGACTGAGCATTCGGGATTTGGATTTACTGACCATAGGCTTCGTCAATGACCTATTCGCAGAGAGCAGGAATGATGACTATAAAGGCTATAGGGAGCTGGCCACTCAGACCGATATGGACCGCTTTTAACAGAAGGGAGGTATGGCAATGGCTAATAATATTCGTGGCATCACAGTTGAGATTGATGGCTCAACCACGAAACTCACCACAGCCCTGCAGGGTGTAAACAAGGAAATAAAGAGCACTCAGAGCCAGCTGAAGGAAGTGGAAAAGCTCCTAAAACTGGACCCCGGCAATACTGAACTTCTGGCCCAGAGGGAGAGGGCTTTAGGTGAAGCTGTTAGTTCCACTAAGCAGAAGCTGGAAACCTTAAAGACTGCTGCCGAGCAGGCCAATGCCGCCCTTGCTGCTGGGACTATTAACCAGTCCCAGTATGATGCCTTGCAGCGTGAGATTATTGAAACCGAGCAGGACTTGAAGCGGCTGGAGCAACAGGCAAAAACCTCGTCGGTTGCTATGGGGCAGATTGTGGGAGCAGGGGAAAAACTCAAGGGAACTGGTGAGAACATTACTAACCTGGGGCAAAAGTTCATGCCTGTCACGGCTGCCGTGGGAGGATTGGCAACGGCCTCAGTTGCAACGGCGGCTGACTTCGAGCAAGCTATGAGCCAAGTACAGGCCACCATGGGCATTACCAAGGACTCCATGAGCACTGTGGATGGTCAGTCCGTTAACACCATGGATGCATTGTCTAAACTCGCTAAGCAGATGGGCAGCGAGACTGCCTTTTCTGCTACCCAGTGCTCACAGGCATTAAACTATCTGGCACTAGCAGGCTACGACACTCAGCAGATGTGTGATACCCTGCCGACTGTACTAAACCTAGCCGCCGCAGGTGATATCGAACTGGCTCAGGCCTCAGACATGGTGACGGATGTTATGTCAGCCCTAGGGCTTAGTGCCTCGGATGCCAGCAAGATGGTAGACCAGATGGCAAAAACAGCATCCAGCACCAATACCTCCGTGGCTCAGTTAGGTCAAGGTATGCTGACTGTAGGTGCTACGGCAAAGACCCTCAAGGGTGGTACAGAAGAACTTAGTACTGCCTTAGGTATCCTCGCCAATAATGGTATTAAGGGTGCTGAAGGTGGTACCTTAATCCGTAATGTCATTATGTCCTTGCAGACTCCAATGGATAAAGCCAAGAAGCAGATGGACGATTTAGGTGTATCTGTGTTCGACTCCGAGGGCAATATGAGGAGCCTGAACGATATCCTCTCTGACCTCAATAAATCCATGGAGGGTATGACCATGGAGGAGAAGCAGAACATCATCGGTACTATCTTTAATAAGACAGATTTGGCTGGTGTAAATGCTCTCCTTGCTAATACGGGACAGACCTGGGATGACCTTCAGAATAAGATTGCCAATTCCAATGGTGCCGCCAAGCAGATGGCAGACACTCAGCTGGATAACCTTAAGGGGCAGATTACTATATTGAAGTCAGCCATTGAGGGCTTAGCTATTTCTATCGGTGAAATCTTAATTCCGTACATCAAGAATATTGTTGCTGGAATTCAGTCCTTCGTTGATGGGCTGAATTCCTTGAGTCCGGCAGTAAAGACCGCGGTGGTGACCATTGGCCTTATAGCTGCGGCAATAGGCCCCGTGCTTATTGTCATTGGGCAGATAGCAACGGGCGTGGGGGCGGTGCTTACTCTGGTACCAAAGATTGTGGCGGGAGCAAAGGCTGTGGCTGTTGGTATTCAGGCTGCCTGGGCAATATTGTCGGCTAATCCAATCGGCTTAGTGGTTACGGCTATTGCGGCTTTGGTAGCTGCCTTCATCTACCTTTGGAATACCAATGAGGACTTCCGTCAGTTCTGGATTGACCTGTGGGAGACTATTAAGAGTGCCGCAAGCACAGCAGTAAATGTTATTAGCCAGTTCTTGACTGACGGGTGGACTGCCATTAATGCCGCCACCACAGGAGCCTGGACAGCTATTTCAGCCTTCTTCACAACTATCTGGACGGGAATCCAGACTGTATTTACTACGGCTGTAACGGCAATAAGCACCTTCCTGACCACGGCATGGACCACCATTCAGACGGGAGCAACAACCGTATGGACAGCTATTTCTACCTACTTTACCACGGTCTTGACGGAAATCCAGACCACATTTACTAATATCTGGAATGCCATTCAAAGCTCCATTACCACTGTGACGGAAACTATAAAATCCAATATTTCCACGGCATGGGATACCATCAAGAATAAGGTCACCACTATCCTGACAGCCCTGCAGGAAGCCGCCAGCTCTGCTTTTAACAATATGCTGACTTCTATTTCTGACCTGGTAGAGAACATCAGGAGCACCATTGTGAATGGCTTTGACAGGGCAAAGAGCTATATTACGGGCTTAGCATCTCAGGCTTATGGCTGGGGCAGGGATATCATCAACGGCATTGTCAGCGGCATCCGCTCTGCCATGGGGTCAGTATCCTCAGCCTGCAGCAGTGTGGCCAGTAGCATTCGCTCTTATTTACACTTCTCTGTGCCGGATAAAGGACCACTGACGGATTATGAGAGCTGGATGCCTGACTTCATGGAGGGATTAGCTAACGGCATTGAGAAAAGCAAGGTGCTGGTGGCTAAGGCTATGGAAGGCGTAACCAAGAGTATGGACCTCTCCAGCTCCATACCTGGGCTTGAAGCTACACTCAACGCTAATCTTAATGGCAGGAGTGAAGCTGAGAGCAACGAGGTAACCCTCAACCAGCCTATTATGCTGGATGGCAAGGTGATCACCACTCTTGTTTCCCAGATACAGTACAGTCAGGGGCAGGCAAAGCTCCGTAACCTTGGCACCATTTAAAGGAGGTCATTAAGTGTATACAGTTAGGTTTCTAAATTATGCAGGTGATGACCTTCTAGGTGTGGTGACCTGCGAAGCGGGAGCGGACATTACCGACCGGGCACCAACACCTGAGGTGATTGAAGGCAAGACCTTTATAGGGTGGAACTGCCCACTGGAAAATATCCAGATGGACATGACTGTGCGGCCGCTCTATACGGCTATTACCTTTACAGTTAAATTCTATAACTACGCCTGTACCAAAGCGATTAGCACACAGACAGTGGATTATGGAACTGATGCCACAGCACCAGAGCCGGAGATAGTTATTGGTAAGTATTTTGATAAATGGGATAAGGCTTACACCAATGTGAAATCTGACCTCAACATCTATCCTATCTATAAGGACTTCATTCTCTTAGTCCGGTTCTTTGATAAAGATGGTGAGACCGTCCTATCTTCCTCGGAAATAATCTATGGCCATAGTGCCGTAGCACCGTCACCGACCTATTACGAGAGGGCAATCTTCCTGAAATGGGATAAGGACTATACCAATGTTACTGCTGACCTTGATGTGTATTCCGTTTACCGTGATGTGCCGGCTAATCCGCTGCTGTCCTTCTATGAGAAGAACGAGGATGAATCGAGTGGGGCACTGATTAAATCTTATCGGGGAGTAAACGCCTGCAGCATTACGGAGAAGCTGGATGGGGAGTGCAGTATTGACTTCAAGCTAACCACCAGGCTGACGGAGAATGTCATTTCCGTATCTGACCGCCTGGAGGTGGAAGGATTAGTATTCTATGTGACGGAGCTTAAGAAAAGTATCTCTAACGGCATCTGCTATTCCCAGTTCAAGGGTGAACACATTTCTTATCTTTTAAACAATGATGATTACAAGGTTGAGTCCTTCGACCAGGAAGGCACTCCTGCGGAAATTCTAACTACCCTCCTGTCGGGTACGCCGTTTTCCATTGGCACCATTGACTTTACGGATAAGGTCACGTTGCGGGCTAATAAGTCAGTTACAAGACGGGCCTGTGTTATGCAGCTGGTGGCTCTGACTGGCGGGGAGATTGAGTATTACGGCTATACCATTGGTATTCGGAAGCATACTGGCTCAGAGGACCCAATCGACATTATGAAAACCAATCTGGTGCAGGATATTTCCTACAGCTACAATGTTTCCGATGGGACAACCTCCTATAGCTTATCCCTCTACCAGAAGTCAGGCTTAACATTAGGTGATGAGCTGAAACTGAAGTTTGACCAGCTGGGCATTGACTCCTACTCGCGGATTGTGGGCTGGGACTGGAACCCTTTCAACTATAAGGAAGTATCTATAACAGTAGGCTCCTACCTTCCTACCATCAACGATTCCCTTTATTCCATAGCAGTGGAGGTGGCTGATGTTACGCAGGCCACTGCCAAATACACCGTAGAGTTTGGTGAGCTGGTGGGTAATGGTAGCTTCTACTTCACAAGGGCTTATCTCGACAGGCCATATTTCCATGTCCACGTCAGTGATGACAGTACGCCGACTGTGGTCCTTGACAAAAAGGACGGTAGTGCCTTTGGAGCTTATGTGGGGGCTACCCTTAGCGGAGTAAAGTCGGACACTGTAACACTTCTGGTATTCTACTGCACTGTGCCGGATGAAAGCGAGGATGAGAGCTGATGGGATTATTCGATGATGAAAAATATCAGACAGCAGCCCAGAAGGCAATTGACTTCATCAAGCGGCAGCTAAATGTAAACAACTTCAAGTATACCATCAGCTTCGGCAAGGAGTACAGCAGCTCTTACACAGGTGATGTCCTGTGGGGATTGGTTACTGGCTTATCCTCCTCTGAATCTCAGGTGACGAATAAGTACATAACGGCTGATGCCTATTATGGCTACGACTATACTGGCGCAGTATCTGGCTCAGCCAATGCCTCTGGCGGGGTAAAGGTGTATATCTACCGTGACCAGGGCTATGTATCTATGGTCTGTCCCATCATTGGCGGGCGTTGGAAAACGGAAACAACTATCCGAGAGATTTATCTTCTGCCGGACTATGACCCTGAATCAGGAGAGCAGATTGGTGAGCATGAGGAGGTTGTAGAGTACACTGACCCTACTGGAGTTACTGAGGGCGTGAAGATTTTTAAGTATGTGAGGAACATATCCAGCCATTGGGAGAACATCACCCATAAGGGGGCTGCCTATGAGGAAGCCTATAAGCTGGTGTATGAGTGTTCGGATGAGGTAGCTGACGAGGATGGCGGCAATGCTTATCCATATTTCACAGACTACTTTGTACGGCTCTTTTCCTATGCTGACACCGAGTACCTTAATGCCGAATGTAGGCTTTATATTGCACCGGGGAACAATTTCCTGTGGTACACAATAAAGCCAGCTGACGGAGCTAAGATTGCGAAGCTGGTGCAGAAGATAACGAGAGCAGGGGAAGTAGCTTATGACGTGCTAGCTATCTCAGGAGCCAGAGGTAACATCACTAGCGGCAGACTCCCTGCTTCCTTCCTTATTCCCACGGATGACCCACAGTACGATAAGGATGGTTCAAAGGCTCTCCATAAATATGGCTACTGTCTGAATGCCAGAACCTGGGCCTATGATGTAGGTTTAGCACTTCTGGTCTTTACCACTAGCGGGGATTATGACATCTGCAAGGAAATGCTTAACCGTATGAAGTATGAGCAGAACTCAGATGGCAGCTTCAACTTCTCCTATGATATCTACATCGGCCAGCTTTTTGAGGGCTATGTGAGAACAGGCGCTATGGGCTGGCTGGTGTGGGGAATGTGCTACTACACCCTTGAGTCAGGAGATAGGAGCTATGTGAAGATGATTCAAAAGGGTGGCGAGTGGATGATTGGCCGTCAGATTACTGATACCAATGACCCTCGTTATGGCTTAATGACAGGCGGTATCGGTGCCTATAACATGAGCGACTACTCCTATAAAGATGTGGAAATTGAATGGTGCTCCGTGGAGCATCAGTGTTCTGGATTGCAGGCTCTTGAGGGTTGCTCCTTGGTGCTGAAGAACAGGAAGTACAAGGAAGCGGCGGAACTTATAAGGGACCAGCTGTATCTTAAATGCTATGACAAGGAGAATGGCAGGTTCTATCAGGGCATCAATTCTGGCGTGCCGGATGGAGCGTGGGCGCTTGACTGTACTACCTGGGCAGGGAGCTTAATCTTCTCCGTTGTGAACAAGGAATGCTCACAGGCTTGTATCAAGACCGCAGCCGAGGTGTATCTGACGAAGGGGAAGAGCATCGTGCAGAGCAGTGACCAGGAATATTACAACCAGACATATTCCAGTTCATCCACCTTTTCAGGCTTCAAGCCTTACAGTGATAAAACGCCTGATTATGAGGGCGCACCGGATATAGTCTGGACTGAGGGTACGCTGGGCTATAGCCTTTTGGCTTTTATCCTAGGCCAGTATGATGAGTGCAAGAAATATGTGGATGAGGTAATCGCCATCCAGAACTGCAATAACTGCACGGGTGGCGTTATTTACACCACAGGAACAATTGCCTCACTGCCTTGGGAGTTCCATGTGTGGGAGTCGGTGGTCAGTTCATCATGGCTCTATCTTATGATTAAAAATCCTAAGGTGCTGTTTCCACGGACGCTAAGGCAGGTTTACTACATGGCGAAGATAACAAATATTCATGATGAGAGACCATAGAAAGGGTGAAGCGAGTGTACGAGATTATTGAAGGTGGCGTGGCTGGGTGGGTTATGATACTTTTAGGCTTCCTTTCGCTGATACAGATTAGTCCTCTGCAGCTTAATCCCTGGGATACTATTTTCCAGTGGGTTGGCAGGAAGCTGAACGAGGAAACTGAGAAGCGGCTGACGGAGGTGGAAAAGCAGATAACGGGTATGTGGATTAACGACCACCGCCAGAAAATCTTGACCTTCGCCAGGGAGTGCCGCAGCAACATTTCCCACAGCTCTGACGAATGGAGTAATGTCCTAAATGTATCAGAGGAATATGAGCAGTATGTCCGTGAGAAGAATGTCACCAACGGCATCATCACCCAGGACACCGAGTATTTGAGGACGCTCTATCAGGAGCTAAGCAGGGAGCATAAGGTTTGAGTTTACAAATAAGCGATTATTGTAAACTACCTGTTTACAATAATGGGCTGATAAATACATAAAGTATAACTTGACTTTTTGCTGCTTTAATCGGATAGTAGTAGTATCAAAACGGAGGTGCTGCTATGCGGATTTTTCTATTTGTGCTAATGCTGCTCCTGAATGTTGCAGTTAGTGAAGCGGCCACAGCCGTATTCGCCTGGGATGGAGTGAAGGCTGAGGACAGGGCTGTGCTAGAACGCTGTCAGGCTGAGCTTATCCTGCTGGACATAAACCACACGGACTGCCTGCCACTCATCAGGGACTATGAGGTGGCGCTTGTTGCCGGAAGTCCTGAGTGGGGCGTTCAGGAAATGAGAACAGCGGCTGAGAAGGCAATTGCCCTCAAGGCTAATGGAATTGTATTTGATATTGAAGGGGATTATGCTGCACTAGCAGACAGCCTGGAGCATTTTAGCTCAGAGCTTCCCGTTTATGTGTGTATTCCTTATTGGCTGGACAGGCCTCTGGCTGAGCGGATTATAAAGGCATCAGACGGTGTGCTGGTGATGAATTACTGGCGTGGCTCTGAGCGGCAGAATATGCAGACGGAGATTGACATTGCAAAGCACTACGGCAAGAAAATCTGGTCAGTGTATGAACTGCAACCACCAGGAGCCTATGGCCTAAAGGACATGAACACCTACTACGGTCTGGGGCTGGAAGCGGTGAAGGATAACTACAGAAAGGAGTTCAAGGGCACAGATGTTGGTTTGGCATATCACCATTTAGGAGTGATGTAAATGTTTGATAATATCAAGGCCATCGTCACAAGCGAAAATCAGAAGCTGGTCATTACCCTTCTGATACTTGTGATGATGGTTTTTCTTTGCCTGGTTATGGGGTCCTGGCTCTTTGGCTATTGGGCCAATGCCATGTGGGGCTACAAGTTTGAGATTGCCAGCTGTTGGCAGGGAATAGGTGTGGTAGTGACTGGCCTTGGCGGTGTAGCTGCGTTAGCCGGCTCTGCCTGGGCTAAACATTATATCGACAGTAAGTATAACAGTGAGGAAGGCGAAATGCCTGGAAGGAGGAAACCACAATGAAGGTTATAGATATTTCTGCATGGCAGGAGAATGTGGACTGGGATGCCGTTGTAGCAGACGGTGTGGAAGGTGTTATTCTTAAAATTGGCGAGAGCTATGAGCTTGATGAGATGTTCATTGAGCACGTCAATAATGCCGTAGCGGTAGGCTTGCCGTATGGCATTTACTACTATGCTCATGCTGCCAGCACTGCTGAAGCAGAGCAGGAAGCCCTGTGGGTAGACCAGCAGATTAAGACCTATCTTAATGGCGTAAACCCTCAGCTGGGTATCTGGTACGATGCCGAGGACAAGTCCATGTTAGCCGGGGATGTGACTGCTTGCGTCAGCAAGTTCATCAGTACGCTGAACGGTATGGGCTACGGCTATGTGGGGCTTTACTCCAGCTACAACTGGCTAAGTGAATACGGCCAGCATAACATTGACCTAGGCCAGCTGGCTGACTATGTACCTATCTGGGTTGCCCAGTACAATAGCTATTGTGACCTGCAGGATGAGATAGCTGAGGGCAAGTGCATCAAGGTGTGGCAGTACACCAGCCAGGCAAGTATAGATGGATTTGCCAGAGGGGTGGACTGCAATGAATATTACGATTAAGAAACTGGTATGTTCTTTGGCTGTGGTGGTGTTAATTGCCGCCGCAGCCTTTCTCGTTTACTTTAACCAGCCACAGACGGTAACAACTATGACCCAGCAGGAGGCAGAGTCAGTCCAGGGCGTGGAGAAAGCAGCCACTAATGCCAGTGTGCCACTGTCGGTTGGACAGGCCAAAGAGGTAGTGACGCAGATTAAGGAAATCCGCACCACAGAGCAGGTGCCGGTCTACATTACACAGACCACGGCTGCTGAGGCTCCTGCCAAAATCGAGGAGGCAAGGGAGCAGGCTAAGGCTGACTTCGCCATTGTCACCAGCAAGGCTGACGTGGATCTAAATAAACTCGACAGAGATACACCTGTGGAGCTGAACCAGTACAACATAAAGGCTTATCCCAAGGCCCTCCGTCAGGTTGAGGTGGGCAGGGGCATGGATGGCGGCATGGTTGTCGGAGCAAGCGTCAGCAAGAAGATAACAGATAATGGCCAGTACCTTGGTGTGGGCATGGATTATGACATAGACCGTGGCAGGGTGATGGCAAAGGTAATTTATACATGGTGATTATGGGCCTCTCTTCGGAGAGGTCTTATTTTTTTGAGATTATTCCGGTCAAATGCCACAGAACTGTCCTTAATATAGTAGAAAGACAAACTTTCAAACGATAAAGGAGGCTGGAATATGACCGGCATACAGAAACAACGTATCAAAGAGTTTAGGGAACGAGGGTATGGATATACGCAGATAGCCAAGCTGATGAGGATTTCTGTGGAATGTATAAAGGCCTACTGCAAAAGGCATGGTCTGGGAGGAATTGCTGCCTATGTGGAGCCAGATGATGGTTCCCGCTGTGAGCAGTGTGGGGTAGTAGTTTTTCAGACACCGGGGCGAAAACATAAGCGTTTTTGCTCTGACAAGTGCCGTATGCTCTGGTGGAACTCCCATCCGGAGCAGATAAAGAGAAAAGCTAATTATAGCTTCATCTGTGCCAGGTGCAGACAGGCCTTTATCAGTTATGGCAATAAGTCAAGGAAATACTGCTGTCATGAGTGCTATATCGAGGATAGATTTGGAGGAGAATGATGGATAATAACCTTAGCATGAAATATGCACTGACCGTTAAGGAAGCTGCATTTTACTTTAACATTGGCGTGAAAAGGATGCGGCGCATGGCTGAAGAAAACACTGATGACTTTGCTGTTTTATGTGGTAACCGCTACCTTATAATTCGAACAAGGTTCGAGGAATTTCTGCTGAAAGCATCGACGGTATAAATTGCCAAAAAGTAGTTGATATTAGTCCGAAGGTGAGTGATATATAGAGTACCAAAAAGGAGGTGACCTAAATGAAGGTTCAAGATTGCTGCGAACAGTGCGGGAGACTGATATTGCAGACACCAAGAAAGAAGCACAAGAGATTTTGTTCTGACAAGTGCCGTATGAGCTGGTGGAACTCCCATCAGGACCAGGTAAATAGAAAGGCTAATTATAGCTTCATCTGTGCCGGGTGCGGACAGGCCTTTATCAGCTATGGCAACAAGTCAAGAAAGTACTGCTGCCGTGAGTGCTATATCGAGGATAGATTTGGAAGGAGGCGACAAAATGAAGTTTCAAACCATACCATTGGGTGAGAAGGATTATCTGAACCCACAGGAGGCCATTAAGCACTGGAACCTTAGCAGCCGAAAGTTCTATGCATTCCTTAAGAATGGGCCATACAGCTTTATTGCTCTGTATAAAAACAGAAAGCTTATTCTAAGAGCAGACTTTGAGAGATATCTAACTACGCACCTAGATGTAAAGGAGAGATTGGCAAATGGCACGCCACGTAAGAAGAGATTCTAAGCACCGGGTTCTTCGTCGCGGGGAATCCCAGCGTGCGGATGGAAAGTATTTATATAAGTGGAATGAAAATGGCAAGACGAAATTCCTTCAGAGCTGGCGACTGGAACCAACTGACAAGCAGCCCCAAGGCACAAAGCCGACCCTGTCGCTCCGAGAAATGGAGAAGCAGCATAGCAGGGATTTGGATTCGCTTCTCGACCCTACCTGCAAGAACATGACTGTAAAGGAGTGCGTTGAACGTTACCTGGCAACGAAGGTAGGGATGAAGCCCAATACGTTGATTGGCTATAACTTTGTTAGGAACCTGATGGAGAAAGAGAGTTTTTACAGCAAGAAAATCCGAGAGATCAGGGTATCCGATGCCAAGCTTTTTCTCATCAAGCTCCAGCAGGATGGAAAAAAGCATAGTACGGTAAAGACGGTTCGTGGAGTATTGAGGCCAGCCTTCCAGATGGCCACAGATGATGATATTCTGGTAAAAAATCCATTTAACTTTGAACTTGTGGGTGTACTGATAAATGACAGTGTAATACGCGAGGCAATTTCCAGGGAGCAGATGAGGAACTTCCTGAAATTCGTGCATGATGACAATATATTTTGCAAGTACTACGAGGTGGTTTTTATATTGTTCAATACAGGCATGAGGATTTCTGAGTTTTGCGGGCTGACGGTCAGAGACATCGACATGGTAAAAAGGGTCATAAACATTGACCATCAGTTGCAGCGAGATGAGAAAATGCAGTATTATGTTTTATCCACAAAGACCAACGCGGGAACAAGGAAGCTTCCCATGACAGAGGAAGTTTATCAGATGTTCAAGGCCATCCTGGAGGACAGACCAAAGAATATTCCAGAGGTCATGGTGGATGGCTATATCGGCTTTCTTTTTAGAGACAAGTATGGAATGCCCTTGGTGGCAATGCATTGGCAGCATCGCTTCAACAACATGGTGGGACGGTACAATGATATTTACCGGATCCAGATGCCCAACATTACACCCCATGTTTGTAGGCATACCTATTGTAGCAATATGGCCCGTGCAGGGATGAATCCAAAGACCTTGCAGTACTTGATGGGGCATAGCGATATCAGCATAACCATGAACACCTACACGCATCTTGGACTGGATGATGCCAAGGAAGAGATGATACGGCTTCAGGAGCTGGAGGATGCCCGCAGGGAAATAGAAAATACAAATGAAAAGCCACAGGAAGTCCATCAGGGGATGTTCAGGGCGGTTTGAGAGAAATTAGTAGAGTGTTTGGAGAAGATCCAGACACTCTTATTTTTGTTGTGTTTTATAGATGACTTCATATATAATAAAAACGGCAAAGTTGCACACCAATCGTTATAAAGTATGCACCCACTTTGGGGGTGGGTGCATACTTTTCAACGGTTGCTGGGATGAAATTGGTATACGAATGGTTCGTATCCGGCTACGGTTCGACTACTTTTGAGTGTTACACTTTGCCTCAATTTGCCGTATTTCGTAAATTCTGTAACGATAGGCACAAAAGCCAATCGTTGTGAGGTTTGCAAATCGTTGCCCATTGGTGCGGTTTGCGGCATTTTAGGAGGAAAATTATATGCATAAGCTGTTATTTATATGCTACGGCAACATTTGCCGTTCCACCATGGCGGAGTTTGTGATGAAGGATTTGGTGGCCAAGGCGGGGCGGGAGAAGGAGTTTGAGATTGCCTCGGCAGCTACTAGCCGGGAGGAAATCGGCAATGATATCCACTATGGCACACAGGAGAAGCTACGGGAGAAGGGGGTTCCTTTTGCCAGCCGTCGGGCGGTACAGATGACCAAAGGAGATTATCGCTATTATGATTTGATTATTGCCATGGACAAAGAAAATCTATGGGGCATAAACAGGATTATCGGCTTTGATGCGGCAGACAAGGTGCGGCTACTGCTTAGCTATGCCGGAGAACCGGAGAGTCAGGTGGCAGATCCTTGGTATACTGGGGATTTTGAGGCCACATACAGGGACGTACTGCGGGGGTGCCAGGGGCTTTTAGCAGCCTTGCCGTTAAAAAAGTCTCAGGAAGATACGGCTGAATAATGCGGTAGTCAATGTCCTATGCTACTGCAGCTGGCCAGTACCTTGTGCCACCGACTGGTGAAACGTATATCTCTACCCATGTCGAGTTTTCGAGAAATCTAAACAACGTAGCATTTGCTTAAAAATAATCTATGGTTTATAACGTTGCTATGACAAATATTTTCCTATGAATTAGAGAAAAAGCTTGCTTTAGCTTGACTAATGTATCATATAGGTAGTAATATTTTCTGTGGTAAGAATTCAGTATACAATGTGAGGTGAAAGACAATGGACGCAGGGCCTGAACCCAGGGAAAAGCCAAAACTAAATAGGGGGACTGTATCCCTTGTCATGAACCTTTCAGAGGATAGGTAAGCATTTTCTTTTGCATGATGATGGATAGAGTCTCCGTACTGAAAGGAGCATCTTATTATGCTGAAGATTTATAAGTCCCTTGATAGTGGACCTCTGCAGGAGCTGAGCCTGAAGACGCTGGAAAGCGGTGCCTGGATTAACATCGTGGATCCTACTCCTTATGAGTTGAAGGTGGTAGGCAATCTTACAGAGGTTGAGCCTGACTTCTTGCGTTCCGCATTGGATGATGAGGAACGCTCCCATATCGACATCGAGGACGACAATGTCATGATTTTGACCAATGTTCCTGTAGTTAGGGACACCGGTAGCTACGATACCTTACCGCTGGCCATTATCGTGACAGAGGATCATATCATTACGGTATGCTTGGAGGAGACTCCAGTGCTGTCCTACTTCAATGAAAAGACAGCCAGGCTTTTCCGTACCTTCAAGAAAACCCGTTTTCTGTTCCAGATACTCTATAGGACGGCCACGTTCTATCTGCGGTATCTGAGGCAGATCAGCAACCAGTCTGACGAAATCGAGAGCAAGTTGCGACATTCCATGAACAATCAGGAAATATTGAAGCTTTTGGAGCTGCAAAAGGCACTTACCTTCTTTAACGCCTCCTTGCGTTCCAATGGTGCGGTGCTAGACAAGCTGATGCGGCTGAGGACTACTACCTCTATGCAGCCTATGTTGAAATACTATGAGGAGGACGAGGACCTACTGGAGGATGTTATTATCGAAAACAAACAGGCTCGAGAAATGGTTGAAATGTACAGCAAGATTATGGGACGGCTGGCAGACACCTTTTCTTCTATTATTTCCAATAACTTGAACCAGGTCATGAAGTTCCTGGCATCAGTTACCATCCTGCTAGCCATACCAACGGTAATTTCCAGCTTTTTTGGCATGAATGTGCCGGTGCCTATGACGGAAACTCAGGGGGCATTCTGGTATATCTTCTTCGTGGCAGGAGCCTTTGCGGCAGTATGTGGCATTCTGCTGTGGAAACGGGATATGTTTTAGGATTAATTGAATACTTTTCTGCAAGATATGACCTGTACGGAATTGATGCTGTACAGGTCTTTTTTGTGGCTGAAAATACCCTGAAAAAGTTTTCATGGTTGGAAAACACATGAAAAAAAAAGCCAGTATAATAATAACTGTAAGGTGAAGGGAAGACAAAACCGGAGCCTGAAGCAATTATATCGTTTTATAAGAGAAAACTTTTTAGGGGGTATAAACATATGGCAAATGCAAAGAAGTTCCCTGCGGACTTCATCTTCGGCGGTGCCACTGCTGCCTACCAGGTAGAAGGGGCTACCAAGGAGGACGGCAGAGGACCATGTGCCTGGGATGATTATATGAACCGTCCAGGCAGCAGGTTTACCGCAGATCCTGCTAGTGATTTCTATCACAAGTATAAAGAGGATTTGCAGCAGTCCCATGATTTTGGCGTAAACGGCATCCGGATTTCCATTTCCTGGACCCGTATTCTGCCAGAGGGCAAGGGTGCCATCAACCAGGCAGGCATTGACTACTACAATGACTTGATTGATGAGTGCATCAAGCAGGGTGTGGAGCCTTTCGTAACTCTCCATCATTTTGACACTCCGCTGCCATTCTTCAACAATGGCCACTGGCTGAACCGTGATATTATCGACTACTTTGTGAATTATGCCAAGATTTGCTTTGAGAACTTCGGTGACAGGGTAAAGAAATGGGCTACCTTCAACGAGCCATGGTCCATTCCACAGAACGGTTACATCGCCGGCAACTTCCCTCCACACAAGCAGTTTGATATGCCATCTGCCATCCAGATGATGCATATTATGATGGTGGCACATGCCAAGGCATTGAACCTTTACAAGTCCATGAATCTGCCAGGGGAGATTGGCATTGTACATACCTTGGAGGGCAAGGTTGCCATGAGCGACAAGTCAGAGGATATCCATGCAAGGGATTTGGATGATGCCATGGCCAACCGCTTTATGATGGATGCTTGCTTCCACGGCGGTTATGATGCAGAAACCATGGATCTCATCAATGAGATTCTTGACAAGAACGAGGGCAAGTTGGTAACCTATCCTGAGGATTTCGAGGAATTCAAGAAAGCCGCTGAGCAGATTGACTTCCTGGGCATGAACTATTATTCTAGCCATTTCCTCCAGGCCTACGAGGGTGAGAGCCGCATCTTCAGCAACTCCACCGGCGACAAGGGCACTTCTGTGTTTGCCCTGAAGGGGGTAGGTGCCAGGGTTTGCAACCCAGAGGTTCCAACTACTGACTGGGACTGGCCAATCTATCCTGTAGGCATGTACAACCAGCTGAAGCGGATTGCCAAGGATTATCCAAATTACAAGACCATCTACATTTCCGAAAATGGTATGGGCTATAAGGATGACTTCGAGAACGGTAAGATTGATGATACGCCTCGTATTGAGTATGTAACTCAGCATCTGGAGTATTTGCTGAAGGCCATTGAGGAAGGGGTAAATGTCAAGGGCTACTACATTTGGTCCCTGATGGACGTTCTCTCCTGGTCCAACGGCTACAACAAGCGTTATGGCCTGTTCTATGTAGACTACAATGACCAGAAGCGTTATCCAAAGAAGAGTGCCTACTGGTACAAGCTCATGGCGGAGCGTAAGGAAATCGTTCCTATTGAGGATGTAGAATACTAATAGCATTAATTCACTTTATTATAGAAAGAAGCGAAAATCATGGAAAAAATAATTGCCGCGGTTGACAAGATGAAGCCTTTCTTTGAAAAGGTTTCCAACAACCCATATCTGAGAGCTATCCGGGACGGCTTCGTAAGCTGCCTGCCTGTAATCCTGTTCTCCTCCCTGTTCATTCTGATTGCTTGTATTCCAGAAATCTGGGACTTCAAGTGGGATGATTATGTAAGCGGCCTCCTGTGGCAGGCTTATGGTTACTCCATGGGCATCCTGTCCCTGCTGATGGTTGCTACCATCGCCAAGAGCTTGACGGACAACTTCAATCACAAGCTGCCAAAGCTCCGTCAGATCAACACCGTATCTGTAATGATCGTATCTATTATCTGCTTCCTGCTTCTCTCCGTTGAGGGCGTAGATAAGGGTATCGCTACTGAGTTCTTGGGCACTAAGGGGCTGCTTTCCGCTTTCGTTGTTGCCTTCACCGTACCAAATATCTACAAGTTCTTCGTAGGTCGCGGCATTACCATCAAGCTGCCTGAGGAAGTTCCTCACTACATCGCACAGACCTACGCTGACCTGTTCCCACTGGCTGCTTCCATTACCTTCTTTTGGGTATTCAGCTTCCTGTTCAAGGATGTAACCGGCATGCTCTTCGGTAGCTGGATTCTGGAAGTATTCAAGCCACTGTTCCAGGCCGCTGACGGCTACATCGGTATCGCCATTATCTATGGTGCTATGGCCATGTTCTGGTTCGTAGGTATTCATGGTCCTTCCATCGTTGAGCCGGCCGTAACCGCTATCTACATTGCCAACATCGAGCTGAACCTGCAGATGGTACAGGCCGGTGAGCACGCAACCGCTATTCTGACCCATCCAACTTCCTACTTCGTAGCTACCCTGGGTGGTACTGGTGCAACCCTCATGTTCTGCGCAATGTGTGCATTTATCGCAAAATCCAAGCAGCTCCGTACCGTAGGCCGCAGCTCCATGATTCCTGTACTCTTCGCTGTAAACGAGCCAATCCTCTTCGGTGCTCCTATCGTTTTAAACCCTGTAATGTTCGTTCCTTTCATCCTTGCTCCAATCGCCAACGTATGGCTGTACAAGTTCTTCGTTGATGTTCTGGGCATGAACGCTTTCTCCTACATCCTGCCTTGGACCACTCCAGGTACCATTGGTTTGATTATCGCTACTGGTTTTGCTAAGCTGTCCTTCTTCCTGGCACCATTGCTGCTGATTGTGGACGCTGTTATCTACTATCCATTCTTCCGTGCTTATGATAAGCAGCTGGTTGAGCGTGAGGCTCTGGCTGCTCAGGGCGTTGCCGTTGACGAGGATGGTATTCCTGTAGAGGAGACCGTTGCTGTTAAGGAAGTTGAGGTAAAGAAGGAAGCTCCTGCAGCTGCTCCAATGCCTACCACTGAAAAGAAAGTTCTGGTTCTCTGTGCCTCTGGTGCTACCAGCTCCATGCTTGCCAAGGCTATTGTAAAGGGTGCTAAAGCTGCCAATGCTCCTGTTGATTCTATTGCCATGGCTTATGGCCAGCACAAGGATGTTATCACTGACTATGACCTGATTGTACTGGCTCCTCAGATGGCTTCCATGTATGACGAGCTGAAGCATGACTGTGAAGAGAAGGGTGTTCCTTCCGCTACCTGCTCCGGCAAGGAGTATGTAGGCCTGACCCGTGACCCTGCCGGTGCTCTGAAGTTTGCACTGGATCATATTAAATAAGCTATCCCTGTATTTGCACTGATTTCCTCATTGGTGCATCTTTCTCCAAGGGCCACGAAATAAGACAATATGCTTGCTTCGTGGTCCTTTTAAATTTGCTAGAGCGGACAGGGGATATCCCACTGTCCACAGGCTCCCGCTCTTTTATGAACCTAACATAATTCCGTATTAATGCAACGGTGATGGGTAGCTTTATCCTAATGACAAGATTATAATAAATAAGTGTAAACAATAGCATCTAAAGATGCTGATCGTAATATTGCGAACAAATTAAGAGGGGTATGAAAAATGGATATTAGTAAAATTTTGCAGGATGGATTTGCCAAATACTTTGGGGGGCAGGAAACCAAGGCTTTCTTTTCCCCAGGCCGGGTAAATCTTATCGGTGAGCATACTGACTACAACGGCGGTCATGTTTTTCCATGTGCCATTTCACTGGGTACCTATGCACTGGTAGCACCTCGCCAGGACAAGAAGGTAAGGGCCGTTTCCCTGAATTTTGAGAAGGCTGGTGTAAAGGAATTTGCTACCGAGGGGCTGAGCTACGATGAGTCCCTGGGCTGGGCCAATTATATCGCTGGCGTGGTAAAGGTATTTGAGGATGCCGGCATGAAGGCTACCTGCGGCTTTGATATTGCTCTTTATGGCAATCTGCCAAGCGGGGCAGGACTTTCTTCCTCTGCTTCTTTGGAAGTGCTTATGGGTGTTATTCTCCGTGAGTTCTGTGGCTTTGACATTGAGATGGTAGAGATCGTGAAGTTAGGCCAGAAAGCTGAAAACCAGTTCGTTGGGGTAAATTGCGGCATTATGGATCAGTTTGCCGTAGGCATGGGTAAGAAGGACTGTGCTATCTTGTTGGACTGCAACACTCTGGAATATCGTTACAGCAAGCTTGATCTTCGGGATGCCTGCATTGTTATCACCAACACCAACAAGCCACATAGCTTGAATGACTCCGCCTACAATGAGCGCCGCAGTCAGTGCGAGAACGCACTGCAGGAGCTCCAGACCGGCGTGGACATCAAGGCCTTGGGCGAGCTGTCCAATGAGGATTATGACAAGAATGCCCATCTTATTACCGACCCTGTAGAGAGGAAGCGTGCTCACCACGCAGTATATGAAAATAACCGCACCATTGAGGCTGTACAGGCCTTGGAGAACAACGACATGGCCCGCTTTGGTGAGCTGATGCACGATTCCCATGTTTCCCTGCGGGATGACTATGAGGTTACCTGCAAGGAGCTGGACACTCTGGCAGATCTTGCCTGGGCACAGGAAGGTGTTATTGGTTCCCGCATGACTGGTGGCGGCTTTGGCGGCTCCACTGTTTCCATCGTAAGGAAGGATGCAGTAGATAGCTTCCAGAAGGTAGTAGGGGAGAAGTACACCGAGATTATCGGCTATGCTCCTAGCTTCTATGTGGCAGATATTGCCGATGGTACTGGCGTAATTGAGCTTTGATAGATAAAGAGGCGTAAGTATATGAATCATCAGATCAACAGATTATTGAATTTTGCCCTGCAGCAGGGACTTATCCAGAAGGAAGATGAATACTACTGTGCTAACAGGCTTCTGGCTGTGTTGCAGCTGGATGAATATGTGCCGGAAAAGGTAGAGGAGTCACTGGACACTCCTGACGATATCCTGGCAGAGATGCTAGACTATGCAGCCGAAAAGGGCATCATCGAGGGCACTGCCAACCAGCGGGATCTTTTTGATACCGCCATTATGGACTGCGTAATGCCTCGACCATCCCAGGTAATTGCAGATTTTAAGGCTGACTATGCCCAGAACCCTGAGAAGGCTACTGACAAGTATTATGCCATGAGCATTGCGTCCAACTACATTCGCAAGAAGCGTATTGAGAAGAATGTTATCTGGAAAACTCCTACTGAATACGGTGATCTGGATATTACCATTAACCTTTCCAAGCCGGAAAAGGATCCACGGGATATTGCCAAGGCCAAGCTGGTAAAATCCTCCAGCTATCCAAAGTGCCTCCTATGCCGTGAAAATGAGGGTTTTGCAGGTCATGCCAATCATCCTGCCCGCCAGACCCATCGCTTGATTCCATTGGATTTCAACGGACACAGCTGGTTCCTGCAGTATTCCCCATATACCTATTACAACGAGCACTGCATCATCCTCAATGGAGACCATGTACCAATGAAGATTTCCCGGAAGACATTTGAGAACCTGACTGAGTTCACCACCATCTTCCCACATTACTTTGCAGGCTCCAATGCGGATTTGCCAATTGTAGGTGGCTCCATTCTCTCCCATGACCACTATCAGGGGGGACATTATACCTTTGCCATGGCCAAGGCAGCAATTGAGAAGGAGTACAGCTTCCCTGAGTACCCAGATGTGCAGGCAGGTCGGGTAAAATGGCCAATGAGTGCCCTGCGGCTTACCTCTGAGAACCGTCAGCAGTTGATAGATCTGGCAGAGCACATCCTGACTCTTTGGAGAGGCTATAGCGATGAATCTGTAGGTATCCTGGCTGAGTCTGAGGGTGAACCACATAATACTATTACCCCAATCTGCCGCCGTGCAGGTAAGGCTTATCAGCTGGATCTGGTATTCCGCAACAACCGCACTGATGCAGAGAACCCACTGGGTATTTTTCATCCTCATGCCAATGTGCATCACATCAAGAAGGAAAATATCGGCCTCATTGAGGTAATGGGATTGGCTGTATTGCCACCAAGATTGAAGGAAAATATGGCACTGATTCGTCAGGCACTGTTGGATGGCAAGGAGTCCATTGCTGACAATGAGCAGCTGGCTGTTCATGCTGATTGGTATCAAGAAATCAAGACCGATCATCCAGAAGTCAACGCAGAAAACGCCGAAGGCATCATTAAGGACGAAATCGGCAAGGTATTTATGCAGGTTCTCACCGATGCAGGAGTATTCAAGCGTGACCAGCAAGGACTGGAAGCATTTGACAGGTTTATTGCAACTATTTGATAGGAGAAAGAAACATGGCTGTTTTAGTATGCGGTGGAGCCGGCTACATTGGCTCCCATACAGTATATACCCTGATAAACAAGGGGGAGGAAGTTGTCATCGTAGACAACCTCCAGACCGGACACCGTTCCGCTGTCCACCCAAAGGCAAAATTCTACGAAGGAGACATCCGTGAGGCTGCTGTCCTGGACAAGATCTTCACCGAGAACAAAATTGATGCAGTGGTACATTTTGCTGCCAATTCTCTGGTAGGGGAGTCCATGACCAACCCGCTGAAGTATTTCAACAACAATGTCTATGGCATGCAGGTGCTGCTGGAGGCAATGGTCCGCAACGGTGTGGACAAGATCGTATTCTCCTCTACAGCTGCCACCTATGGGGAGCCAGAGCGTATTCCTATTATGGAGGACGATCGAACCGAGCCTACCAACCCTTATGGCCAGTCCAAGCTCATTATGGAAAGGATGATGAAGTGGGTAAGCCAGGCCAACGGCATCCGCTATGTATCTCTGAGATATTTCAATGCTGCTGGTGCCATTGAGGATGGTTCCATCGGTGAGGATCATAGCCCAGAAACCCATCTGATACCACTGATTCTCCAGGTGCCACTGGGCAAGCGTGAGCATATTACCATCTTTGGTGATGATTATCCAACTCCAGATGGAACCTGCCTCCGTGACTACATCCATGTATTGGATTTGGCAGATGCCCACGTGCTGGCTGTTGACTATCTCCGCAAGGGTGGCGACAGCAATATCTTTAATTTAGGCAACGGCCAGGGCTTCTCCGTAAAGGAAATGATCCAGGCTGCCCGTGAGGCCACCGGCCAGGAAATCAAGGTAGAGATGGGTGCACGCCGTGCCGGCGACCCTGCCCAGCTCATAGCCTCCAGCGAAAAGGCCCGTAAGGTGCTGGGCTGGAAGCCACGGTTCACCGATGTACACGATGTTATCGGCACCGCCTGGAAATGGCATCAGAAGCATCCAGAGGGATATCAGGATAAATAATATTCTCAAAGCAAGATATAAGTAGATTTGGCTGCTGCAGCGTAGTGTTGTGGCAGCTTTTTCGTGTACAGTTTTCAGTGAATAAAATACCTGTAGTGAAAAAATATGGCTCGGGCGGAGCTAATAAAGCGAAATTCAGAAAAAGTGCAACAGGTCAATTAGCAAGAGTAAAAATGATTTTTTAAGAAATTTTTCAAAAAGGTGTTGACATTTGCTAGTTAAACATCTATAATAATCAACGTTGCGAGGCACGAAAGCCTCAAAGGAAATGTCTCACTAGCTCAACTGGTAGAGCATCTGACTCTTAATCAGCAGGTTCG
>CAVFWX010000011.1:0-26290 GCA_963626225.1 Anaerotignum sp.
AAGGGAGTTCCTATTTTATTTCAAATCTCATTTAAGACCATTACAGGAATGCTTTCTGTACAGTGTTTTTTGTAGCAAAAAAATCGTACAGGAAAATGTATGCTTTTTCAATATTTACAAGGGGTTAAACACTTTTTCTACCCACACAAACTAACGAAGAGCCCTTTTTTAAGGTAATTTTAGTGTATCATATACAACTGGGGTTGTGAGGGATGTTATATACTCCTATAATCATCCATATTATTAGGTTCGATAAATTATCCTTATCGGCGGTAATAATATAAAATAATCCCCCACGCCCTGTATGAGAGTCAATAAATATTATCTAGCAACATAAACAAAGCCATCAACGAATGAACTGTAAAACGTCATGTGCCTTACTTCCTTCATTCATTGATGGCTTTTGTTTTATCTTATGGTTTTAAATCAGCTCGTACATATTCTTTGTCTGTTCCAAGATGCTGTCACGGCGTTTCTTGGATTCGGCGAAATAATCATGTACTGCCTGGCGGTCGCCGCTGGCAATGGCCTGGGCAACTTCTCCCAAAATACCCTGCAGCAGATGTATATGGTTGATAATGGATTCACTATTGGTCATGCAGATATCTGCCCACATATCTGCATTGGATGATGCTATGCGAGTAGTATCCTTAAAGCCGCCACCTGCCAGCTTCAAGCAGGCTTCCTTGTCACCATGGCTGCGGTTTAGCAGCGTTACCAGTGCAGCAGCTGTTACATGAGGTATATGGCTGATTACAGAGGCACATCTGTCATGTTTGGCAATATCCAAGGTAGTCAGGTTGGCACCTGTCAGCTTAACCAAATCACAAATCTTGTCATGGACTTCCTTTGGCACACCTTCATTTTCCACAATAACATAGCATTTATGCTCAAAGAGTTCCTTGCGGGCAGCAGCTACACCACTCATTTCTCTACCTGTCATAGGATGACCTGGTACATAGTAGATATTGTCAGGCAATATCTTTTTCATTTCATTGCAGATAAACTGCTTGGTGCTGCCTGCATCAGTAATGACGGCTCCTGACTTGATAAAAGGCAGGAGCTTTTCCATCATGGGAATCATCTGCAATACTGGTGTGCTGAGAAAAATAATATCCGCATCCTTTACTACAGGTTCAGGATTATCTGAGGCGAAATCTACAGCTCCCATTTCCAGGGATTTATCCATGGAGGCCTGGGTACGGCACATGCCGGTGATGTAGATATCATCTCCCATTTTATCCTTCAGGCATAGCCCCAAGGAACCACCAATAAGGCCCACACCAATAATGGCAAGATTTAGCTTAGCCATTATGCCTCACCTCTTAACATGGCAGCCAATGCCTTTACATCATCCATAACAACCTGGAAATCTGCAGGAGTAAGGGACTGCTCACCATCAGACAGAGCAACCTCAGGATGTGGATGAACCTCGATAATCAAGCCATCTGCTCCAGCAGCAATAGCGGCCATAGCCATTGGCTTTACCATGCTGCGACGGCCTGTACCATGGCTTGGGTCTACAATAATAGGCAGATGGGACAGTTCTTTGATAGCAGCTACTGCACTGAGATCCAGGGTGTTCCTGGTGTAAGTTTCATAAGTACGGATACCACGCTCACAGAAAATAACATCATCGCAGCCCTCGCTCATAATGTACTCTGCCGCATTGAGCCATTCCTTGATAGTGGCACAAAGACCACGCTTCAGCATGACAGGGCGACCAGCCCTGCCTACTTCTTTCAACAGCTGGAAGTTCTGCATATTCCGGGCGCCAATCTGCAGTACATCTGCGTATTGGGCAACAGTCTCAATGGAACGCTGATCCACTACTTCAGTAACAACTTTCAAGCCATTGGCATCAGCAGCGGTTCTCAGCATCTTCAGTCCGTCCTCTGCCAGTCCCTGGAAGTCATATGGAGAGGTACGAGGCTTGAAGGCACCACCACGGAGGAACTGTGCACCAGCGCTAGCTACAGCCTGGGCCGATTCCATTAATTGCTCCATGCTCTCTACGGCACATGGACCGGCCATGACAACAGGCTCCTTGCCGCCGATTTCTACGCCGCCTACATTGATGACAGTGTTGTCCTTCTTGAATTCACGGCTTACCAGCTTGTATTTTTCTGTAATGCGGACAGTTTTCTCCACACCATTCAAATGCTGCATCTCCAGACGGCCAATAGCAGCCTTATCACCGATTACACCAACAATGGTGCGGTTTGTTCCCTTTGACAAATGCACTCCCAGTCCCTCCGACTCAATTTTATGAATTACGCCTTTCAGCTCAATCTCTGTTGAATTTGGTGCCATAACAATAATCATATTAATCTCCTCCAGCATATGTAAAACTTATTTATGAATACAAAAAAACCGCCCCTATACAGGGACGGCTATAAACCGTGGTACCACCCTGCTTACTTTCGCAAGCACTCTTTTCGGATACTAACATATCCTAGTCCATGATAACGGAGACAGCCCGGCAAGACCTACAATCACCACACAGCGTGACTTCAGCCTGCTGCTCACAAGTGTATATTCCCAGCTTCCACTACTGTGTCACAGCATCCCACAGCTCTCTGAAAAGCATCCACTGGATTTCTCTTGTTCATCGCATTTAGCTTTATTTGTTCCCATTGTAACTACTTCAGACAATATTGTCAAGTAATTAACAAAAATTATTTTTTCTGCAACACCAAGGCAATCTCATCACAGTCTGGAAATTTTGGACAGTCAATGCAATCTTTCCAGATTTTGTGAGGCAGACTGTCACGAGGCACCACGGCAAAGCCCAGGGACTCAAAAAATTTTGGTTTGTAAGTCAGGGTAAAGATCATATTGATACCTAATGCCTTACCTTCCTCTATAAGCATCTTCACAATGCCTGTGCCTATGCCCTGGCGGATAACCTCAGGAGCAACAGCCATGGCACATATTTCCGCCATGGAATCCCAGGTAATATGCAATCCCCCAACGCCTACAACTTCCCCATCCTCATCTTCGGCTACTACCAAATCCCGAAGATTTTCATAAATGGTGTTGCGGGAACGAGCCAGCATTTCACCATTCTTTGCATAAACGGATATCAGATTATATATTGTCTCTGTATCGCTAAAACGCGCCTTGCGATAAATCACTCTGCGCTCACCTCATATCTCTATATTCTATCTTTTGTCTATGAGTCTCTGACTCATAATTCATTACAGCTCAACACTAGGACAAAGCTCTGCCAGTGGACACTGGCTGCATAAAGGTCTCCTTGCCTTGCACACCCTGCGGCCATGCCAAATAAGCCAGTGATGTGCCTGGCTCCAAAGCTTCTGTGGAATAGCCTTCATCAGGCCCTGCTCCACCTCCAGTGGAGTAGCACCAACGGCCAGCTTCAGCCTATTGGCGACCCTGAAAACATGGGTATCCACTGCTATGGCAGGACGGTTGAAGGCAATGCTGGTTACTACATTGGCAGTCTTGCGGCCCACCCCAGGCAAGGTCAAAAGCACATCATAATCCTCCGGCACATGGCCTTGGTATTTTTCCACCAAAATCTTGCAGGTAGCCATAATGTTCTTTGCTTTGTTGCGAAACAGTCCACAGTCCTTGATTTCTGCCTCCAGAGCATCTATCCCCATAGCCACAATATCAGCCGCCGTGGGAGCCTTGGCAAAAAGCCTTTCCGTGGTGATATTCACCCGGATATCGGTACACTGGGCAGACAGGATAACGGCAATTAGCAGCTCAAAGGGATTGCGGAATTTCAGGGCAGGCTTAGTGTCCTTATATACCTCTCCCAGAATGGCAATCTGCTGGTCCTTGATTTTCTTTGTTACACGCATAATAATTACCATGTGCCGAGGTACTAGACCCCGGCACAATCTCTACAATCAGTAATCAGTTGGTCAGGCTGCGGATTGGCGCTGGGATTCTTCCTCCACGGGCAATAAATGCCTCGGAGCTCCAGTTGTTGCGAATCTTTACAATAGGGCAACGGCCCAGCAATCCGCCAAACTCTACGCTGTCTCCCACCTTCTTGCCAGGTACAGGAATAACACGGACAGCAGTGGTCTTGTTGTTGATCATGCCAATGGCAGCCTCATCGGCAATAATGCCGGAAATGGTGGCAGCACTGGTATCGCCCTCAACAGCAATCATGTCCAGACCTACGGAGCATACGCAGGTCATGGCTTCCAGCTTTTCAATGGACAGGGAGCCACACTCAATGGCCTCGATCATGCCCTGATCCTCGCTGACAGGGATAAATGCACCGCTAAGGCCACCAACATGGGAAGAAGCCATGAGACCGCCCTTCTTGACAGCATCATTAAGGAGAGCCAGTGCCGCAGTAGTACCTGGTGCACCGCAACGCTCAATGCCCATTTCCTCCAGTACATTGGCAACAGAGTCGCCTACTGCCGGGGTAGGTGCCAGAGATAGATCAATGATGCCAAACGGTACACCCAGGCGACGAGAAGCCTCCCTTGCTACTAGCTGGCCTACACGGGTAATCTTAAAGGCAGTCTTCTTGATGGTTTCAGCCACCTCAGTGAAATCAGCACCCTTCAGATCCTCCAGGGCATGTTTTACTACCCCAGGGCCACTGACACCAACGCTGACTACCTTCTCTGCTTCGCTGACACCATGGAAGGCACCGGCCATAAATGGATTGTCCCCAGGAGCATTGGCAAATACTACCAGCTTGGCACAGCCCAGGGCATCCTGATCCCGGGTCAGCTCAGCGGTACGCTTGATGATCTCACCCATCTGGCGGACGCAGTCCATATTGATGCCCGCCTTGGTGGAGCCAAGGTTTACAGAGGAGCATACCACATCGGTGGTAGCCAAAGCCTGAGGGATGGAATCCAGCAGGATCTTGTCGCCGTTGGTAAAGCCCTTTTCAACCAAGGCAGAAAAGCCGCCAATAAAGTTTACGCCTACAGCCTTGGCTGCCTTGTCCAGAGTCTCTGCTACCGGTACGTAGGAATCGGTTTTGCAGGCTTCAGCGGCAATGGCAATAGGAGTAACGGAAATACGTTTATGAATAATAGGAATACCGTACTGGGCCTCAATGTCCTCGCCGGTTTTTACCAGGAACTCAGCAGACTTGGTAATCTTGTCATAGACATTGCGGCAGAACTGGTCAATATTAGGATGAGCACAGTCACGGAGGGAAATGCCCATGGTAATGGTGCGGACATCCAGCTTGTTCTCCGTAATCATGCGGTTGGTTTCTAAAATATTATCTATAGTAATCACAAAAAATCCTCCATCACGATTCTTGATCTTCCAGCATCGGCAGGTATCAGATATTGTGCATAATATTGAAAATTTCCTGGTTCTGAACCTTGATTTCCAGCTCCTGCTCCTGGCCCTTAGCCTTCAGCAGTTTCTGCAGCTCTGGCAGGTTTACATTTTTGCCTACGGTTTCAGCCATCATAATCATATTGAAGAAGCCATCCATGATATTCTGATTTACGCTGAGAATATTGATATCGTTCTCTGCCAGAATATTGCTGACCATGGCGATAATGCCTACTCTATCCTTGCCTACGGTAGTTACAACCAATTTCATGCTAATTCTCTCCTATCATAAACATATAAATAATCCGGACATTTTCACATTATACCATAGATGTGCCAAGAAATTAACCCCCATGGCAAAGAAAATATTTTTACAGCACACAAAAATCCATTTACTGCAAACAATTCAGGCTGAATTTTCCCCTGATAATGCCAAGCGGTTCATCTGTGCGGCCAAATATCCAGCTCCATAGCCATTGTCTATATTGACTGTAGCTATGCCATTGGCACAGGAATTAAGCATAGTAAGCAAGGCAGAAAGCCCCTGAAAGCTGGCTCCATAACCAACTGATGTAGGCACGGCAATAACAGGATTCTGTACTAGTCCACCCAGGACACTGGCTAAGGCTCCTTCCATGCCAGCTACGGCCACAATGCAGTTGGCTTTACGAATCTGCTCTACTCTGGCAAGCAGTCTATGGAGGCCACTTACTCCTACGTCATATATTCGTTCCACATGGCAGCCGAAGAACTCCGCAGTCTGAGCTGCCTCCTCTGCAACAGCAATATCAGCTGTGCCGGCAGTGCATACAGCAATGTTTCCCAGATGCTCTTTAGAGGATTTTTCTAGCTTTAGGATTTTTGAGATGGAATCATATTGTATCTCAGGCAAAATCTGCCTTAGTAACTCATATTGTGCCCGAGATGCCCTTGTACCCAAAACTTCTCCTTCTGCCTGATAAAGTTGCTGGAAGATATGCAGCAAATATTCATCAGCCTTGCCACTACAAAAAACCACTTCTGGAAAGCCGGTACGCTGCTTGCGGCCTGTGTCCAGCTTAGCATAGCCTAACTCCTGGAAATAGGCTCCCTGTAAATCCTTTTCTGCTTCATCCAAGGAAATATTTCCTGCCTGAACCTGCTGCAGGATTTCTCTTATGCTCATGAAATCTCACCCTGCTTTTTCAACGGCTCATTCATGCTGCCCATGCGATATCCCTGAAGATCCATGGTGATATAGCTAAAGCCATAGTCCTTGAAGGCAGACAATATTTCCTCTCTATAAGCAAGGAGACCTTCAAATTCCTCCGGCAACACCTCTATGCGAGCAATAGTGCCATGGATACGCACTCTCAGCTGATGAAATCCTGCATCCAGTAGGAACTGCTCTGCTTTGTCCACCATGGAGAGCTTTTTCTCCGTAATCTCCTCACCATAAGGAAAGCGGGAGGAAAGGCAGGCAAAGGACTGCTTGTTCCAAGTTTTCAAGCCCATAAGCTGGGAATAATGGCGGATTTCTGATTTGTACAGCTCTGCATAACGCAGGGGACTTTTTACCCCTAACTCGGCCACAGCTTGTAGACCTGGTCGGTAGTCACCGTTGTCATCCATATTGGAACCTTCCACCACATAGGCTATGCCCTGCTCCTGGGCTATGTCAATGATTTTTTCAAAAAGCTCATGCTTGCAGAGATAGCAACGGTTCTTGGGATTGTGGGAAAAGCCCTCGAGCTCCAATTCCTCAGAGTGAACCACTATATGCTTTATATGTTCCTGCTGGCAAAAATCCTTGGCCTCCTGCAATTCCCGCTGAGGAAAGGAGCAGGAGCTTGCCGTTACAGCAATCACCTTATCCCCCAACACATCATGGGCAGTTTTTAGCAGAAAGGTAGAATCCACGCCGCTGGAAAATGCCACAGCTACGCTGCCCAGCTCCCGTAGATATGTTTTTAATTTTTCTAATTTATCCATCTTGTTTTACCTCAATAATATATGTCATTTTAGAATTCTTTGTGCCCTTAGCTTCTTGGTAAATTTCCGGTACAGGAGAATAATAAATATGCCTGACATCAGCCAGCTGAAGGAATAGCAGCCCATCAGTACATCAAAGCTTGGGTGCAGTGGAAAAACAGTATATAGCCAGGTAATACGTACACCACAAATACCTAACAAAGTATACATAGCCGGAGCTAGGGAAAGGCCATAGCCCCGCAATGCTCCAGAAAAGATATCCGTAAAAGCCTGCAAAAACTCAGGTGCCACAATATACAAAAGGCGTATCTTGCCTAGCTCGATAACATTAGGCTCACTGCTGAAAAATCCCAATGCCTGGTCAGCAAAAAACAATACCAGAGCCGCAATGGCAAAGGTAAAAGCTATGGCCAGAGAAAGCCCTGTGCGGGTAATGCTGAAGCACCGAGGTAGGTTCCCTGCTCCGTAGTTTTGGCTCACAAAGGTAGTGGTTGCCTGGGCAAAGGCACTCATAAAGCAGTATACATTTATCTCAATGGTAAAGGCTGCTGCCGATGCTGCCATAGTATCAGCTCCCAAGCTGTTGATGGCAGCCTGGATCATGATATTGGACAGGCAGAATACCATACCCTGGATGCCTGCCGGCAAGCCGATTTTGACGATATTTTTCAGCATACCCAGATTCATGCGGACTGGTGTCAGCCGCAGTCTAAGGACGCTGTCTGTAGTTGTCAGAGTCTTGAAAAGAATCCCCGCACTAATAACATTGGCCAGGACAGTTGACAGTGCCACCCCTGCTACGCCCCAGCCTATGGCTACAAAAGCCAGGTTCATAAGGATATTGGCAAGGCTGGCGATAGCTAGGGCAACAAGGGGTGTCCTGGTGTCGCCGTTGGCTCTCAGGATGGCTGCCTCAAAGTCATAAAGGCTCATAACAGGCATTCCTAGGAGATACACCCGCAGGTATAATTCCGCCATATCTTCCACCTCCGGAGGTACTTCCAGCCAGCTGTTGACGGAATCTGTAATAAGTTCTCCAAATACCGTCAGGAAGCCTCCTGCTAGCAGAGCCAGATAAAAGGCCGTCCGTACAGCGTCCTCCACCTTGTAGCTTTGCTTTGCCCCAATAAACCTGGCAATAATAACATTGGCACCCAAGGAAAGTCCCAGAAACAGATTTATCAATATGCCGATAAAGGATATATTGTTGCCTACGGCAGCCATGGCATTGGTTCCCTCAAACTGTCCTAGGATAGCAATATCCGCAGTATTATAAAGCTGCTGCAACATGCTGGTAAAGGCAAGTGGAATAGCAAAGATAATCAGCTTATTCCAGACGGGGCCATGGAGCATATCTATTTTCTTGCTTTTTAGCAAAATTATCACCTCGATTTGTTATTGCAAATGAAGTATTATTTGACTTAGAATAATCTAGGGGGTATAATATCCATTGTGATGGCACAATCATCCATTAAGATAGATACATACTGTTTTTCTACCATCATATTGTTGATTTATAGAACACTCTATCCCTACAGGAGGTCTATTATGAAAAAACTTGGATTCATTGGTATGGGTAATATGGCTCAGGCATTGGCACTGGGTTTTATCAAGGCAAAGGCAGTTGAGGCTGCTGATGTTTTCGCCTATGCACCTAATCAGGATAAATTACAGAAAAATGCGGAAGTCATTGGCTTTACACCAGTAGCTACCTTGGCGGAGCTTGCCAAAGAGGTTGATACCCTGGTAATGGCTTGCAAGCCATATCAGATAGCCGATGTAATCGCCCAGCTTAGGACAGCCCTTCAGGGCAAGGCCATTATTTCCGTAGCTGCCGGTTGGGACTTTGCTCGCTACACTCCATTGCTGCCAGTTGATGCAAGAGTGCAGTTTGTTATGCCAAATACCCCTGCCATGGTAGGCGAAGGCGTATTCCTCTTTGAGGAGGCAAATACTCTGACCGCTGAAGAGCGGAAGCAGATTATGGATATGTTCTCTTCCATCGGCTTGGTACAGGAGCTGCCATCCTATCTAATGGGCATTGGGGGTGCCATTACCGGCTGCGGCCCTGCCTTTGTGGATATGATGATTGAGGCCTACGGTGATGCTGGTGTTAAATACGGATTAAAAAGAGCCGATGCCTATAGGCTTATTTCCCAGATGATCTTAGGCTCTGCCAAGCTTCAGCTGGAGTCCGGCACTCATCCGGCACAGTTAAAGGACAATGTCTGCTCCCCTGGAGGTACCACCATCCGTGGCGTTGCCACCCTGGAAGAGCAGGGCTTCCGCAACGCCTGCATCAAATCTATTGATGCCATTATGAACAAGTAAGCATCCTTTATCAAACACTGACGGCGGGATTCATCCCGCCGTTTTCTTATGCTTAAAATTCGATTCCCTTCTGAGCCTTGACTCCCTGCTGGAAGGGATGCTTGATGAGGGTCATTTCCGTTACCAAATCAGCCCTTTCCACCAGCTCCGGGCGAGCATCCCGGCCTGTCAGCATCACATGGAGCTGTGGTGGCTTCTTGTCCAGCAAGGCAATAACATCCTCTATGGCAATTAAACCAAATTTCACGGCATAATTTATTTCATCCATGATGATTAAATCATATTTACCAGAAATTACCTCTTCCTCAGTAATTTTCAATGCTTCCCTGGCGGCGGCAATATGCTTTTTCTTGTCCTCATCCTTGCTCATAAGGCCAAGACCCAAAGGGCGGATTTCTATACGGCCGTCTATTTCTCCTAGCTTGGCGAAAGTTTCCAGCTCGCCGTACTTCCAGCCCCCCTTGATAAACTGTAAAATCAAAACCCTCAGTCCATCTCCCCAGGCCCGTACAGCCAGCCCCAGGGCTGCTGTGGTCTTACCCTTACCATCACCAGTATTTACCATAATAAGACCTTTAGTTTCCATTTTAAGCACTCCTTTGAAAATCCAGGAAACAACTACGCCCTACATTTCATTTTATTCTGCTGTGGGATATTTTCTTCCCAGCTTTCTAAATACGTAGAAAAAGGCACCGACAATCAATGACACAGTAAATATCCAGCTAATAGGATATACCTGCATCAAGGTATCAAAGGTGGGATCCTCTGCAAAAACAGTATAGATATAGATAATTCTAAAGACACATACACCCATGCAGCAAGCCACGGCAGGATATAGGGAATGTCCCACCCCACGCATACCGCCAGACAATGTTTCTATCAGTACATTGATAAATTCAAAGGTTAGGATATAGCGAATACGGATTACGGCGTACTCCACCACATCTGGGGCACTGGTAAATATCTCAGACAAGCTCTTGGCAAAGAAGGATATTACCAGGCAGATAGAACCGGCAATCACTAAATTCATGCCTACGCACCACTTCATAATCTGGCGGCAGCGGTGCATATTCCTGGCCCCAAAATTCTGTCCCACAAAGGTGGTAGCTGCCTGTGAAAATGCAGACAGGATAAAGAATGCCGCAAACTCATAATTCAGTGATATGGCAGAGGCTGCAATGTATTCAGCTCCCAGATTGTTGATAGCTATCTGAATGATGATATTGGAAAAGGAAAATACCATACCTTGGAGACCGGCAGGAATACCGATCTGGGCAATATGCTTCAGCACATTGGTATCTATGGCAAGCTTGCGGAACTGCAGCTGCATAGGCCCTGGCAGATGACAAAGCCAGTAAATAATCAAGGAGGAACTAAAGAAAGTGGCTATGACCGTAGCAATGGCTACACCTTCAACATTCATGCCCAATACCAGCACGAAGAAAAGATTCAGGCATACATTGATACAGCCAGCAACAATCATAGCATATAGTGGATGCCTGGTATCACCCCTACTGCGAAGGATAGCTGAACCAAAGTTGTAAAGCAGCAACAGTGGAACGCCACCCATCAGTATGCGAAAATACAGCACCGCTAAATCCATGATTTCCGGCGGAGTTTCTATCAGGGTCAATATCTCCCTGCCAAAAGTTACGCCAAATATTGCCAGGAATATGCCGCAGCAAAAGGCAAGAACCAGGGAGGTATGGACAGCCTTTTTCAGCCGCAAATAGCTTTTGCCTCCCAGGAGGTTGGCACAGACTACATTGGAACCAATAGCAAGACCTACCATGAGATTTAGCATAAGGTTCAGGACTATGCCATTGGCACCTACGGCAGCCAAGGCTTCCTTTCCCACAAACTGTCCAACTACAGCCACATCAGCCGCATTGAAAAGTTGCTGCAGAATGCTGGTAAAGGCAAGGGGCACGGCAAATTTCAACACCTTGTCCCATATAGACCCCTCCAGCATATTTATTTCCATTTTTGCCAAGGAAAACATCTCCTAAAAATATCATTGTACTTCGTAGTTATCCATTATCTCAAAAGCCTGAGCCTCTGTTACCAGTATTTCCCTAGGCTTGCTGCCCTGAGGGGGGCCTACTATTCCCAGCTGCTCCATAGTATCTAGCAGCCGACCGGCCCTGCTGTAGCCAATATGATAGCGACGCTGGAAGCTGGAGGCTGAGGCATTATTGCTGGACATAACCAGCTCCACCGCATCCCGGAGTAAGCTGTCCATCTTTGCCTTAGGAGCCTTGCCCTCTTCTGCTTCTTCCTCTGCGTCGGTTTCCGCTGCCTTATTGGTAAAATCAATAATTTCTTGATTGGCTTCCAGCTTGTGACCCTGGCTCTTGATATAGTCTACTAGCAGCTCCACCTCCTTGTCGCTGACAAAGGCACCCTGGATACGGGTTGCCTTATTTGCCTCCTGAGGCTTAAAGAGCATATCGCCCTTGCCCAGGAGCTTTTCTGCTCCTGAGGCATCCAAAATTGTTCTGGAATCAATCTGGGAGGTTACAGCAAAGGAAATTCTGGATGGAATATTTGCCTTGATGACACCAGTAATAACATTTACCGATGGACGCTGGGTTGCCAGCACCAGATAAATTCCTGCAGCACGGGCCTTTTGGGCAATGCGACAGATAGCATCCTCCACATCATGAGGAGCTACCATCATCAAATCAGCTAACTCATCAATGATAATGACAATAGACGGCAGCTTCTTCTCCGGCTCCTCCTCAAAACGCTTGTTATAGCCTTCCATATTGCGAACACCAGCCTGAGCAATCAGACCGTAACGCTTTTCCATTTCCTGAACAGCCCAATTGAGGACAGAAGCAGCCTTCTTGGAGTCCGTTACCACAGGTACCATAAGATGTGGAATATCATTATATACGGACAGCTCCACCATCTTTGGGTCAATGAGGATAAACTTCACCTCTGTTGGCTTTGCCTTAAACAAGATGCTGGTTATCAGGGTGTTGATACAAACGGACTTACCCGAACCAGTGGCACCGGCTACCAGCAAATGGGGCATCTTGGCTAGGTCTGCAAAAATCGCCTGGCCGCTGATATCCTTGCCTAGGCCTACAGTCAAACGAGATTTTGCCGCAGCAAAGGCAGGATTTTCCAGAACCTCCCGTAGCTGTACACTTTCTAGCTCACGGTTTGGTACCTCTATGCCAATGGCTGCCTTGCCTGGAATCTGCTCGATGCGGACAGCAGTAGCAGCCATATTCAGGGCAATATCGTCAGCAAGACCGGTAATCTTGCTGACTTTTACCCCTGGTGCCGGCTTTACCTCATAACGGGTAACAGCAGGTCCATGACAGGCATTGAGTATGGAGGCCTTGACCTTGAAGTTTGCCAGGGTCTCACCCAAAATCTTGGCATTGTCAGCAATTTCTTGGTTAAGGCTTTCGCTCATAACCTTCACGGTCTTGGATAGTAGGTTAATGGAAGGGATAATATATGGTGGCGGTGCCTCCTCCTTAGCTTCACCAACGGTAGATTCAGCTGTGGTGGCTGGATGGGAGCCCATAGGCATTGCTAGCGTTGAGTTCGTTGCAGCCTTTGGTGCGAGCTCCTCTGGCTGGAAAGCATCTTCTTCTGCCTCTATATCCTCGTCATACTCAGTTATATCTGTTATATTGGCTGCATCTTGGGGATAAGTAATCTCCATGGATTCAATGCCATAGTCATAAGCGTATTCATCCTGAGGTTCTCGAATTGGTTCTACGTCCACTGTATCTGAAATAGCTTCAGGTCCCGTTTCCGTCTCACCCATTGTATCTGCTGCTATAGGTTCCATTTCATGCTCTGTAATATCAGCCATATCAGCATTTAAGTCGAAGCTGTTCCAGTCAATATCCTCACCAAGGGAAAGCTCTTCCACCTTGGTAGATACGTTGTGCATGGCACATTCCACACTGTCTTCATCATCCGCAACCGTGAACGAATCCACAAAGGCATGACTGGCTGGCATCTCTGAAGCAGCCGGCTTTTCATCCAGCCCCAGCTGGCTGGCAAGGCTAGGCAGCTCTTCTGGTTCCACATCGCTGGAAAATTTCTCACCAAAGAAATTCATTGCCACTGGATTTGCTTCTACCAGCTCATTATTTTCGACAATATTGCTCATAGAAGTATTTTGTGCAGATACGGTGCTGGTGCTGGCTACCCCCACCATGCCTGCTAGAGCAGTGGTACCAGCTGCTTTACCCAAGGCATGCCCTTCTGAGTTTTTGCCAACAGTAGTTGGCTCAGTCCTTGCCCCAGTGTGGCTTTCATCATTAAGAAAGGCAGAGTCCTTTTCATATCTTGCCAGAAAATCCTTGCCACGGAATTTTTTCAGCTTTTGTCCTACGTCCTCCACATGCTCTTGAACATATTCTTGGACGTGTTCCTTGGCAACAGTGCCTACCTCTATGGTTTTGTCATAAACCACAGCAGTGGCTTTCTTGGCCACATCTGCACCTTTTTCAGCCTTTTCCTTAGTGACAAGGATTCCCTTAGCCAACGACCAGGTAGTTATAACCAATATGCTGCACAGCATGCCTGCACCAAGCAATATAGGCGTGCCATCTGTTCCTACAACGCTGTGGAGAATCAAATTAATAATCCCCCCCAGGAGTCCGCCACCTGCCACCAGGCTTTCCGGCAAAATCTCCTCCCCTGGCTTGACCACCAGATGATGATACATGGCAAGGCTACAGGCTATAAAAAATACCGAGCCGATAATCTTCGTACTAAAATGAAGCTTCTGGTGCTTCATGATATAATATCCACCTATTGTCCCAAGAGCTATAGAAAATAATACAGCCCCTATACCAAAGAAATATTGGATAAACTTGGCCAGCTTTACCCCTACAAAGCCCACATTCAACCCAAATACCCCACAAAGGGAAATAATGCCTATAGCAACAAAGGCAATGCCCTTTATTTCATAATTTCTTTGGGAATTATCCTTTTTAGGGATGTCCTCTTTCTTTGTTGTTGCATTATTCCGAGATTTACTTCTTGCTTTATTATTAACAGTCCTGGACTGGCGATTATTCGTAGTCTGCTTTCTTGGCAAATCCATCACCTTCACATTTCATTTAAACATTCATTCCATATTATACATTCTAATTCCCACAATAGCAAATGAAACTTCATTTCTCTTATTTGCCAAAAGAAAAATCCCCAAATCCCTTGCAGGATTCAGAGATTATCTTGTTAATTTTCAACATCAGCCAATAATTTGCACTTTTTTTACCTGAAATGCCTCCTTCAGTGCCGGGATGCAGTCCCGCTCCAGGAAGCTCCGCTGCAATATGCCGCCACTAACGATCAGCAGTGCGTCTCCACGGCGATTAAAGGTCTGGATCTTGCTAAAGGCCCGCTGATATACTTCCTTAGGCAGAAGTTCCAAAAGCTTTTCCACGCCTTCCTGTAGCTCAGGATGCTCCTTGATGATTCGCTGGGCAAAATCCCCAGTTTCCTGAGCACTAAGATGAACATTTCCCATCAGATGATTTTTATCAAACATAGCTATACCTCCCTGGGTAAGAAAATCATGTTTTACTAGCTAGGTGAATGTGTTATACTTATATGAGTGTGTTATATTGGATTGTTAAGGAGGATTTTTATGGAAAGCAGAAAAAATATTGCCATCGAAAAGCACAATCTTGGTTATAATTGTGCCCAGTCCGTGGCATTGACCTACGCTGACCTGGTGGATATGGATCCAAAGCAGCTCTTTGCCGTTACCGAGGGATTTGGCCTAGGGGGAGGCAATATGCAGGGAACCTGCGGTGCCATCAGCGGTGCCATCGCCCTAGTAGGACTTATCCATAGCTGCCGGGATTTAGAGCATCCCACTACCAAGGCTCAGACCTACGGACTGGACAAGGAAATGCTGGAAGCCTTTAAGGAGCGGAACGGCTCCGTCCTCTGCCATGAGCTGAAGGGAGTAGGAACAGGCAAGGTGCTACGATCCTGCCCTAACTGCATTATGGATGCCTGCGAATTCTTTGAAAAGCTGTATGAATCAAAGCTGAAAAAATAATTTCCCACATAACGCTGGAAGCTGTATGTCATGTCAACATCTTATTAAGTTTACATGATCAGGCTACCAGCGTTTTTGCTACATAAAATATTTCATGGATGTTTTTTTCCACTCACGGCCTGTATACAGCATGGTGTATTCGGCAATGCCGGTTTCCTCTGACAGCTGCCTGGCGATACTGTCGCAATCCTCACGGCTGGTGCCATGGATCATGGTATAAAAATTATATGGCCACCCCGGCATAATATTGCGGTCATAGCAATGGGTTACTGCCATGTGACGGCACATAATCTCTGCTATTTCATCCATACGCTCCTCAGGCACCACCCACACGCAAAGGGCATTGGACTTGAAGCCCACCTCTCGATGCTTCAGCACCGCACCCATCTTCCGCAGGGCACCAGCCTCCCTCATAAGCTGTAGCCTTTCCAGGACCTCCTCTTCTGTACTGTCAATTTCCTCCGCAATAAGCTTGAAAGGCTCTGCTACCAATGGCAATTCATCCTGCATGGCACGGACTATTTTCTTGTCCAGTTCCGTTATTTCCATCCTATCCTGTCTCCCTTACTTCAGTGTAAATTGAACATTTATTTTATATTTCTTCCGGGCACTTAGATCCATGGCATCCAAGACTCCCGGCAAATCCTTGATTTGACTCAGAATATCCTGCCGCAATCGTTCGTTAGGCGTAATCAAGGTAAACCAAAGGTTGTATTCCCCTTCTCGCTGATAGTTGTGGGTAATGCCGGGAAACTGATTGACAAAGAGTGCCGTATCTTCCATAAGCTCCGACTTTACCTTTAGTGCCACCAAGGTTCCCTTGTAGCCTAGCTCATCAGAATTAAAAAATGCTCCTATTTTGCGGATATAACCTGCCTCTTTCAACAGCTGCAGACGGCTGATAACCTGATTTTCCGTCATTCCCAGCTCTTCTCCGATGAGCTTAAAAGGTCTATGTGCCAGCTGCAGCTTTCCCTGCAACAGATTTAGTAGTTTTTTGTCTAATGCTGTTAATTTCAATCCAACAATCCCCTAAATACATATTCAAAAATAAAAGGCCCCTGCCCCATATAGGACAAGGAGCCTTTATTATTTTACCCAAGACTCATCTGGATGTCAACAAAAAATGAATCCTATTCACTTTCTGCATTATCTTCCACCAAACAGCCGGCAATAACCTGCAGCAGTTCTTCCCTGCCTTGATTTTTCAGGGATGAATAAGGCAGCACATCCAACTCAGGGATCCCCAGATCCCGCTTGATGGCAGCGATGTTCTTTGCCACGGTATTCTTGCCCAGCTTGTCAGCCTTGGTGGCTATTACTAAAACCGGAAGGTTGTTTTCCACCAGCCAGCGGAACATCTCCACATCTGATGCCATAGGCCTATGGCGGACATCAATCAGCTGGCAGACAAATTGGATATTAGGAGAACTCAGAAGATATTCATTAATGAACTTGCTCCAGATTTTCCGCCGCTCTGCCCCGGTCTTGGCATATCCATAGCCAGGCAGATCCACCAGGTAAAAATCCTTTCTCTCAGATACATTCTTGATTTTTGCACCTATTTCGTAAAAATTTATGGTCTGGGTTTTGCCAGGCTGGCTGGACACCCTGGCAAGATTCCGCACCCGGGTCAAGGAATTGATTAAGGATGATTTACCTACATTGGAACGTCCAATAAAGACAATTTCCTTCTTTTGCTGCTCCGGGTACTGTTCTTTTTTTACCGCAGAGGCCAGATATGTTCCCTGGGTAATAATAACGTCATCAGTCATAGTGCCCTACCCTTTCTATTTAATGCAAAAGTGCTGTTTTAAGCACCTGGTCCATATGCTCCACTGGCACAAATTCCAACTTTTCACGGATATTTTCCGGAATGTCCTCAATATCCCGCTCATTTTCCTTTGGCAGGACAATGGTCTTCATGCCCTCACGGTAGGCAGCCAGTACCTTTTCCTTCAGGCCACCAATAGGCAGCACATTGCCGCGGATGGTGATTTCGCCAGTCATGGCCACATCGCTGCGGACTTTTTGACTAGTAAGGCCAGATACCATAGCCGTAGCCATGGTAATGCCGGCAGATGGGCCATCCTTTGGTACAGCCCCCTCTGGGAAGTGGATATGAATATCCTTTTTCTCATAAAAGTCCTCATCTAGTCCCAACTCCTGCTGGCGACTGCGGATATAGGAGAGGGCGGCTTGGGCGGATTCCTTCATAACATCTCCCAGCTTTCCTGTAAGAATCAACTTGCCCTTGCCTGGGAAGATATTTACCTCTGTAGGCAGTATATCTCCGCCTACCTGGGTCCAAGCCATGCCGGTGCATAGGCCGATTTCTGGTTTTCTGGCGGATTTTTTGTGAGGGAACTTTACCTTCCCCAAGATATCCTCCAGATTTTTGGTAGTGACGCAGACAGTCTCTGCCTCACCTTCTACCACCTTACGGGCAGCCTTGCGGCAGAGATGGCCAATAACCCGCTCTAGCTCACGGACACCTGACTCCCGGGTATAGCCGTTAATCAGCTGCTGCAAAACACCGGCTCCTAAGCGAATCTGCTTGCCGGTCAAGCCGTTCTTGCTCCGCTGCCTTGGCACCAAATATTGCTTGGCAATCTCCAACTTCTCCTGCTCCGTATAGCTGGAAAGGCTGATGATTTCCATGCGATCTCTCAGAGGCCTTGGGATTCCTCCCAGGTCATTTGCCGTAACTATCCACAATATATCCGACAGATTAAAAGGAACCTCGATATAGTGGTCGCTAAAGGTATTGTTCTGGGCAGGATCTAGAACTTCAAGAAGTGCCGAAGTAGGATCTCCTTTATAGTCATTGCCCATTTTGTCAACCTCATCTAGCAGGAATACTGGATTGCGGGTACCAGCCTTTTTCAAGGCCTGGAGGATTCGGCCCGGCATGGCTCCCACATAAGTACGGCGATGGCCACGGATTTCAGCCTCGTCCCGTACACCCCCTAGGGAAGCACGGACGAATTTTCGGCCCAAGGCCCTTGCCACAGAGCCTGCCAAGGAGGTCTTGCCCACCCCAGGAGGCCCAACCAGACAAAGAATTGGGGCATTCTGACCATTGGTCAGCTTTCTCACCGCTAAAAATTCTAGAATACGTTCCTTAACCTTTTCCAGTCCATAATGCTCCTTATCAAGGACAGACTGGGCTAACTTTATGTCCTCTATATCCTCAGACAGGGTATTCCAAGGCAGGGCAAGAAGATTGTCAATATAGGTAGTAATAACCGCAGCTTCCTGAGACATTCCCTGGGAGCGTTCCAGATGCTTCAGTTCCTTCTCAACAGTCTTGACAACTTCCTCTGGATAATTGTATTTTTTCAGCTTGTTCCTGAATTCCTCAATATCTCCCTGGATGCCGTTTTGATCTCCCAGTTCCTTATGGATGGCTTTCACCTTTTCCCGGAGATAGTATTCCTTCTGCACCTTCTCCACCTGCTTGCGGACACGGTTGCCAATCTTTTTTTCGATTTCAAGAATATCCCGTTCCCGTTTCAGATAGCCATAAAGACGCTCAAAACGTGCCTTAATATCTACACATTCCAGAATGGCCTGTCGATCATCCAGCTTCAAATTGATATGTCCGGCAATCATATCGGCCAAACGACCTGCATCATCAATAATAGAAACAGATACCATGGCATCTGCCGGTATCCGCTGGCTTGCCTTGACCCATTGCTCAAACTCATGAACAACTACTCTGACCAGAGCTTCCATTTCTGTAGACTTGTCTATCTCATCTTGATATTCCCTAATAATAGCTTCGGCATAGTCATTGCTGTCCTCATCCACAGAAACAATCTGACCACGATAGAGTCCTTCTACCAATACACGAACAGCTCCATCCGGCAGCTTCATTAGATGCTTGACTTCAGCTATGGTACCGACTGTATATAAATCCTCAACCTTGGGGCTTTCTATATCGCTATCCCGCTGTGCTACCAGGAAAATATGATGGTCTTCCCGCAGCATTGCCTGCTCTAAGGCAGAAATTGATGGCTGCCGGCCTGCGTCCAAATTTACCACCATATATGGAAAAAGCATCATGCCCCGTAAAGGCAGCAACGGCAATTTTATCAAATCTTTTTCTTCACTCATTTATTACACCTCCCAAGAGTTACAAATACAAATATAGACGCTACCCGGAGGCAACGCCTATATCTTACTTCTATTCAGCCTGTTACAAGCCCTAGATTAGGCAGATGCCTCCCGGCTCCCGCCAGCATAGGACAGGACTGGATCCTTGCCTTCCTGTACCACATCTTTGGTAACATGGCAATCCGTAACTCCATCCAGTGATGGGATTTCGTACATTACGTTTTTCATTATCTTCTCGATAATAGATCTAAGGCCTCTGGCACCAGTTTTACGCTTCAAGGCTTCCTTGGCAATGGCATAAAGGGCATCTTTGGCAAAGGTAAGCTTCACACCATCCAGACTCAGCAAATGCTGATACTGCTTGATTAGAGCATTCTTTGGCTTAGTAAGAATCTCTACCAAATCATCCTCTACCAATGGTGCTAAGGTTACAACTACCGGCAAACGACCAATAAACTCGGGAATCAGGCCGCTCTTCATGAGATCCTCAGGTACTAGCTTCGGCAAAAGCTCACCTAAATCCTGTTCCTGTTTGGAGCTGATTTCTGCTCCAAAGCCCATAGCCTTCTTACCAATACGCTTGCCAATAATCTTTTCGATACCGGCAAAGGCACCGCCACAGATAAACAAGATATTGCTGGTATCAATCTGCAGAAGCTCCTGATGAGGATGCTTGCGGCCCCCCTGAGGTGGCACAGAAGCAACAGTACCTTCCAGGATTTTCAGCAGTGCCTGCTGAACCCCTTCGCCAGATACATCCCTGGTAATGGATACATTCTCACCCTTACGGGCAATCTTGTCAATCTCATCAATATAGATAATGCCACGCTGGGCTTTCTCTATATTGAAGTCCGCTGCCTGAATCAGCTTCAGCAGGATGTTTTCTACATCCTCGCCTACATAGCCAGCCTCAGTAAGGGTGGTGGCATCAGCCACAGCAAAAGGAACATCCAAAATCCTGGCTAGGGTCTGGGCTAGCAAGGTCTTGCCGCTTCCGGTAGGTCCTAGCATAAGGATATTGGATTTCTGCAACTCCACATCATCATCCCTATGTACAGGCTTCTTGGAAGCATTGACTCGCTTGTAGTGGTTGTACACTGCTACAGAAAGGGACTTCTTTGCCTCATCCTGGCCAATGACATACTGATCAAGAATTTCCTTGATTTCTTTTGGCTTAGGAAGCTCGGCATTGCCAGGCCTATCATCTTCCTCTTCCTGAATATTAGCCAGAATGACATCATTGCAGACATCAACGCATTCATCGCAGATATATACTCCAGGGCCTTCTACCAGCCTACGTACCATATCCTCAGACTTGCCGCAAAATGAACATACACGTTTTCCCTTTTCATCAAAGCTCATGCCTTCACCCCCTTATTTTTCAGATTCTTCGCCATTCTCTTTTCTGACAATGACCTTGTCAATCAGGCCATATTCCACAGCATCAGCAGCACTCATGAAATTGTCCCGCTCCGTGTCAGCCTGGATTTCATCCTTGGACTTGCCGGTAGCCTGAGACAAAATATTATTCAGCAGATCTCTGGTACGCAATAGCTCCCTTGCCTGAATCTGCACATCGGTAGACTGACCACGGGCTCCGCCTAAAGGCTGATGAATCATAATCCTGGCATTTGGCAGGGCAAAACGCTTGCCCTTGGCACCAGCAGTCAGCAGCAATGAACCCATGCTGGCTGCCTGGCCAATGCAGATGGTACATACATCAGGCTTGATGTACTGCATGGTATCGTAGATAGCCATGCCGGCGGTTACCACACCGCCGGGGCTGTTGATATACAGGTAAATATCCTTGTCTGGATCCTCTGCCTCCAGGAAAAGCATCTGTGCTACGATAGTATTGGCCATATTGTCCTCTACCTCTCCGCTAAGGAAGATAATCCTGTCCTTCAGCAGACGAGAATAAATATCGTAGGCACGCTCGCCCTGGCCAGATTGCTCCACGACCATAGGAACATAACTCATTTTATCACCTCATAGATTGCTGAAATATCAGCTATATAGGGCGTTAATTACTCAGCAGCATTCTCCAGAATGAACTGGGCAGTCTTGCGACGGAGTACGGTCTCAATGAGATCCATGGTACGGCCCTGCTCCTGGATAATCTTCTTTACCTCAGCAGCACTGGCACCATAAGCCTGAGCCATAGCCTCAACCTCTGCATCCAGCTCCTCGCCTTCAACCTTGAAGCCCTCAGCCTTGGCAACAGCCTCCAGAACCAAATCAGTCTTCACGTTGGCAACAGCGGTATCCTTGTAGGTCTCACGGAGCTTGCTGATATCGGTATTAGCATACTGGAGGTACATTTCCAGCTTCATGCCCTGCTGCTCCAGACGGAGAGCCAGCTCCTGGATCATAACGTTTACACGGTTCTCTACCATAACCTCAGGAATCTCAACCTCAGCGTTCTCGGTAGCCTGCTTGATTACAGCTTCACGCTTCTCAGCCTGGAACTTGCTCTCAGCAGACTTCTCCAGATTGCTACGGATATCAGCCTTCAGCTCATCCAAAGTCTGGAAGGTGCTGGCCTTCTTGGCAAATTCATCGTTGAGCTCAGGAAGAACCTTTCTCTTGATGCTCTTTACAGTGCACTTGAATACTGCTGGCTTGCCCTTCAGCTCCTCAGCATGATACTCCTCAGGGAAGGTTACATTTACATCCAGCTCCTGGCCAACCTTGGCACCTACCAGCTGATCCTCAAAGCCTGGGATAAAGCTGTTGGAACCGATCTGCAGAGGATAGTCCTGGCCCTTGCCGCCAGCAAAAGCCTCGCCATCAACAAAGCCCTCGAAATCCAAGGTAATAAAATCATCCTTGGCAACCTCGGAGCCTTCCTCAGCCTCTACCATGTCAGCCTGGCGATCCAGCATGCGGGTCAGCTGCAGCTGTACAGCCTCATCATCAACCTGATCCTTCTCAACTTCAACCTTCAGGCCCTTGTAGTCACCCAGCTTTACCTCTGGCTTCTTGGTTGCAGTAACCTTGAATACCAGATCCTTGCCCAGCTCCTTGGTAACAACATCGAACTCAGGACGGGTTACGATATCGATTTCCTGCTCCTTAACAGCCTGAAAGAACTTCTGAGGAGCAACAGCCTCTACAGCCTCATCCAAAATGTATTCCTTGCCTACGGTACGCTCAACAATGGTCTTTGGAGCCTTGCCCTTGCGGAAGCCAGGGATGTTTACCTTGGAGGCAACCTTCTTATATGCAGCCTCATAAGCCTTATCCAGCTCAGCAGCTGGTACAGTAATTTCAAATTCTACCTGAGAGTTTTCTAAATCCTTAACATTAACTTCCATTGTGTCAAATGACCTCCTGAATAATATTTGTGTAGAAAAATCTGCTCAACACAGTTTTCCTATTCTTAACCACAGTACACCAAAACATAATACCACAAAACTCCTCTTAACACAAGCATTCCTGTATATTTTCCCCATAGCAGCCGGTAAATTTAGTAAAGTATATATCCCAGCCTGGTTAGATATGGAAATTGGCAAAAAAATCGCCACCACTTGAAGAATTTCGTTGCGGTGACGATTTTGCCTTATTTTTTCTTGTCTTCCATCCGGAGGAAGTCTGCATTGCGTCTGGCAGCTCGCTCCAGGTCAAACATTCCTACTAGCTCCTTGACGGCCTGGGTAGGAGAGATAATGCCATGGAGCACTGCCTCCTTTACCTCCGGCATACGGCCGGTGATAACAGGATCCTCAAAGAAGAGGCTGTGGAGATGCTCATCGATCATGCTGTTCATCCACTCCAACAGCTGATGCTGACGGCGTCTTTGGAATACGCCGCTTTTTTCAGTCATTTCCTTAAAGGCTTCGATTACTTTCCATAGCTCCGGCAGACCAAATTTTGTATAGGCAGAACACATATAGGCATGAGTAGGCCAGCCTTCGGTAGCGGGACGTATATATTCTATCATCCGCTCATACTCGCCCCTGGCTACCTTGGCCTTTAGGAGATTGTCTCCATCGGCCTTGTTGATAACGATGGCATCTGCTAGTTCCATAATGCCTTTCTTGATGCCCTGCAGGTCATCTCCAGCTCCGGTGAGCACCACTAACATAAAGAAGTCAACCATGGAACGCACCGTTGTTTCTGACTGTCCCACGCCGACAGTTTCTATCAGGATGATATCATAGCCTGCCGCCTCACACATCAACATGGTTTCACGGCTTTTGCGGGCAACGCCCCCTAGGGTTCCCCCTGCCGGCGATGGCCTGATAAATGCTTCAGACCGCCTAGAAAGAGTCCCCATGCGGGTCTTGTCGCCTAGTATGGAGCCTCTGGTGACAGAGCTGGTAGGATCCACCGAAAGAACCGCTACCCTGTGCCCTCCGTCGCAGAGCATATTGCCAAAGGCCTCGATAATGGTGCTTTTGCCGGCTCCCGGCACACCGGTAATACCAATGCGCAGTGCCTTGCCTGTATGAGGCAGCAGTCTCTGAAGTACCCGCTGGGCCTTGGCAAAATGTTTGGAGCTGTTGCTTTCGATGAGAGTTATGGCTCTGGACAGCACCATGCGGTCGCCTTTCAATACGCCGTTTACATAGTCGTCCTCTGTCATGATAAGGCGCCTTTTCGGCTTCATTTTGCCGCTGGTCAGCAGGGGATTTATATTCCCTACTGTGGTATCCTTGATGCCCTCTATGCCACCCATGACACTACAGGCAAATTTGCTATTTGGTTCCTCTGGAACCCAGCTGGGCTTTGATGTAGTATACTCTGCCATAACTCACACTCCCCTAGATCATTCTTCTTCAGCCATTTCTTCCTTGGCCCGGTCAATCAGCAAGGTCAGTAGCTTGATGCCTGCCTCAGGGATATTGGTTCCTGGTGCAAAGATAGCCACTGCACCACTCTGATACAGGAAGTCATAGTCCTGTACAGGGATTACGCCCCCGATGCATACCATAATGTCCTCACGGCCCAGCTTGGCCAGCTCCTGTACCAGCTGTGGCAGGAGGGTATTGTGGCCTGCTGCTAGGGAGCTAAAGCCTACCATGTGCACATCGTTGTCCACTGCATCCTGGGCGGTTTCCTCAGGAGTCTGGAACAGAGGGCCAACATCAACATCCCAGCCCATATCCGCAAAGGAAGATGCGATAACCTTCTGGCCTCTGTCATGGCCGTCCTGACCCATCTTTGCCACGAAGATACGAGGCCTGCGGCCCGTAAGCTCCTCGAATTCATCTGCCATCTCGCGAGCTCTTTCCAGCTCGCTCTTATCGGTAAACTCAGAGGAATATACGCCGGAAATGGTATGGATAACAGCCTGGAAACGGCCGGAAACCTTCTCCACTGCATCGGAAATTTCACCTAGGGAAGCATGTGCTCTGGCGGCATCTACGGCAGCCTCCAGCAGGTTGCCGTTATCACGGGACTCAGCAGCCTTGGTAATCCCCTCCAGGCAGCGACGTACATCATCATCGTTACGTTCTGCCCTAAGCTTTTCCAAACGCTCAATCTGTGCCTGACGTACGGCAGTATTGTCAATAGCCAATATTTCCAGCGGGTCTTCCTTCTCCAGACGGTACTTGTTCAAACCGATAATGGACTCGTTGCCGGAGTCAATCTGAGCTTGACGGCGGGCTGCAGCCTCCTCAATACGCATCTTTGGCAGGCCGCTGGAAATAGCCTTAGCCATGCCACCTAATGCCTCAACCTCCTGGATATGTGCCCATGCCCTGCGGATGATCTCATTGGTAAGAGCCTCTACATAGTAGGAGCCACCCCATGGATCAATGATCTTGCAGACGCTGGTTTCATCCTGGATGTACAGCTGAGTATTGCGGGCAATACGGGCAGAGAAGTCCGTTGGTAAGGCAATAGCTTCATCCAGTGCATTGGTATGGAGGGACTGGGTATGGCCCAGAGCTGCACCCATAGCCTCCATCAAAGTACGAGATACATTGTTGAATGGATCCTGAGCTGTCAAAGACCAGCCAGAGGTCTGGCAGTGGGTACGCAGCGCCATGGACTTGCTTTCCTGGGCACCAAAGGACTTTACGATCTTGGCCCACAGGACACGGGCGGCACGCATCTTGGCAACTTCCATAAAGTAGTTCTTGCCAATGGCCCAGAAGAAGGACAGGCGCTTGGCAAAGGAATCTACCGGCAGACCTGCCTTGATGCCGGTACGAATATACTCCAAGCCATCGGCAAGGGTGTAGCCCAGCTCAATATCTGCTGTAGCACCAGCCTCCTGCATATGATAGCCGGAAATGGAAATACTGTTGAACTTAGGCATGTATTTGGTGGTGTATTCAAAGATATCACCAATGATACGCATGGACATTTCAGGCGGATAAATATAGGTGTTACGCACCATGAATTCCTTCAGGATATCATTCTGGATAGTACCAGCCATAACCTTCTTGTCTACCCCCTGCTCCTCACCGGAAAGGATGTAGAAAGCCAAGATTGGTAGTACAGCACCATTCATGGTCATGGATACGGACATCTGATCCAAAGGAATGCCGCTGAACAGGATACGCATATCCA
>CAVFWX010000012.1:0-26204 GCA_963626225.1 Anaerotignum sp.
CCCTGGGATATTTCTACTTTATCGGTGTAGGCATCGCAGCAGGCGTGCTGACCTACCAGCACCAACTAATAGACAAAAAAGGCTTCGGAGCCTTTACCAGACAATATTACTTACGAAACGGAATTGTTTCTGTAGCCATATTTTTATGCACGCTAATCAGCGTGATGTTTTGATAGAGAGTAGTGAATTGCGAGTGTAGCGGCACAGTCAGATGTACCCTAAGGAGACCCTTTATCGACCTTGGTGCTTAACGATTCACGAGCCATGTTTTATGCCGATAGGCCATAAAACATGCCCCTCGTGAGAGTTTAGCATCCACTAGGTCGATATAGGAGCGAGAGCGAGTCGACGTGGGTACTCTGGCTGTGCTATATCAGAGGAGTGACAACCATGACAGCAAAATTATTAGAAGGCAAGGTATTTGCCGCAAAACTAAAAGAAGAAGCAGGCCAGAAAGCCCAGGAACTAAAGGAAAAATACGGCATTACCCCTGGCCTTGCCGTAATCATCGTAGGTGAAAACCCAGCCTCCCAGGTATATGTACGCAACAAGCACAAGGCCTGCACAGAGCTAGGCTTTTACTCTGAAGGCGTAGAGCTGCCAGATACTACCACCCGTGAAGAGCTGCTGGCAGAGATTGACCGCCTGAACAAGGATGAAAAGATCCACGGCATATTGGTACAGTTGCCACTGCCAAAGGCTTTGCAGCCATATGAGTCTGAGGTGCTGGAGGCCATTGACCCATTGAAGGACGTAGACGGCTTTCATCCAGTAAATGTAGGTAGATTGGTTACTGGCCAGAAGGCTCTAATACCATGTACCCCTCACGGGTGTCTGCGTATGCTGGAGCTGGCTGGCATCCCTGTAGAGGGAGCCAATGCAGTGGTTATCGGCCGCAGCAATATCGTTGGCAAGCCTATGCTGCACCTGCTGCTGGGCAAGAACGCCACCGTTACCATTTGCCACTCTAGAACCAAGAATTTGGCAGAGGTAACCCGTCAGGCAGATATTCTGGTAGCCGCTGTGGGCCGTCCTGGATTTGTTACTGCCGATATGGTAAAGCCAGGTGCTGCTGTTATCGACGTAGGCATCAACCGCATTGCCCCAAAGAAGCTGGTGGGAGATGTGGACTTTGAGGCAGTAAAGGAAGTGGCCGGAGCCATTACTCCGGTACCAGGTGGCGTGGGCCTTTTGACCATTGCTATGCTGATGCAGAACACCGTAGAAGCAGCCCGTTTGCAGCTGGAAAAGTAAGCTGGCGAGACGGTAAATACCGCTTAAATCATAGAGGAACATGAGGCTTTTGGTGAAAAGATATTTAGGGAGGATATTTTTGTATGAAGACTGATGTAGAAATCGCCCAGGAAGCACAGATGGAGCATATCTCCAAGGTTGCCGCAAGATTGGGTATTGACGAGGACGATCTGGAGCTGTACGGCAAGTACAAGGCCAAGATTTCTCTGGATGCCTGGAACAAGGTAAAGGACAAGCCAGACGGCAAGATGATCCTGGTAACAGCCATCAACCCAACTGCCGCCGGTGAGGGCAAGACCACCACCAGCGTAGGATTGGCTGATGCTTTCCATCGTATGGGCAAAAAGGTAGCAGTAGCTCTCCGTGAGCCATCCCTGGGGCCTTGTTTTGGTATGAAGGGCGGTGCTGCCGGCGGTGGCTATGCCCAGGTAGTGCCAATGGAGGATATTAACCTGCATTTTACCGGTGATTTCCATGCCATTACCACAGCCCACAACCTGCTGGCAGCAGTTATCGACAACCATATCCAGCAGGGCAATGCTCTGGATATTGATGTTCGCCGCATTACCTGGAAGCGGGTGCTGGATCTCAACGACCGTGCCCTCCGGAATATCGTTATCGGCTTAGGTGGCAAGGCCCATGGCACTCCCCGTGAAACCGGCTTTGATATCACTGTTGCTTCTGAGATGATGGCTATTCTTTGTCTGGCTTCTGACCTGGAGGACATGAAGAAGCGTCTGGGTGAAATCGTGGTAGCATATAGCCGTGATGGCAGAGCCATCCGTGCTGAGGAGCTGAATGTTACTGGTGCCCTTACTTTGCTGTTCAAGGATGCCATTAAGCCAAATCTGGTGCAGACTTTGGAAGGTACTCCTGCTCTTATCCACGGTGGCCCATTTGCCAATATCGCCCACGGCTGCAACTCACTGATGGCCACCAAGTTTGCTCGTAAGTTTGCGGATATTACCTTGACAGAGGCTGGTTTTGGTGCTGATCTGGGTGCTGAGAAGTTCTTGGACATCAAGTGCCGCTTTGCTGGCTTCCATCCAGATGCCGTTGTTATCGTAGCCACTGTCCGTGCCCTGAAGATGCATGGGGGCATGCCAAAGACTGAGCTGGGTAATGTAGATATGGCAGCTCTGGAAAAGGGTCTGGCAAATCTCACCAAGCATATTGAAAATGTTCATAAATTCGGCCTGCCAGCAGTGGTAGCCATCAATGCTTTCCCTACTGATACCAAGGAAGAGCTGGACTTTGTAGAGGCAAAGTGCAACGCACTGGGTGCTTCTGTAGCTCTGTCCCAGGTTTGGGCCAAGGGGGGCGAAGGCGGCATTGACCTGGCCAACAAGGTGCTGGAGGCCATGGAAAAGCCAGCTGATTTCCACTACATGTATGATGTGGAGCAGACCATTCCTGAGAAAATCGAAGCCATCGTCAAGGAAATTTACGGCGGTGATGGCGTAGACTTTACTGCCCCTGCCAAGAAGCAGCTGGCAGAAATCGAGGCTCTGGGCTTGGACAAGGTGCCTGTCTGCATGGCCAAGACCCAGTACAGCTTCTCTGATGATGCCACCAAGGTGGGCCGTCCGGAGGGCTTCCGCATCACAGTAAAGGAGTTGAGGATCGCAGCCGGTGCTGGATTTATCGTAGCCCTCACTGGCAATATTCTCACTATGCCTGGACTACCAAAGAAGCCAGCTGCTGAGAATATGGATATTGATGTAAACGGGAAGATTACAGGATTATTCTAAAAAATTATATTCTGGCAGGAAAAAGCCATAGAATAACGAATACTATAAGTAAGGCAGAGGGGCGGGAGTGCACATTATGTGAGTTCCTGCCCTCTGTGGATATATATAACAGGAAGTGATGAGATGACGAGAATTTCTCTGGAGCTGGTGCCCCGCTCCCCTGAGGAGTTGCGGGAGAGCCTGGAGTCCATCAAGGCAAATATCCAGGGCATTGACCTGATAAATATTCCTGACCTGCTGCGGTTTGAAACCAGGAGCTGGCAGGGAGCAGCCATTGCCCAGGACTACTATGCGGCAGTAATGCCCCATATCCGTGCCATTGACATAAATCTGGCAGAACCATTGTCCATGCGGCCTGAGCTTCGCCAAAGCGGCATTACGGAGGTGCTGGTAATAGAGGGTGATCCCCCTCAGGACATGAACCACAAGGTTTATCCAACCATTAGCACAGATGTGATCCAAAAGTTCCACCAGGAAATGCCTGAGGTAAAGGTTTATGCCGGCATTGACCAGTACCGGGACAGCATGCGGCAGGAGCTTTACCGTATACAGCGGAAGCTTCAGGCAGGAGCAGTAGGCTTCTTTACCCAGCCTTTCTTTGACATGAGGTTCCTGGAAATGTACGCAGATATGTTGGAGGGGCAGAATGTGTACTGGGGCATTACCCCGGTAACCTCCGAGCGTTCCATGAGCTACTGGGAAATGAAGAACAATGTAGTATTCCCTAAGGATTTTGAGCCTACATTAGAGTGGAGCATTGACTTTGGCCGCAAGGTAAAGAAGTTTGCCCAGGAGCGGGGGGATAACCTCTACCTTATGCCAATCCGTGGCAATGTCCAGGCCTATCTGGAGGGGATTTTGGCTGAGTAAGCAAATAAGGCATTAGCTCCCATGGGCTGTGCCTTGAGGATATAGGTACCGAGGGTGGTGATGTGTAGCCCACCCTGGTGAATTGTGTATTCTAAAAGGAGAGTATGTAGAATGTTCAAGATTTTGAAAAAGCAGGAGCTTTCTCCCGGCATCTTTCATTATGACATTGACGCACCGAGAGTGGCAAAAAAAGCCCAGGCAGGACAGTTTATCGTCCTAAGGGTCAGCGAGGATGGGGAGCGTATTCCTCTCACCATTGCAGACTTTGACCGGGAGGCCGGTACCATTACCTTGATTTTCCAGGTGGTAGGTGCTTCTACCCAGATGCTGGCTGCCAAGGAAGAAGGGGAGTATATCGTGGACTTCGCCGGGCCTCTGGGCCAGCCATCTGAGGTGGAGCCAGGCATGGGCACCATCGTATGCATCGGCGGCGGTATCGGCGTGGCACCGGTATATCCTATTGCCAGGGCTATGCATGAGGCCGGCAACAAGGTTATTTCCATTATGGGTGCCAAGACCAAGGATATTCTTATCTTTGAGGAGCGGATGCGTGCTATCTCCGATGAGGTGCTCATCGCTACTGATGATGGCTCCTATGGGGTAAAGGGTTTTGTTACTACTGCTCTCCAGCAGCTGGTGGACCGTGGTGAGAAAATCGACCAGGTTACTGCCATTGGCCCTGGTGTCATGATGCGTAGCGTGGTAGAGGCCACCCGTCCTCTGGGCATCAAGACCGTGGTTTCTCTGAACCCTGTTATGGTAGACGGCACCGGCATGTGCGGTGGCTGCCGTGTCCAGGTGGGAGACGAGATGAAGTTTGCCTGCGTGGATGGCCCTGAGTTTGACGGCCATTTGGTGGACTTTAACAGCCTCATGGCTCGCAGCCGTATGTTCCGTCCACAGGAGGCACAGGCCAAGGATCATGTTTGCAATATCGGACTGGGGAGGTAAGTAAAATGGCTTTAGTAATGACCAAGCACAAAATGCCGGAGCAGGATCCTCAGATTCGTGCCCGCAACTTTCAGGAGGTAGCCCTGGGCTATGACGAAGAAACCGCAGTAGCTGAGGCCAACCGCTGTCTGGGCTGCCCAAAGCCAAAGTGCCGCCAGGGCTGTCCTGTACAGGTAAATATCCCTGCCTTTATCGGCAAGATCAAGGAAAGAGACTTTGACTCCGCCATTGATATCATCAAGGAGTCTAACTCCTTGCCAGCTGTCTGCGGCCGTGTCTGCCCACAGGAAAACCAGTGTGAGAAATACTGTGTCATGGGCATCAAGGGGGAGCCAGTAGGTATCGGCCGTCTGGAGCGTTTTGCTGCTGACTACCAGCTGGCCAAGAACGAGGAAATCCAGCCAATAGATTTTGCTGAGGATGCCCAGAAGGTAGCTGTCATCGGTGCCGGCCCATCCGGACTTTCCTGTGCCGGAGATTTGGCAAAGCTGGGCTATAAGGTTACAATCTTTGAGGCCCTCCATGTAGCCGGTGGCGTTCTGTCCTACGGTATTCCTGAGTTCCGTCTGCCAAAGGACAAAATCGTCAAGCGTGAGGTGGAGAACCTCCAGAAGCTGGGAGTTGAAATCGAAGTTAATGCCATTGCCGGGCGGCTCTTTACCGTAGATGAGCTGCTGGGAGAAATGGGTTTTGATGCTGTATATGTAGGCACCGGTGCCGGACTGCCGCATTTTATGCACATCCCAGGAGAGAATCTCAACGGAGTTTATTCCTCCAACGAGTTCCTGACCCGCTGCAACCTCATGAAGGCCTATGACTTCCCGAACCATCTTACCCCAATCTCCATTGGCAAGAATGTAGCCGTAGTAGGCGGTGGTAATGTTGCCATGGATGCAGCCCGTACCTCTCTCCGCCTGGGAGCTGAGAATGTGTACATCGTGTATCGCCGTTCTGAGGCTGAGCTGCCTGCTCGTGCCGAAGAAGTACATCATGCCAAGGAAGAGGGCATCCAGTTCAAGCTGCTGAATAACCCTGTGGAAATCCTGGGAGATGAAAATGGCTGGGTCAAGGGCCTGAAGTGCATCAAGATGGAGCTGGGAGAGCCTGATGCCTCCGGCCGCCGCCGTCCGGTAGCCATCGAGGGATCTGAGTTCGAGCTGCCGGTGGAGACTGTTATCATGGCCATCGGCAACGGTCCAAATCCTATTGTGGCATCTACCACTCCTGGCATGGAGACCAACAAGCGGGGCAACATCGTAGCTGATGAAGAAACCTGTGCCACCACCAAGGAAGGCGTCTTCGCCGGAGGCGATATTGTAACCGGTGCAGCCACCGTAATCCTTGCCATGGGTGCAGGCAAAAAAGCCGCAGCAGCCATTGATGAATACCTAAAGGCAAAGAAAAAATAAGCTGACAAATATAAACTAAAAAAGAACCATGGTGCTTTGGGATATTTTCCCTTAGCAACATGGTTTTTTAGGTGTGAAGGTTTCATGTTCCTATATGCGAAAAGTATAGGAAATATTAACTATTTATCATAGTGCTATTTTATATCTGCGAGATATGTTTGTCAATAGTTGAAATAGAATCTGTGTAATGATAAAATAAACAGATAAGATTAATTTGTTTTGAGGGTTTGACTATGATAGGATTTTTGCGGGGCAAGGTGGCATATTTGATGTCAGATATTTGCCTCTTGGATGTAAATGGCGTAGGCTACAGAGTGTATATTGCCGGCAATACCCACAGCCAGCTGAGGCTGGGGGAGGAGGCTACCCTGTTTACCCATACGGCGGTGCGGGAGGATGCCATCCAGCTTTATGGCTTCTATACTCAGGAGGAGTATGACCTGTTTCAGCTACTGCTTACCGTTAGCGGCATTGGGCCAAAGGTGGCTTTGGGAATCATTGGGGCAATTACCCCGGCAAAGCTGTGTCAGGCTATACAGAAAAAACAGGCTTCGGTGCTGACCAAGCTGCCAGGCATCGGCAAGAAATCCGCCGAGCGGATGATTGTGGAACTAAAGGATAAACTGCACTTTGTAGACGGTGGTGAGGTGGAGTCCTTGGAGGACTTCTTTGATTTGCCGGAAATCGGGGAAGGTGTGGTGGCAGAGGCTGCTGCTGCCCTCCAGAGCCTGGGGTACAATGCCCAGCAGCTGGGACCAGTGCTGGACAAGTGCATGAAGCTAAAGGCAGATCAGGATGTGCAGGCTGTGATTAAATTTGCTCTCAAGGAGCTGTCAGGGAGGTGATAGAGGTTGGAGGAAATCAACTACGGTGAATTTGCCCAAGAGCGGGTAGTGGATATGGCTGCCCAGAATGGGGACGACTGGCAGTATAGTCTGCGGCCTCGTCACCTGCGGGAATATATCGGCCAGAAAAAGGCAAAGGACAATCTGGAAATCTTCATCAAGGCGGCTATGTCCAGAGGGGATGCCTTGGATCATGTATTGTTTTATGGCCCACCGGGACTGGGAAAGACCACCTTGGCAGGGATTATTGCCAACGAACTGGGGGTAAATTTTAGAGTCACCTCTGGCCCAGCCATTAACCATGCAGGGGATTTGGCGGCACTGCTTACCAATCTGGGAGAGAGGGATGTGCTGTTTATTGATGAGATTCACAGGCTATCTAGGAACGTGGAGGAAGTGCTTTACTCTGCCATGGAGGATTTTGCTCTGGATATCGTTATTGGCAAGGGGCCAAGTGCCCGCTCCATACGGCTGGATTTGGCACCATTTACCCTTATCGGTGCCACCACCAAGGCAGGCTCTCTGGCAGGGCCGCTAAGGGATAGATTTGGGGTTATTTCCCGGCTGGAATACTATGAGCCGGAGGATCTGGTGCTTATAGTGAAGCGGGCAGCGGAGATTTTGCAGATTCCTATTGAGGAAAAGGGAGCCTTGGAAATAGCCAGACGTTCTAGGGGAACCCCTCGTATTGCCAACAGGCTTTTGAAGCGGGTCAGGGATTTTGCCCAGATTACAGGAGATGGTATCATTACTGATGCCATTGCGGATGAGTCCCTTCAGCGGTTGGAGGTGGACAAGATTGGCTTGGATCATACGGACAGGCGGATGCTGGACACTATGATTCAAAAGTTCAGTGGCGGCCCTGTGGGACTGGATACCCTGGCGGCGGCTACCAGTGAGGAACGGGATACCATCGAGGATGTCTATGAGCCATATTTGCTGCAGCTGGGCTTTATTAACCGCACCCCTAAGGGTAGGGTTGTGACCAGGGCTGGCTACAAGCATATGGGCGTACCATATCCGGAGGCTTGAAGATGAATTTACTTTTACATATGTGCTGCGGGCCATGCTCCTGCTATCCGGTGAAAAAGCTGCGGCAGGAGGGTATAGAGCCTGTAGGGTATTTTTTCAATCCCAATATCCATCCCTACAAGGAATGGGATATGCGGCTGAAAACAGCCCGGGAATTTGCTGCCAAGGTGGATATGAAGATGTATGACGACGATAATTACCGTCTGCGGGATTTTCTCAAAAAGGCTCTGGCGGCAGAGTCGGTGGAAAATGGCCGCTGTCGTATGTGCTATACCTGGCGATTGCAGGAGACGGCACGGTTTGCGGCGGAAAATGGCTTTGATGCCTTTACATCTACTTTGTTTTACAGCATTTACCAGCAGCATGATTTAATGAAGGAAACAGCGGAGCATTTTGCCAAGGTTTATGGCGTGGATTTCTATTATGAGGATTTCCGCCCAGGCTGGCAGGAAGGTATAGATATTAGCCAGGAGCTGGAGCTGTACCGGCAGCCATATTGTGGCTGCATCTTCAGCGAGGAGGAAAGGTACAGCAGGGCTATCCGCAAGGCACGAAAGAAGGCAAACAAGGCCAAGAAAAGGGCCAGACTGGAGGAAGAGGCCAGGCTGGCAGCTGAGGCAGAAAGAGATGGGCAGAGTCATGAATAAATATATGATAAAGCTGGCAGCAGGATTTGTGGGTGCATTTTTCCTGCTGAATATGGGGGTGGCCAGTGCAGGCATTGGCACCCTTCGTCCTGGGGCAGGGAAAAATCCTCCCAAGACACCGGAATGGAATGTGAAGCAGCAGGAAAAGAGTGCCACAATGGCTGATAAGGACAAGCCTTCTGTGGTAAAGCTGGATTCGGACAAGAAGACTGCCGCTACCATGCTGAATGTTATGCTAGGAGAGTCCCTTGCCACTGCTACAGTGTCTGCGGAGGGGGCGTATCAGATTGTTGACGGCAATACCGGCAAGGTATTGAAGAACCTGTCTGAAGAAAGTGATGCCCGTCTGACCATCTCCGGCAATGCCCTCTATATCAACGGGGATAAGTCCGGCAGCAGTATTATTGTACTAAAGCCCAATAACTCCTCTGACCAGGTGCTTTTCAATGATATGGCTTATCGAGGAACCTTGCGTATTATCTATGACGGCTCCTCTATCAAGGTGATAAATAATGTTTCCTTGGAGGACTATGTGAAGGGAGTACTGCCGGCAGAAATGTCTCCTTCTTGGAATCAGGAGGCACTAAAGGCTCAGGCTGTGGCTGCCAGAACCTTTGCCCTTTACAGCAAGTCCCGGCAGCATAGTGCCAGCAGCGGCTACGAGCTGTGCAGTACAAGCCATTGCCAGGTGTACATGGGCAGCGGGGAGGAAACCGATGCCACCAACCAGGCGGTGGATGCTACCTACGGCCAGGTAATGTACTACAACAATCAGGTCATTTATGCGGCATTCCATGCTTCCTCCGGCGGTGCCACGGAAAATAGCGAAAATGTCTGGGGCAGTTATATGCCATATCTTCGCTCTGTAACAGACGATGACAGCAAATCTCCATATCATAACTGGACTTCTAAATTTACCGTAGCCCAGGTGGAGAAGAAGCTGGCGTCCTCTGGCAAGGGGGTAGGTACGCTGCAAAGCCTGGCTATGGTGCCTCTATCTGCCAGTGATTCTGTAACAGGCCGTTCTTCCTCTGGCAGGGCCTATGGCATTAAATTTACCGGCAGCAGTGGCAATATTACTCTCACCGGAGAACAGGCAAGGACCATATTTGGTCTGAAAAGTGCCATGTTCAATATACATACGGAGCGGACAAGCAGCACTGTCGCCGCAGCTAAAACCGCCAGCAAGAGCAAGGTGGTAGATAAGGCTCCGGAAGCTATGAGCAATACCACCATGAAGCTGCAGGGAGTGGACAGCATTGTCTTTGAGGGACATGGCTTTGGTCACGGCCTAGGACTGGCCCAATATGGTGCCAATGCCATGGCGGCAGCTGGCAGCAGCTATGACCAGATTTTGCATTATTACTATACAGATGTAGTGATTCAGGAAATATACTAATTATTTTGGAGAAAATCAATGCAGTTAACAGATTTTGACTATAATCTGCCGGAGGAGCTGATTGCACAAACTCCGGTGGAGCCGAGAAATTCATCCAGGCTTATGGTGCTGGATCCTGTGGATAAAACCATTGAGCACAGGCATTTTTATGATTTGAAGGAATATCTGGAGCCAGGGGACACCCTCATTATGAACGATACCAGGGTAATGCCCGCAAGGCTCCTAGGCTGGCGGGATGGCACTGGCGGCAAGGTAGAAGTTTTCCTCCTTCGCCGCATTGATGGTGATACCTGGGAAACCCTGGTAAAGCCTGGTCGCAAGGCTCAGCCTGGCCAGGTAGTAAGGTTCAGCGATGAGCTGGCCTGCACAGTAACGGAGACTACGGACTTTGGTGGCAGGATTGTCAAATTCCAGTATGAGGGCATCTTTGAGGAGATTTTGGACAGGCTGGGAGAAACCCCTTTGCCGCCATATATCCATGAGAAGCTGGCAGACAAGGAACGGTATCAGACCGTATACTCCCGGGAGCAGGGTTCTGCCGCCGCCCCAACAGCAGGGCTGCATTTTACCAAGGAGCAGCTTCAGGAGCTGAAGGACTATGGCGTGAACCTGGGCTTTGTTACCCTTCATGTGGGATTGGGCACCTTCCGTCCTGTAAATGTGGAGAATATCGAAGACCATGTAATGCACAAGGAATATTACAGCATCAGCCAGGAAACAGCGGATTTAATATTGGCTACCAAGGCCGCCGGCAAGCGGGTTATTGCCGTAGGCACTACCTCTATCCGCACACTGGAATCTGCTGCTGACGGCGTGGGACAGATTCGTGGCAAATCCGGCTGGACAGGGATTTTTATTTATCCTGGCTATGAGTTCAAGCTGGTGGATGGGATAGTTACCAATTTCCATTTGCCTAAGTCTACTTTAATCATGCTTATTAGTGCCTTTGCTGGGCGGGAATTTGTGCTGGAGGCATATAAAAGGGCTGTAGAGGATAAATACAGGTTCTTTTCCTTTGGTGATGCCATGCTGATAAGGCGGCAGGCTGATAGGGCAGAAATAGCCGGGGAGTGAAGCTTATGAATGAAAAGGCTGTAGGAGCCATGAGGGATTTTCTGGAGGCTCTGGGGCTGGATTTGGCTGCCCTGGACATGGAAAAAACCCCTGCCCGGGTGGCAGAAATGTACAGCTATCTTTTTAGCGGCTTGGACAGGGACACCAAGGAAATCTGGGGAGAGTTGTTCCAGGCAGACAATGACGGCCTGGTGGCAGTAAAGGATATTCCCTTCTATTCCATGTGCGAGCATCATCTGGTGCCTTTCTTTGGGAAGGTTTCCCTAGTGTACAAGCCACGAAATGGCATGGTGGCAGGCCTGAGCAAGTTCGTCAAGCTGGTGGAGCTTATCTCCCATAGGCCTCAGCTCCAGGAGCGGCTGACGGAGCAAATCGCCCAGGCCATCTATGAGGATTTGGATGCGGAAGGGGTACTGGCCATTTCTGAGGCACAGCAGCTTTGCATGACCATGCGGGGAGATATGGCCCAGGGCACATCCACTTTGGCTTCTGCCTGTCGGGGCAGCTTTGAGGAAAACAAGGAAATGTACAATCAGGCCTGGCAGCTGCTGGGCTGGAATAGAAGCGAATAAGCTTCCACAAGGAGTAGCAAATGCAGAAGAATCAACAGGTTATGTATCCGGAAAAGAGAAGCTATAGCTGGGCTGATGGCAAGAAGCTGGAAATCGGCAAAAAGACCCTTATTATGGGCATTTTGAATGTAACGCCGGATTCCTTTTCTGACGGAGGCAAATGGAACAGTACTGACAGTGCCGTGCAGCACGCTCTGGAAATGGTGGTAAATGGTGCAGATATGGTGGATATGGGAGCAGAATCCAGTCGTCCTGGCTTCGTGACCATGTCGGCAAAGGACGAGATACAGCGGCTGAAGCCTTTTTTGGAGGCGGTAATGCCAGCCTGCCCTGTGCCAGTGTCCATTGATACCTTCAAGGCTGATACTGCTGCCTATGCCGCAGAGCATGGCATCCATATGCTGAATGACATCTGGGGCCTGCAGTACGAAAAGGAGCCAGGGGAAATGGCCAAGGTAGCAGCAGCATACGATTTGCCTATTGTGGTAATGCACAACCAGGACTCCAAGGAGTACAAGGGGGACATTATCGACAGCATGCGGGCTTTCTTTATGCGGAGCCTGGAGATTGCAGACAAGGCCGGCATCAAGCCGGAGAACATCATCTTGGACCCGGGCATTGGATTTGGCAAGACAGTAGAGGGCAATCTGGAGGTTATGAACCGCCTTCAGGAGCTGAAGAAGTTCAATGGCCGCCGCTATCCAATCCTCCTGGGCACCAGCCGCAAGAGCTTTATTGGCAATACTCTGGATCTGCCAGTGGAGGATCGCATGGAGCCTACGGGAGCCACTTGCGTGTTGGGAATTACCAAGGGCTGCGAAATCATGCGGGTACATGATGTGCTGCCTATTAGCAGGATGTGCAAGATTACCGATGCTATTTTGGCTACAGGTCGCAGAGATGAGGAAATAGATGGATAGGATTGTACTGACAGGACTGGAATTTTTTGGCTATCATGGGGCATTGCCAGAGGAAAATGTCATAGGCCAAAGGTTTATTGTGGATGTAACAATGTATCTGGATCTTAGCGAGGCAGGAATTCATGATGACCTTAGGGCATCTATTAATTATGCTGAGGTTTATGAGAAGGTGCAGGCTGTGGTGGAGGGAGAGCCTTTTAAGACTATCGAGGCTGTGGCAGAGGAAATTGCTTCTGTGCTCCGCAGCAGTTATCCTCGGCTGGAAAAGGTGGAAATCACCGTCCACAAGCCGGGAGCACCTATTGCCGGCATCTTCCATGATGTGGCTGTGAGTATCCAGCGTTAAATGCTTTCGAGGGATAAGCTGATGAAAAAATATATTTGCTATCTCAGCCTGGGAGCCAATCTAGGCCAGCGGGAGAAAACTATCGCCAGGGCATTGGAAATGCTGGGGGCAGAGGAAAATATCCAGGTGGCAGCAGTGTCCTCCATGTACGAAACTCCTCCATGGGGCAAGCTGGACCAGCCAGCCTTTATCAACGCCGCTGCCAAGGTAGAAACCACATTAGAGCCACTAGAGCTGCTCCACAAGTGCCAGCAAATCGAAAAAGCATTAGGCAGGGTGCGGCACGAGCACTGGGGAGCAAGGACAATAGATTTAGATTTGCTGTATATAGAAAAAGATAATGAGATAGTGCATATTCAACATGATGAGCTGAATATACCACACCCCTATATGGAACAACGAAGTTTTGTACTAGTTCCTCTGTCTGAGCTTAATCCTGAGTTGGTGCTGGATTCGGGAAAGACAGTGGAACAAGCAAAAGATATATTACCTGATAAGAATGAGATAAAGAAGCAGTAACAAGCAGGGCGAAGCTGTGGAGATGTACCATGCACAGGCCTTAAATGAGCCTCGGTGCTTAGCGATTCAGAAATCAATGTGAGCTGGCGATAGGCAGCGAGCATTTCATTTCTGAGAGCTTAGCATCCGCTAGGCGAATTTAGAGCGAGAGCGTGCCTGAAATGGTACTCCCCACAGCTGATGCCCGTCAATTACTCTCACAAAACAACACAGGAAAAAGCGAGGTGTATTTTCATGGAAGAGGACAGCAAGACTCTTGTCCGGGTTATGACCCGGGAAGAAAAAATGGACTACGAGGACATAACCATTGAGGAAGATATAAATGAGGAGCCAGGGGGAAGGCAGCGTCCTGACACCTTTAATGAAGCCTATGAGGACAACAGCAATAGGCAGCAAGATTTTCGGCGAAATTTCCGCAGCTATGGGGGAGCAGGCCATGGCCCACGGGTATATAGCTTCAATCTGGGCCGCAGCATCTCCACCGGCACCAAATGGAAATACAGGATCATCGGAGGTCTCATTGCCTTGGCAGTGATTGCCTTCTTGGTATTTGTGGCCTTGCCGGTGGTGGCTGTAGGCATTGTGGCAGCCATGATAGCCTACCTCCTGTTCAGCTTTTTCAGCTAATATAGTTAGAGGGATATGAGATAGATGGAAAGATTGCAAAAGATTATCAGCCAAGCAGGAGCTGCTTCCCGGCGGGAGGCGGAAAAGCTTATTCTGGCTGGGAGGGTTTCTCTCAATGGGAAGATTGTCACGGAGCTGGGAGTCCAGGCTGATGCAGATAAGGACAAGATTGCCATTGACGGCAATCCCCTAAAGAAGCGTGTGCCTAAGCTGTATTTCCTCCTAAATAAGCCTAAAGGCTATATTTCTGCCGTAAGGGATGACAGGGGCAGGAAAACCGTTGTTGACCTGCTGGCTGATGTGGATGAATATATCTATCCTGTAGGCCGTCTGGACTATGATACAGAGGGTTTATTGCTGCTGACCAATGATGGAGAGCTGATGAACGGCTTGCTACATCCTAGGTATGAAATCAAGAAAACCTATGAGGCAACAGTGCTAGGGGTAGTCAGCGACATGGATATCCGCCAGCTGCGGAAGGGGGTCTTGCTGGAAGATGGCATGACCGCTCCGGCAGCTGTCAGGCTGATAGATAAGGCAGAGGACAACCGCACCTGTAAGGTACAGCTCACCATCCACGAGGGCCGGAACCGTCAGGTACGCCGCATGATGCAGGCTGTAGGCCATAGGGTCATTGATCTGAAGCGGACGGTTTTTGCAGGACTTGACCTAAGAGGTGTGAAGGAAGGCAGCTACCGCCAGCTTGCCTCGGAGGAGGTTTCGGCACTGAAGAATCTGGCAGGACTTTACGGCCAAGGGAGAACGGGATTTAATGGATAAATTTGACAGAATTATTGTGGCTGGAGCAGGGCCTGCCGGCATGATGGCGGCTATCAAGGCAGCGGAAAATGGTGCCCAGGTGGTGCTGCTGGAAAAAATGTCCAGGCCTGGCAAAAAAATGCTGATTACCGGCAAGGGTCGGTGTAATATTACCAATGTGGCGGAAAAGCAGGAGCTTATCCGCAATATCCCAGGCAACGGCAAGTTCCTTTATAGCTGCCTAAAGGCCTATGACAATGAGGATGTGCAGCTGTTCTTCCAGACCTTGGGAGTTCCCACTAAGGTAGAGCGTGGAGGCAGGGTTTTTCCCATTAGCGACAAGGCAGCAGATGTGGTGGAGGCCATGGTGCTGTATCTTCAGGAGCTGGGGGTGGAGCTGGTTCTGGATGCCCGGGTGGAGGAAATCCTTACCCAGGCAGATGAGGCAGGAGTGCTTCATGCCACAGGCTTCCGGCTCTCTGATGGCAGGGAGTACAAGGGAGATGCTGCTATCCTTGCCACAGGTGGTGCCTCCTATCCAGGAACTGGCTCCACCGGGGACGGCTGTCGACTGGCTCAGAGGCTGGGCCACCATATCGTAAAGCTGCTGCCTTCCCTTGTGCCACTGGAAACAGAGGACGACTGGGTCAAGGAGCTGCAGGGACTGTCCTTGAAGAATGTGAAGGCAACTTTGCTTTCTGATGGGGAAAAGGTCAGCGATATGTTTGGGGAAATGCTTTTTACCCATTTTGGCATTAGTGGGCCAATCGTGCTTTCCCTGAGCCGACAGACAGCCCAGCTTCTTTCCCAGGGACATTTTGTGGAAATGGAACTGGACCTAAAGCCTGCTTTGACACCGGAGCAGCTGGATGCCAGATTGCTGCGGGATTTTCAGAAATATCTAAATAAAGAAATCAAAAATGGCATGAAGGATTTGCTGCCAGGTCGGCTGATTGAGCCGGTACTGGATGCAGCTTATCTCAAGCCGGATACTCCGGTAAATACCATTACCCGGGAACAGCGTCACAAGCTGGCAGAGGTGCTAAAGGCACTGCCTATGATTATCAGTGGCACCAGGCCTATTGCGGAGGCCATTGTGACGGCTGGGGGCATAGATACCAAGGAAATCAACCCAAAGACCATGGAATCCAAGCTGGTAAAGGGACTGTACTTTGCCGGAGAAACCACTGACGTAGACGGCTATACGGGAGGCTTTAACCTGCAGGCGGCCTTTTCCATGGGAGCGGCAGCAGGCTGTTGGAGCGTCTGGGACAGATAAAAAGGAGAATTTGTATATGGCTGATAAAATCGTAGAAAAAATCCCTCATGGACTAAAAGGAGAGCTGGTAATACCAGGAGATAAATCCGTATCACACCGCAGCGTCATGTTTGCGGCTCTGGGAGATACTCCTGTGCATATTACCAATTTCCTGCCTTCTGCAGATTGTATGTCCACTGCCGGGGTTATGAAAGCCCTGGGTGCCAAGGTAGAGTTCAAGAGTGATACGGAGCTGGTGGTAACAGGCAATGGCCTACATGGGCTGCAGGAGCCTGCCACCCTTTTGGATGCTGGCAATTCCGGTACTACCTTACGCCTCATGATGGGTATGTTGGCCCCCCAGGATTTTGTTTCCGTCTTTACTGGTGATAGCTCCCTCCATCGCCGTCCTATGGGCAGGGTCATCAAGCCTCTAAGCCAGATGGGAGCCAATATCGTAGGTAGAGAGGGCAATACCAAGCTGCCTATTACGGTAATTCCGGTAGGGAAGAAACTTCAAGGCATTACCTACAATATGCCTGTGGCCAGTGCCCAGGTAAAGTCAGCCATCCTGCTGGCAGGGCTTTTTGCTGAAGGAACTACCACTGTGGTGGAGCCATATACCTCAAGAAACCATACGGAGCTGATGCTGGAATCATTCGGGGTAAAGCTGGGCTATGATGGTACTGCCATTAGCATTCAGGCACCAGAGAAGCTTCAGGCACCGGAGGAAATCATTGTACCTGGGGACATTAGCTCTGCAGCCTTCTGGCTGGTGGCTGCTTCTGTTATTCCAGATAGTGAGCTGCTGCTGAAGAATGTAGGCATCAATCCTACCCGTACCGGAATTTTGGATGTGCTGGAGGCCATGGGAGCGGATATTACCCTAGTCAACAAGCGGAGCAGCGGCAGTGAGCCGGTGGCAGACATATTGGTTCGCAGTGCAAAGCTTCACGGCACCACCTTTGGGGCGGATATTATGCCACGTCTTATTGATGAGATTCCTGTTATCACCGTAGCGGCTATGCTGGCAGAGGGCAGGACTGTCATTGCCGGTGCCGGGGAGCTGCGGGTCAAGGAAACCGACCGCATACAGGCCATCAGCGATCAGTTCAACAAGCTGTGCCCATGCATTCAGGCTACAGAGGATGGGCTGATTATTGAAGGAAGTACTGCTGACAAGTGGCAGCAGGACAAATGCTTTAGCTACGATGACCACCGCATTGCCATGACCTTGGCGGTAGCCGGCATGGCAGGCCAGGGAGTAGCTATTGAGAATCCGGACTGCATTGACATTTCCTATCCGAATTTCTATGAGGAAATGGAAAGATTGTACAAATAAAGGAGAATGAAATGAAAAATCTCGTTGTTGCCATTGACGGCCCTGCCGGAGCAGGCAAAAGCACTGTAGCCCAGTTGGCTGCCAAGGAGCTAAGCTGTACCTATATTGACACTGGAGCCATGTACCGGGCGGTGGCATGGAAAACCCTCCAGCAGAATCAGCCTGTTACCAATGAGCTGATTCTTGGCGTAGTGCCGGATATTAAGGTGGAGCTGAATTATCAGGATGGAAAAACCACTGTAAAAGTTGATGGCACAGATGTAACCACTGCTATCCGCACCCCAGAGGTAACAGCCATTGTTTCCCAGGTAGCAGCCTTAGGACCAGTGCGGGAGAAAATGGTGGAGCTGCAGCGTCAGATGGCAGAAAATGGCTCTGTTCTCATGGATGGCAGGGATATTGCCACCAATGTATTGCCTAATGCCAATGTGAAAATCTTCCTGACTGCTTCCATTGAGGAGCGTGCTCGCCGCCGTTTCGAGGAAATGCAGGCCAAGGGCTATGATGTAAAGCTGGAGGCGCTGCAGGCCGATATTGCAGCTCGGGACAAGGCAGATAGTGAGCGGGAGATTTCCCCGCTGGTGCAGGCTGAGGATGCGGAGCTTTTAGACACCAGTGACATGAGCATTGATGAGGTAGTGGCTGCCATTGTGGCTCGCTGCCGTGAGGTAAAGTAATATGTTTTATAGATGCTTACGATTTGTTTTGCGGATTATCTTTGGCGTACTCTTTAGGCCGAAAATCCTGGGGAAGGAAAATGTCCCTATGGAGGGTGGCATTATCATGGCTGCCAACCATCTTAGCAACTGGGATCCCCCTATGGTGGGAACCTATATGCCAAGGCCAGTGGCATACATGGCAAAGGAAGAGCTTTTCAAGCCAGCCATTGCGGGAGCCATTATCAGCAACCTTTACGCCTTTCCGGTAAAGCGTGGTGCTGCAGATAGGGCAGCCATCAAGACTGCTCTGGGGATTTTGAAGCAGGGCTTGTGCCTGGGAGTTTTTCCAGAGGGGCACCGCAGCAAGGATGGTAAAATGGGCAAGGCTGAATCCGGCGTAGCCTTGCTGGCAGCTATGGGAAAGGTACCGGTGGTGCCTACGGCTATTATCAACACCAACAGGATTTTCCAGAACGGTGGCCTGCTGCCACAAATCAAGATTATCTTCGGTGAGCCGGTATATTTCCAGGGCAAGCACAATGATAAAGAGGCATTGTCAGAATTTGCCAATGATATCATGTACAGGGTTCAGGAACTTATCGACAAAAATTCATAAAAAAATAGATTTTTTGTAAAAATTGGATAGCCAACTGGAAAAATTCATGTTATAATGGCAGAGTGTTTGAAGTAAAATTTTTGAATCTGTATTTGAGGTGACCTGTTTTTGGAAGTTTATTTGGCAGAAAATCTCGGGTTTTGTTACGGAGTCAAGCGGGCTATCCAGCTGGCAGAGGACTCAGTAAAGCCTCATTCCAGCTCCTATACCCTGGGGTCCATTATCCATAATCCTCAGATGGTGGCAAGGCTGGCAGAGGAAGGGATTGGGAAGATTGAGTCTCTAGACGAGATCGACACAGGCACGGTCATTGTCCGTTCCCACGGCGTAGGTCCACAGGTCTATGAAAAGATAGATTCCAAGGGGCTGGAGCTGGTGGATGCTACCTGCCCTCATGTGCGTAAGGCACAGAGTGCAGCCAAGGAATTGGCTGAGGAGGGGTATCAGGTGGTTATCATCGGGGACAAGTACCATCCAGAGGTTATGAGCATCCTGGAGTGGGCAGGAGAAAAGGCTGTAGCTGTCAACACAGAGGAAGAGGCTATGGAGCTGCCTAGATACGGCAGGCTGGGCATAGTGTCCCAGACTACCTTTTCCGGAGCCAAATTTAAGGGAATCGTAGCCTGTCTGCTGGACAAGTCCGCAGATGTCAAGATTCTCCGCACTATCTGTACCGCTACGGATCAGCGCCAGTCTGCAGCTGTCAAGCTGGCAGGACAGGTGGACATGATGATTGTAGTGGGTGGCAGGAACAGTGCTAATACCACAAAGCTGGCTCAGCTTTGCAGTGAAAAGTGTAAAACATACCATATCGAAACAGCCCAGGAGGTATGTGACGAATGGTTTGCTACAATAAAAAAAATTGGTATTACAGCAGGTGCATCTACGCCTGACTGGATTATCAAGGAGGTTTACGAGAAGTGTCAGAAGAAATGAACATGGAAGCTCTGCTGGCTGCAGAGGAAGAATCTATTAAGGAGATAAACGAGCACGATTTGGTAGAAGCATTAGTTGTTGCAGTAAACGACAACGAAGCTATTGTCAATATCAAGGGCAACAAGAACGATGTACCTATTGCAAAGCATGAGCTGGCTGATCCTGCTCCTGAGTCCGCAAAGGATATCGTTAAGGTTGACGATGTTATCGAGGTTCTGGTTGTATCCAAGGGCGGCGAGAACGGCCTGGTTGTATCCAAGGTAAAGGCTGATCGTCTTGCATCTTGGAAGGAGCTGGACGGCATCGTTGAGAAGGCTGAGCCTGTTGATGCTGAGATTACCCAGGTTGTAAAGGGTGGTCTCGTTGCTCGTGTAATGGGCGTTCGTGCTTTCATCCCTGCATCCCAGGTTGATCTCCATTATGTAAAGGATCTGGAGGTTTATGTTGGCCAGACCGTAAAGGCTCTGCCACTGGAGCTGGATATCCGCAAGCAGCGTCTTGTTCTCTCTCGCCGTCAGGTGCTGGAGTCCGAGCGTGAGGCTAACCGTGCAAAGGTATTCGAGACCATTCAGGAAGGCGATGTAGTAGAGGGTACTGTAAAGCGTCTGGTTGACTACGGTGCATTCATCGATATCGGTGGCGTTGACGGTCTTGCTCACATTTCCGATCTGTCTTGGAGCCGTGTAAGAAAGCCTGCTGATGTTCTGCAGGAGGGTCAGGTTCTTCAGGTTAAGATTAAGAGCATCGATGCTGAAGCTGGCCGTATTTCCCTCTCCGTTAAGGAGACCATGCCAGATCCATGGCTGGAGAAGGCTGAGAAGTATGCTGAGGGTTCCATCATCAGCGGTACTATCATTAAGCTCACTGACTTCGGTGCATTCATGGAGATTGAGCCAGGCTTTGATGGCCTGATTCCTATGGGCGAGCTGGCAACCAAGCGCATCAACCGTGCCGATGAGGCTGTTGAGCTGAACCAGCAGGTAAATGTAAAGATTCTCCACATTGATATGAAGAGAAAGCGCATTTCCCTGAGCATCACCAAGGCTAACAACGGTGAGGCTGCAGAGTAATATCTGCTAAAAACAAAGAACTTTCTGTAAGGAGTGGTGGCGACATCACTCCTTATTTACAGTTAAAAACAAGTAGAAAATTGTGCATAAGATAGAGATAGCACAAGGGATAGCTGCCGGAGGCCAGGCCCCGGGGCAGGAGATATGACGAGCAATGAAAATGTGTGGTAAAATATTGACAGTACCTGAGGGCAGCCTGGCAGAGGAGCTGGAGCTAGTGCCTGGGGACAAGATTCTGGAAATCAACGGCATGCGGCTGCGGGATATTATTGACGTCAGCTTTGCCATGGCCTGCGAGGAAGTGGAAATGCTTATTGAGCATGTCGACGGGGAGCAGGAAATTCTGGAGTTTGACAAGGACTATGATGAGGAGCTAGGGGTAGAGTTTGAGTCGGCGGTGTTTGATGGCATCAGGCATTGTGCCAACAACTGTTATTTTTGCTTTGTGGATCAGGTTGCTCCGGATATGCGGGATAGCCTGAACATTAAGGATGACGACTACCGCATGAGCTTCCTTTATGGCAATTTTGTTACCCTTACCAATATGGTAGATGCAGATTTTCAACGGATTAAGCAGTATCATCTTTCTCCTTTGTTTGTTTCTGTCCAGTGCACCAATCCAGACCTGCGGCGGGAAATGCTGCGGTGCCGTACTGCTGACAGGCTTATGAGCCAGCTGGACAAGCTGGAGGCAGCAGATGTGGAGTACCATACCCAGATTGTCCTGTGTCCCGGCCTCAATGATGGGGAGGAGCTGGATCGCTCCATTCGGGATATTGTGGCACGGCAGCCTCATGCCCTGTCCATGGCCATTGTGCCAGTAGGTCTTACCAAGTTCCGCCAGGATTGCTACCCACTAAAGTCCTTTGATGCAGAGGGTGCTGCCAAGGTGGTGGACCAGGTGGAGGTTTATCAGGCCCAGCAGCGAGCCAAGGACGGGAGAACTTTTATCTATCTATCGGACGAGTTCTATATGCTGTCTGGCAGGCCCCTGCCACCGGCAGAGTATTATGACGGCTTTCCTCAGTTGGACAACGGCATAGGTCTGGCTCGCAGCTTTGCAGAGGATTTTAAGGCTAGTTATGAGGAAATTGGAAGCCATCAGGGTTACGAAAAGCCTTTGAAGTTGGCGGTGGTGTCCGGTACATCCATTTCCAACCTGCTGAAAAATTTGGCAGAGGATATAAAGATACCTGGGCTGGAGCTGGTTATGGCTCCTGTAGCCAACAACTGGTTTGGCACCAGCGTCAATGTATCAGGGCTTTTGACAGCCCACGATATGTTGGATCAGCTCTCTGGCATGGACAAAGAGGTGGATGGCATCCTGATACCGGAATCTGCCCTGAGAGCCGGAGATAACATTTTTCTGGATGATATGTCCCTAGAGGATTTTTGCAGCAAATTTTCTTGCCGGGTAGAAACAGTCAGCGGTGGCATGGATTATTTTCAGGCCTTGTCGGACTGGCATAATTATAGCGGAGTAGGCGGTGAAAATGCTGCCTATATGTGGCAGAGCAATGCTGCCTATACCAAGAGAGGAGGAGTATAAATGAGCAAACCTATCGTAGCCATTGTAGGTCGTCCCAATGTAGGCAAGTCTACACTGTTCAACCAGATCGGCAAGCGCCGTGTCTCCATTGTGGATGATATGCCGGGAGTAACCCGTGACCGCATCTATATGGAGGCTGAGTGGCTTAACCATAATTTTACCATGATTGATACCGGTGGTATCGAATTCGAGGATAGCGACCATATACTAAAATCCATGCGTCAGCAGGCCATGGTAGCCATGGAGGAGGCGGATGTCATCGTCTTTGTGGTGGATGGGCGTTCTGGTCTTACCACTGCTGACGAGGAAGTAGGCCGTATGCTCCGCAGCACCAAGAAGCCTGTTATTGTGGCCGTAAATAAGATCGACAGCCCGCAGCTGGAAAACGCCATTTATGAGTTCTACAGCCTGGGGCTGGGAGATCCTATTGGCATAGCTGCCTCCAATTCATTGGGGTTAGGAGACCTGTTGGATGCCGTGGTAGCTTCTTTCCCAGAAAATGACGGAGAGGACAAGGATGAGGATGAAATCAGCATTGCGGTTATTGGCCGTCCAAATGTAGGCAAGTCCTCCATTGTCAACTCCCTTATTGGCGAGAACCGAGTTATTGTCAGTGACGTGGCTGGCACCACTCGTGATGCCATTGACACTCATTTCGTTGCCGATGATATTAAGTTTATGCTGATTGATACTGCCGGTATGCGTCGCAAGGGCAGGATTGATGAGGCCATCGAGCGTTATAGCGTTATGCGTTCCCTGAGAGCTGTAGACCGTGCAGATGTTGTGCTGATGGTAATCAATGCTGCAGAGGGCATTACGGAGCAGGATAAGAAGATTGCCGGCTATGCCCATGAGTCCGGCAAGGGCGTGATTATCGTGGTGAACAAGTGGGATATTTATCCAGACAAGGACGACAAGTCCACCCTGCGGTTTACCGAGGATCTTCGTGATGAAATCGGCTTCCTGCAGTATGCTCCGGTAGTTTATACCTCAGCTCTGACAGGACAGCGTATTCATCGTATTACTGAGCTGGTAAAATATGTGGCTGATCAGCAGTCCATGCGTATCCAGACCAGCGTCCTTAACGAGCTGATCCGTGATGCTGTATCCGTAAACCCACCGCCATCCCATAGAGGCAAGCAGCTAAAGATTTTCTTTATGACCCAGACGGATATTCAGCCACCGAAGTTTATTGTCTTTGTTAATGACCCTGAGTTGATGCATTTCTCCTATCTGAGATTTATTGAGAACCGCCTGCGGGAAAGCTTTGGCTTTGAGGGAACTCCTCTGAAACTGGTTGTTCGTGGCAGGAAGGAAGAGGAGGACTACTAAGATGCTGGATTTTATCATTGCAGCGGCTCTTAGCTATTTGCTAGGTTCCATCCCTAACGGGTTGATTCTGGGCAAGGGCATCTGGGGAGTAGACCTGCGTCAGCATGGCAGCGGCAATATCGGTGCCACCAATGCTTGGCGTACCATTGGCAAAAATGCAGGTATCAGCATCTTTGCCCTGGATCTGCTGAAGGGTGCTATCAGTGCCTATCTGGGCCTCCATTTGGCAGGCAGCGAGCTGGCAGGGATTGTCTGCGGCCTTCTTGCCATCGCCGGCCACTCCTGGTCCATTTTCTTGGGTTTCAAGGGCGGCAAGGGCGTTGCCACAGGCTTGGGGGTTATTGCTACCCTTATGCCATGGGTTACGCTGATTGTCTTTGCCGTGTGGTTTGCTATTGTAAAAATCACTGGCTATGTTTCCCTAGGCTCCGTGGTAGGTGCTATCCTGGTGCCTATATTGGCTGTCCTCTTTGGGTTGCATACGGATTTTATGGTGCTGGGGCTGATTGCGGCAGTGTTTATTGTCTATAGGCACAAAAGCAATATCTCAAGGCTGCTGAACGGCACAGAAAGCAAAATCCACGCTGCCAGCCGTAGAAAATAATATATTATGTAAAAAAAATCCCGGGGAGTAAATCCTCGGGATTTTTTTACATGTCGCACATAGAAACGCTTAAAGTGTACCCTCGTCAACTCGCTCTCGCTCATAACTAGACATAGCGGATGCTAAGGGTACAACTTTCAGCGTTTTCTTGTGTCCATGGGTTATTCCTGCTTTACCTGTCCCAGATAATGGGTGACAAACTGGCGGGCGGTGCGACCAGAGCGTCCGGAGTGCTCCAGATCCCAGCGATGGCCCAGGATACGCAGCTCTTCACGGTCCAGCTCCACACCTTCCTGCCGAAGGAAGTGGTCAATAATGTCCAGATACTCGTCCTGGCTTGGTGCCTGGTAGTCAATAATCAGACCGAAGCGGTCAGACAGGGAAATGGTTTCGTTGATGCTGTCGTTGCGGAAGATTTCCTCCTGCTTATCGTTACGATCCCGCCAGGTTTCACGGATAAGGTGGCGGCGGTTGGAGGTAGCGTAGATAAGGACATTTTCCGGCCTGGACTCTACGCCGCCCTCAATGGCGGATTTCAGATACTTGTAGTCGCTGTCAGATTCCTCAAAGGACAGATCGTCAAAGAAGAGAATAAACCGCTTGCTGGCATACTGACGAAGGCCGGACATAATCTTTGGCAGGTCGGAGAGCTGGGATTTCTGCATCTGGATAAGCCTCAGACCGTCAGAATAATAAGCCTTGGCAAGAGCCTTTACTCCGGAGGATTTACCAGTACCACGGGCACCTACCAACAGTACGTTGTTGGCAGGGCGGCGGTTGATAAAGGCGATGGTGTTGTTTATCAGCTGCTCCTTCTGACGCTTGTAGCCGATAATGTCCCCGAAGTCCACAGCTTCAAAATGGCGGATGCCCTGAAGCTTCTGCTTCTTGCTGTTCCAGCAGAAGGCAGGGTAGGTGGCAATTTCACCGTAGCCGTACTTGGCATAATAAGTGACAAAGGCATCAGTGATTTCCTCCGGGGTAGTCTTGCCAGCTAACTGCTGCTCCAAATAGCTGGTGGACTCCAGCTCATGGGGAATGGATGGGGTATAATCATCCAAAAGGCTGACATTTACAATATCGCTGGCCTTTTCCTGCAATGCTGGCAGCAGCTTCTTCATATCATGGACAAAAGCCTGGTAAAGGCTGGCACCGATATGGCCATTGGAAGCCTCTGCCATTTTTGCCGCCAGACAGCCCTCCTGGCTCAGCAGGTTCAGGAACAGGGCACGAACTAGATTGCCGCTCCAGCCCTCCTCCTCAGCCTTTACCAGCAGATGGCCGGCAAAGCGGTGGGTGACGGCAAGATCCTCTGGGGAGGACACAGCCTCCGCCAGCTCCTGGATCAGCTTGTCACCAAGAATATTCCTGCACACCAGCAGGTTCTGTAAATCCAAAGTAACCATGTAAAAAATTCCTTTCCCAATAAATACAATATCCTCCTATCCGCAACAACGGCTAGGAGGATTTGTTATGCGGCATATAAGAAGACTGGCGGGTGTACCTAAAGGAGACCTTTTATCGACATCGGCACTTAGCGAGTCAGAAATCAATGTGAGCTGCCGGCAGGCAGTGAACATTTCATTTCTGAGAGCTTAGTGTCCGCTATGTCGATACAGAGCGAGAGCGAGTCGACGTAGGTACACCCCCGGTCTTCCTATGGTTAGGCTTAAAACTTCAGGTTGTTGCGGATACGCTCCACAGCCTCAATAGTCTTTTCGCGGTTGCCAAAAGCAGTAAGGCGGAAATAGCCCTCGCCGCATGGACCAAAGCCGGCACCTGGAGTACCTACGATATGTACATCATGAAGCAGCTTGTCGAAGAAATCCCAGGATGGCATATTGTCCGGAGTCTTGAGCCAGA
>CAVFWX010000013.1:0-26169 GCA_963626225.1 Anaerotignum sp.
AGCAGAGGTCAACGATGAGCTTCATCTCATGGAAGCACTCGAAGTAAGCCATCTCTGGTGGATAACCAGCCTCAACCAGCACCTCGAAACCAGTCTGCATCAGCTGGCAAACGCCGCCGCAGAGAACAGCCTGCTCACCGAAGAGGTCTTCCTCAGTCTCATCACGGAAGGTAGTCTGGAGAACGCCGGAACGGGTTGCACCAACACCCTTTGCATAAGCAAGGGCAAGGTCAAAGCACTGGCCGGAAGCATCCTGATGTACAGCAAATACAGCTGGCACACCGGAACCCTCAACAAAGGTACGACGAACCAGATGGCCAGGTCCCTTTGGAGCTACCATGAAAATATCTACATCAGCAGGAGGAACAATCTGCTGGTAGTGAATATTGAAACCATGAGCAAAAGCAAGTGCACTGCCAGGCTTCATGTTTGGAGCAATCTCATTCTTGTAAACATCAGCCTGCTTCTCATCAGGAATCAGGACCATAACGATATCAGCCTGCTTGGTAGCCTCAGCTACTGGCAGAACCTTCAGGCCGTGCTCCTCAGCAACCTTCTTGGACTTGGAGCCTTCATACAGACCAACGATAACGTTCAGTCCGCTTTCCTTCAAGTTCAGCGCATGAGCATGACCCTGGCTGCCATAACCAATAATTGCAACAGTCTTGCCACTGATAACGCCCCAGTTTGCATCCTGATCATAATAAGTTTTTGCCATAGTAATCTCTCTCCTCACAATGTTCTTGTATGGTGTGCTCGCCACGTTCCAGACCAATCAGGCCGGTTCTGATAATCTCCAAAATGCCATAAGGCTTCAGGAGACGGGTAAAGGCCGTAACCTTGTCGTCATCGCCGGTAACCTCAAAGATCAGGGTTGTTGGCTGCACATCAATGACACGGGCTCTGAAGAGCTCAGCCATCTTTAACACGTCTAGTCTGTTGGAATCATCGGCCTTGACCTTGATCATGGTCATGCCCCGATAGACGGAGCTTTTGCCGTCCAATCTCTGGACAGCCTCCACATCCGGCAGCTTCTCCAGCTGCTTCATCATCTGATCCACCAGATACTCATCTCCATGTACCACCACGGTGATACGGGAGAACTCAGGGGATTCGGTAATACCTACAGCCAGGCTGTCGATATTGAACTCCCTGCGGGAAAACATGCTGGCTACACGAACCAGGACACCGGTCCGGTTCTTAACCAGAACAGAAACCACATGCTTCATATAGAAATACCTCCCATATTATCTGCTCCAGTTGTCTAATAAGTTTCCCTTGAGCTTTGTCTATTATCACTCATAAGAAGCAATTTGTCAACATCTGGAGCAAAAATATTACACTAATTATTTCATTGACGGACTTTTGTTTAGCAGAAACACACAAAATGCTTCTTTATCTAAAAAGTATATGTGTAAAAAACTAAAATCCTTTACAAAAGGACTTACCAATCTTTAAAGGGACATTTTATTAGATTTGAGTTGTAATATCTGGCATCATCAGATACCTCTTTGACAATCCAGGGTGGCAAAAATAAATCCTGCACCTCAGAGCTAAGCTCTGCCTCTGCCACAGCAAGGCCCTCATTGTCCCCGGAGAAAATGTCAATCTCCCATTTCTGCCCATTGATGACCTCAATATAGCGGATTTTTTCCACCAGAGGCCTGAGACATAGCTCAGACAGCATCAGCTGTGCTTCCGCCACTGGAATTTCATATTCCAGCTCTGTACGGCTGATACCCTGGTTCTTGCCTTTAATGGTCAGATAGCCTTTATCCCCCTTTATCCGTACCCGGACAGTCCTCTCCGGATCCAGGGATAGATAGCCTTGGCGGATAATAGTACCATCATCATTAGGTTTCCACAAGTTCCTGTCTATTAAAAATTTCCGTTCAATTTCCTTTGTCATAGATATACCCTTTACTGTTCCCCAATGATGCGAACCTCTGGGAAAAGCTTTACGCCATTTTTAGCATAAACCCTATCCTGTACTTCCTTGATAAGGTTCAGCACATCGGCAGCTGTAGCATGGCCGGAATTCACCACGAAACCAGCATGCTTGGTGGAAATCTGGGCTCCACCTACCTGCAACCCCTTCAGGCCGGTTTCATCAATCAATGTCCCGGCAAAATATCCCTGGGGACGCTTGAAAGTACTGCCGGCACTAGGCATTTCCAAAGGCTGCTTGCTTTCCCGGCGATGGGTGAAGTCATCAATCTTAGCCTGTATTTCTGCCTTATCTCCCGGCTGCAGCTCCAGGGTAATCTCACAGATAGCCTGGCCATTGTGCTGGAATACGCTGTGACGATAGCCAAAGTCCAGCTCGTCCTTCTCATAGGTAAGGATCTTGCCATTGTGGGTAACAGTCTTCACCTGAGTGACGATTTTCTGCATATCTCCATCGTAGGCCCCGGCATTCATGAACACCGCTCCACCCAGGCTTCCTGGGATGCCGCAAGCAAACTCCATGCCTGTAAGGCCATTTTCGGCAGCAAACTGGGATACATGCTTCAGGTATGCTCCCGCACCAGCAACAATCTTATTTCCCTGGCAGCTTTTGTAGCTCATAGGAGCGTGCATCTTGATAACAGCTCCCCTAATACCCTTGTCCAGTACCAATACATTGGAGCCATTGCCCAAAATCGTATGTGGGATGTCGTATTGCTTTAACAATATAAATATCTTGGACAGCTGCTCCATATTGGAAGGAAAAAGCAAATAATCTGCCGGGCCGCCAATATTGAAGGTAGTATGCCGGCTCATTGGCTCATTGACGAAAAACTGCTCATCTCCCAGTAGTGCTCTGGCTTCATTAATAAATTCCTGATTTAATGACATCTCATCATTTCCTTATCTATGTGTATTTTATGCAAAATATATTAGCTTAGATTATTATACTAAGATTCCTGGTATTTGGAAAGCGTATTATTGTTAGTTTGAGCAAATTCATGTATAATTGATATTGATTTTAAATTTGGAGTTTCTAATGTATGCGTAAATTTCTTTCCTTCTTTTTTATTTTTCTCAGCTTGATTTGTTGCTTTACTATTTTATGTATTTTCCTTACGGAAAAAACTGATGTTATGGGCCTGCGGGAATACAAGGTTTCTGCCAGCTTTACAGATGTAAACGGTGAGACCCTCCTTTCCTGGACTAGGTATCCATACCCTTGCTTTTACCGGGTTGACACCTACTACAAAACCACTGGCCTGGTAGAGGGAGAGCCAGAATATAATAAGATTGTCTCGGAATATACCCTGAGTGATTCCTATACTGTGTCACCTACGGTCATACCTGCCTACTATCAGATTACTGCCTATGGAATCTTTGGAAAGGTGTCCCAGGATGAACCATTGATTGTCAATACAAATTATCAGGATCCTGTACGGCCTGTGCTCATCAGCAAATATCCTGCTGACAATCCTGGCAGCCTGAAGCCTTATCTTATTTGGCATAGCGTGCCCGATGGGGTTCTATATGAGCTGGAGCTGCTTTCCGGCCCTCCTGATGAAGAAAATACCTATAGGCTTTCTGCCCAGAACCATATTTTCTCCACCAGGCAAGTTTTTACCAACGGCATTCAGATGGATTTGACTGCCTACAAGGACTATCCTGTTATTTATTGGCGGGTAAGGGCATTAAACCTCAGACATGAGCCTGTTGGGGTATTTTCTACAGCAGAGCCTATTTACCTGGACGAAGGGCAGCCTGTACCTAATAAGCCATTGCTGAATACCTTTGATAGAATGCCGAATTTCACCCAGCCTATTTATCCTGCCTTTACCTGGATTCCTATCTTGGGAGCGGAAAAATACGAGGTAGAGCTGATGACCAGCCCCCCTGATGTAGAAAACAATACCGAGCCTACCCCAGGCAGGTATTGGGCCAAGGTGGTGGACAGTGCCTTCAGCTGCTATGACGAATACGCCAGATATTATGCCGGCACCTACTATTGGCGAGTGCGGGGCTTGGATGCCAACGGCAATACCGTGGGAGTATATTCCGATACGGATAGTTTTACAGTGCCAAATCATCTGACCAGGCCATTATTGGCAGCCTTTGGTGACAGCATTACCCACGGGGGAGGTGCGGTGTCCTTCTCCCCTGCCAATCTGGAATACAGCTATACCACCTATATGGATCTGCCCTGCATCAATCTGGGGCACAGTGGTGACACATCAACCACCACCTTGGAGCGATTTGAACAGGATGTACTGCCTATCAAACCCAAAAACCTGCTTATCATGACAGGTTCCAACAGCCTCCGGGCCTTTGATATCTCTGCCCAGATGGTCATTGCCGACCTGCGGCAGATCATTCGAAAATGCCAACAAAATGACATCCGGCCTATTGTCATGACCCTGCCGCCAATAAATCCAGAAAACATCATGCTGGCCTTCCAGACCCCAACGGATCCTAATTGGCTTCCAAAGATGCAGGAGATAAATCAGTTTATCCGCCAGCAAAAATACTATATAGATTTGGAGCCATACTTCTATGATGACAGCCATACCATTCTAGCTCCTAAATGGGCCAATGATGGACTCCATGCGGATATACAAGGGAAGATGCTTATAGGTGAAATCATCAATATGCACAAGAAACTTTTCCGAGAATAAAATAAAAGGCAGTGAGTCCACAAGATTCACTGCTTTTTATACATATAAAAACGCTGGAAGACATCCCCTAAGGTGCGAAAAAACATCAATATGGGTATACTTCCAGCGTTATGTGTTTGTTGGATTTTTATCAGCAGGAGCTATTGCCTAGCCGTGGATGTTTCACCGGCTTTAGGCTACGGCGGCGAATAATGTCCAAGGCCTCCTTCATGTGTACATCTTCCCTATTTACGGAAGATTCATATACGCACACAGGCTCCTCTACCCCCAGCTCGCTGGCAGGCATATAGACATATTCAGCCGTAATATTGTCCCCAAAGATAAGCCCTGCCCTTAGCTCCGACTCTGTCATTGTCCTCATAGTATCAGTCCTTACTATCTTTTCTTATTTGGCCAACAATGCTCCAGATAAGCCTTCATATTCCGTTCCCTGCCATTTTCTGTTGGATGGTAATAGATGTGGTTCTTGATTTTATCCGGCAAATACTGCTGGGTCGCAAAATTGTCCTCATAATCATGGGGATAGATATAATCTAGGCCATGTCCTAATTTAGAGGCTCCCTTATAGTGGGCATCCCTTAGATGAGCAGGTACCGCTCCACAGTCACGACTCCGTACTTCTGCCAAAGCTTCATCCATAGCCATATAGGCAGCATTGCTTTTCGGAGCTGATGCGATGTACGTCACAGCTTCTGCCAGGGGAATCCTTGCCTCTGGCATGCCAACAAACTGCACAGCCTGTACCGCAGCCATTGCCACTACAAGAGCCATGGGATCCGCATTGCCTACATCCTCTGCAGCACAGATGGCCACACGGCGGGCAATAAAATTAGGATCTTCTCCTCCGGCAATCATACGGGCAAGATAATGGATGGCTGCATCCGGGTCACTGCCCCGCATGCTCTTGATAAAGGCTGAAACCGTATCATAGTGGATATCGCCCTTTTTATCATAATACTGTACCTTCTGTCCGAAAATATTCTCCAAAAGGCTCATATCTATGCTGCCACCCTGATCGCACATGGAAGCCGCCTGCTCCAAAAGGTTCAATGCCATGCGGCCATCACCGCCAGACAAGCGAATCAAGGCATTTATAGCCCTGTCATCCCATTTCAAGCCTTGAGAGCCTAAGCCCCTTTCCTTGTCCTCCAAGGCCTGGCAGATCATTTGCCGTATATCTTCATCACTAAGGGCATAAAGCCTTACCAGCCTTACCCGGCTCAAAAGTGCATGATTTACCTCAAAAAATGGATTCTCCGTGGTGGCACCAATAAGTATCAGTCTGCCATCCTCCACATATGGCAACAATACATCCTGCTGGCTTTTATTGAAGCGGTGTATCTCGTCAATAAAGACAATGGTACGCTTTTGATAGTATTTCCTCTGCTCTGCTGCTTCATTTACAATCTTGCGGATATCGCCAATACCGGCAGAAACAGCATTGAGCCTTTTAAAATTGCTATGGGTTATCCCGGCAATCATCATGGCTATGGTTGTTTTGCCTGTGCCAGGAGGGCCATAAAGAATCATGGAGGGCAGCTGATCCTGCTCAATCATCTTCCGCAGGTACCGTCCCTCGCCCATGGATTCCTCCTGTCCAATGAATTCCTGAAAATTCCTGGGACGCATTCGCTGTGCCAATGGCTCATATTTATTTTTACTTTGCTTTTCTTCCTTGGCCATTGCCTCAGCAAATAAATCCAAGCCCATATCCATATCAGTTTTCTCCTGTAGAACCAAATCCTCCGGTGCGGACTGCTCCTGTACCTGCCTCATCCCCATCAGCTGCTAAGTACTTGTAGAAAATTCCCTGGGCTATCCTCATGCCCCTGGACACATATACAGGCTCATCGCTATGGTTAATGAGAGGCACCATAATATGCCCTTCATTGCCGGGGCTATTATAATAATCAGCATCTATGATGCCCTGGCTATTGATGCAACTGATCTGATACTTGATGGCAAAGCCGGAACGCACATGCAATCCCAAGTACTCGTCAGCCTGCATATAAGCCTTCATACCCGTAGGCACGATTGTCACCTTGTGAGGCTCCAGGCATATATCCTCGGCAGACTGCAAATCATAGCCGGCACTGGCAGCGGTTTTCCGTACAGGCAGGGAAAGGCCTGCATCCTTGTATTTGCTAATGACCTCAAAGCCACGCTGTCTCTTGCCTGCCATATCAGTTATCTGCACCTTCAACCTTCTTCTCGAAATTCTCTACAGGACGGCCCATGGTAATGGTGGAAATAGCATGCTTGTATACCAGCTGCTGCTTGCCCATGGAATCAATGATAACGGTAAAGTTATCAAAGCCCTTTACATAGCCCTTGATCTGAAAGCCATTTACCAGGTGAATGGTAACGCCTATGTTTTCCTTTCTTACCTGATTCAGAATGCTGTCCTGCAAATTAATTACCTTAGTCATAATATCTCTCCTATACTGAAATTTAGATTTTATTTTCAAGCCATGGGGAAACATCCCAAAGCAGATTCTCCTTCAGCTTTTCAACTGAACGATATAGTGATGGCTGGTACCAATGGATATAAGACATCCTACGATACCATGTCAACTGTCTTTTGGCAAAATGCCGACTGTTCTGGCGGATTTTATCCAAGGCTGCAGCTATTGCCAATGCATCATCAGGCTGATTTATTACAGGCAGCAGTTCCTTGTAGCCAATGCCTTTCATGGCCTGACATTCCGGTGGCACTCCTGCTGCCAGCAAGCTGCGGATTTCTCCCAGCAATCCCTGCTGCTGCATCAAATCCACCCGTAGGTTTATCCTGTCATAAAGCAGAGGTCTGTCCCACATCAGGCCAGCTACATAAGCATCATAGACAGGTTCTGCAGACTTTGTGGTAGATACGGTATCTCCCCCTAGATGATGTACCTCCAAAGCACGGATAACACGCCGAGTATCATTGAAGTGAAGCCGCGTGGCTGTCTCCGGTTCAACCTGCAACAGCATAGCATGGAGATATGCATTGCCACGTTCCTCAGCCAGCTGTTCCAGATGCTGGCGGTATTCCTTATCTTCTCGCTGCTGGCTCAGCTCATAGCCCTCTAGCAATGACTGGATATACAGGCCGGTGCCTCCCACCAACATGGGAATTTTTCCTGCTTGATTCAACCTGGTAATGATTGGCTTTACCTGGCTGAGAAAGTCCATCATGCTGAAGTTTGCATCTGGTGGCAGAATATCTACCATATGATGCACTATGCCAGCCCTTTCCTCCATGGTAGGCTTGGCTGTACCTATATCAAAGCCACGGTATACCAGCATGGAATCACCAGAAATAATCTCAGTATCTAGTTCTTGGGCCAGCTGGATAGATAAATCTGTTTTGCCGGAAGCCGTAGGCCCCAGTAGCACAAGGAGCTTTTCCTTTGCTCTACCTGAAGCTGATTGTGATTTTAAATCCATATTATGCCAATTCTGCCAAATCTATGGCATCTCCCGGAGACAAAATACATACCTTGGCAGAGGTATTGCTCTCCACCAGCTCCTTGAATTTCTCAGGATCAGCCTGAATTACCGGCCAGGTATTATAGTGTACAGGGATAACATACTTTGGCTTAAGCAGCTCCACAGCCTTGGCTGCATCCTCAATGCCCATGGTATAGTTGTCCCCAATAGGCAGCACAGCACAGTCAATCTGGAATTTCTCCCCTATAAGCTTCATATCGCTGAAAAGTGCCGTATCTCCCGCATAATAAACATTCTTGCCATCAATATTCACCACAAAGCCACAGGACAGCAGGCCAGGTATGCCACTACTGTGAATTGCCTGGGTCATGTAGACGCTGCCAAATTCAAAATCAGCCTTGCCGCCTATATTCATGCCATGTCCATTTTCTGCATGGCATGCCTCAATAGCCTCCGGTGCACCAATAACCATGGCTCCGGTCTGGCGGGCGATGGACTCTGCATCTCCCAAATGATCCCCGTGGCCATGTGAAACAAGAATATAATTGCAGGTAACTACAGAAGCATCTGTAGTAGCTGTTGGGTTGCCTGTAAAAAATGGATCAAAGAGCAATTTTCTTTTGCCATTGTTCAGAGCAAAGGCTGCATGCCCATAATATGTAAAAAGCAACATATCACATTCTCCTTTCCTGTTCTCAGCTATGGGAAACTACATTTATTGGCTTGCCTGCCATATATGCCTTGATATTGTCTACGCATACATCCATCAAACGCTGGCGGGCTTCTGTGGCACACCAAGCCATATGAGGTGTCAAAATGCAGTTCTTGGCTTTCAATAATGGATTATCAGGCAGGATTGGCTCCACGCTGACTACATCCAGGCCTGCTGCCCTAAGATGTCCACTGTTCAGTGCATCCGCCAGGTCCGCTTCATCCACCAGCTGGCCCCTGCTGGTATTAATCAGAATAGCTCCCTTTTTCATCATAGCCAGGGTAGCCTTGTTTATCATTTTTTCCGTATCCTTAGTGAATGGACAATGTAAAGATACTACATCAGAGGTATTTAGCAACTCTTCCATAGACACATAGGAGCCATATTCAAATTTCTCACTGATTTTCCTTGGATGATAAGCCAGCACCTTCATGCCAAAGCCATAGGCCATACGGGCAAAGGCCATACCTATACGGCCGGCACCGATAATGCCTACAGTTTTGCCCTCCAGTTCCATATTGGTAAAGTCCCAGAAGCAGTTGTACTTGCTCTGGCTCCAACGTCCCTTAGCCACCTCTGCTGCATGATGTCCCACGCCGTTGCAGATTTCCAGCAACAGTGCCATGGCAAACTGTGCCACGGTACCGGTGCCATAGCATGGCACATTGGAAACAACAACTCCATGACGGTTGGCAGCATCCAAATCTATATTATTGAAGCCAGTAGCCGTTTCGCAGACAAATTTCAGCTGTGGGCAACGAGCAAATACTTCTTCTGTCATAGGTACCTTATTTATGAGAATAACCTCTGCATCACCTATGCGACTTACAATTTCCTCAAGATCGGCATAATCCGTGCTGTCATAATAGTTGCACTCCCCTAAAGCCTCTACTGGCTTAAAGGAAACATCTCCATGGCCTAGCATAAAGCCATCCAGAATACTTATTTTCATATTTCTCTCCTAGTAGCAGACTATGCCTCCACTTCCTCACGAATAACAACCCTGTCCTCCTCATCCAGTTCCTTAATGAGGACACTGATAGCCTCCCTGGAGGAGGTAGGTACATTCTTGCCCACATAGTCTGCCCGAATTGGCAGCTCCCGATGGCCCCTGTCTACCAATACAGCCAGCTGAATCGCATGCGGTCTGCCCATATCCATGATGGCATCCAAAGCAGCCCGGATAGTCCTGCCAGTATACAAAACATCATCCACCAATACCACCGTCTGACGATCCAGATCCACAGGCATAGTAGTTGGACGGACTATAGGCTGATAGGACAGGGTGGACAAATCATCCCTGTACAGTGTAATATCCAAAACACCAACTGGAGGCAACTTGCCCTCGATATTTTCGATGGTCTTTGCTATACGCTCTGCCAAAGGCACTCCTCTAGTACGGATGCCTACCAGGACAAGTCCTTCAACACCTTTATTTTTCTCTACAATCTCGTGAGCAATTCTGACCAAGGCACGGTTCATTCCCTGCTCATCCATTAGGACTGTTTTATCAATAAAATTAGGCATATAACTCTCTCCCCTCAAAATACATTTATTTTCTGCGAAGGCTTCGAAGAAGCTTTTCCATATCCTCTGGCAATGGTGCGGTAAATTTCATTCTCTCTCCAGTAGTAGGGTGAGTAAGCTCTAGGGACATGGAATGCAAAGCCTGCCCATTTATGGACAGATTACCCCTGATTTTGCCGCTACGGCCTACACCATATTTAGGATCTCCCAGCAACGGATGACCTATATAAGTCATGTGAACCCTTATCTGATGGGTGCGTCCTGTCTCCAGACGGCATTCCACTAGGGTTTCCTCACCAAAACGCTCAATAACCCTGAAATGAGTAGTTGCCGGCTTGCCATTTTCCTGAACAATGGCCATCTTCTTTCTATCAGCAGGATCCCTGCCAATATCTCCCCGGATAATGCCGGATTCCTCCTTGATATTGCCCCACACCAAGGCCTGATAAACCCGAAAAGCAGATTTTTCCTGAATCTGACTAGCCAGGCTCAGATGGGCCTGATCATTTTTGGCTGCCACCATGACACCGGAGGTATCCTTATCCAGCCGATGGACTATCCCCGGCCGAATTTCTCCATTGATGCCTGAAAGATCTTCGCAATGATACATCAAGGCATTGACCAAGGTACCGGAATAAACTCCCGCTGCCGGATGCACCACCATGCCTCTGGCCTTATTTATGACGATAATATCCTTATCCTCATAGATAATATCCAATGGTATGTCCTCTGGCAGAATTTCTGTCATCTCCGGTTCAGGAATTTCCATTGTCACTGCATCCTCAGGCTTCAGCTTGAAATTCCCCTTACGCTGGACGTCATTTACCAGCACATTACCTGCTACAATCAGCTTCTGGATATGGGAGCGGGAAAATTCCGGCTGCATTCTGGTGAGAAAAACATCCAGCCTCTCTCCAGCATTAGCTCCTGTAAAATTATTTTTCATCCTCATTCCGCCTTTGCCACATATCCAAAATCAAGATTCCTGCCCCAACACAGATGGCAATATCTGCTATATTGAAAACAGGCCAAATCCTAAAATCCAAAAAATCCACTACCAGCCCAGTCTGAATCCTGTCCACCAGGTTGCCTACGGCACCTCCCAGCAGTAGTCCTGCACCTGCCTGCAGAAGATTGCTTTCCCTCTTCAGCTTGGAGTAAAAAATCCCTGCCACAAGAAGGACTGTAACTGCTACTAGGATAAATACCCAACGCTGATGCTCCAGCATCCCAAAGGCCGCTCCTGGATTTAATACATACGTAATATGAAAAATACCCTTGATCACCGGTATTGACTCACCCAGGTGCATACTTCCTATCACCAGATGCTTCACCAGCTGATCAACTACAAAAATTATAATTCCTATCCCTAAAGGCACCTGCTATAGCCTCCAAATTCCTACTTTATGACTAAGCCTGTTCTTCCTCTACAGGCACCTGCAAAGTGTCCCGTTCCTGCTCAGCCTCGAAATGCACATTTTCGTCCTGTGCCTGAGCGGTATCTGCTGATTCCTTCACCTCAGCTTTTGGCTGGCTGGTTTTGTCCGGCATAATATCATATGCCTCTTCCAGCAGTCCCAGCTCAGTCTGCATCAGATTACGCATCTTGGCCACAAACTGGCGACGTTCCCGGACAATGCGGTCATACTCCTCCACGGCAGCACGAACTTGGACAGCTGCCTTGTCAATCTTGTGCTTGCATTCCTGCTCCGTCTGATGTCGCAGGCTTTTTGCCTGAAGCTCAGATTCCCGCTTCAGATTCTCCGCCGCCTGCTTAGCTGCCTGACGGATTTCTTCGCCTCTAGTGTTGGCAGTATTTACTACCTCGTCAGCAGTACGCTGTGCCACCAACAATGTATCCTGGAGATTTTTTTCCAGCTGATGATACTGTTCCAGCTGCTTGTTGTTCAGCTCAATCTCCTTTTTTAGACGATTGTTTTCCCGGTAAAGCATTTCATAATCATTAACAACCTGGTCCAGGAAATCATCCACGTCATCTTGCTTATAGCCACGGAATCCCTTTTCAAATTCCTTGTTGTTTATATCCACCGGTGTCAGCATGGTGCTACCTCCCTGCCCTCAATAATATCTCTTCAAAAGCACGCCGATACGGCCTTTCTTGGTCTGTCCCCTTACCTCGGCAATCTCCAGCCTGCCTCTGCCCCGCAGCGAAAGAGTATCCCCTTCCTTTACATTCTGGGAGGCATTCTTTACAGGCTGCCAGTTAAGCTTCAGCTTATCTGCTGCAATATCTGCAGCAGCCCTGCTCCTAGATACACCATAGCCTGCAGCAGCAATGGAATCAACCCGCAGTGAAGCAACTGTTGCCCGAAGCTCCTTGTATTTTTCTTCCTTAGGTGGAATCAAATCCAGAGAGGAAATCTCACATTTTACTCCGCTATGGCCGATCTGTGTAAGATTTGACATAAGGTAATCTGCCAGCTTCTTATCCGTAACAATTCCCGCTTGGGCACTGCCCATGATGATGTCTCCCAAACGGCTCCGTTCAAAGCCCAGGCTCATAACAGCCCCCAGCACATCACGATGGCCAATATGTTCAAACTGTCCATTCCAGCTTACCTTTATATATGCCAAATCAAAAGATGGGCTGCCGCCAAAATCTCGATCTACAAACATGGCCCGCTGTCGCTCTGCTCCCTGATAGCCGCCATTCATATCCAGCCTCAGGCCAGGATAGTTGGCTGCCACTGTTTCGGCAATTTCCTGCCCATAGGGATCAAAAAAATCTCCCAGGCGGAATTTCTGACTTCTGGCTACTTGTTCCGCCATATCCACCAGCTTCACAGCAGCTTCTTCTCCCTCAGTGCCCCTATAATATCTAAGTATTTTTTCTTTCTGTTCTGCACCGGCCATAATATCTATATCACCCTTAATACTATTTTGCTATTATTTCTTTTCCCATGGCATATCTGTAAAGCTGGTATTATTCTGCTTATTTACAGACACGTCCACATTCTTTGGTGAAAACAGCCATACTCTGGTACTGATATCATTGATATTTCCATCCAAAGCATAGGTTGTACCGCTGACAAAATCCAAAATACGGCGATACAGCTGATCATCCACGCCTTCAAAATTGATTACCACCGGCCTTTTTTCCTTTAGGCAGTTGGCAATCTGCTGGGAATCATCCAAGGACCTTGGCTGGATAACAACCACCTTCATGTTGGCAGCCGACTCCCTTACGATATGTGGTCCAGTGTAGTTTTTTTCACGGATGCTGGCACCTGTAGATGATATGTCTACTACCTTGCTGCTACGGTTGCTGCTACCAGCCAAGGTATCAGCAATGCCTGGGGCAGGCTGTGGATTTTTTACCGGGGGCGTTATAGTCTCTGGCTCCTTTACAGGCTGCTGCATGCCCTGCTCCCCATCCATATTCATGCCTTCATCCTCTGGTTCACCTTGTGATATTCCTATTTTTTTAAAAAACTTATCAAACGCCATGGGTGAATCCTCCCTAAGTTTATTTATCAATACTGTCTAGGCCCAAAGATACCGGTTCCTACCCGCACCACATTGGCACCTTCCTCTATAGCAATAGTATAGTCATGAGTCATGCCCATTGACAAATATTTTATATTCGCCTTTTTCCACTGAATTTCCTTTATTTTATCAAAAATATTTTTCATGGAAGCAAATAGAGGCCGACATTCCTCCACATCCTCATAATTAGGTGCTATGCACATAAGCCCCAGCAGCTGCAAATTGGACATATCATCCACCTGATGCAAAAGCTCCAGTAGTCCATCTTCATAAATGCCGGATTTTGATGATTCCTGAGCCAGATTTACCTGGACAAGCACCTTCTGTACCTTGTCTATATCTGCTGCCGCCTTATTGATAGCCTGAGCCAAGTGTAAACTGTCCACGGAATGGATTAAATCAAACATCTTTACTGCCTGCTTGGCCTTGTTGGTCTGCAAATGACCAATAAGATGCCAGGTAACCTGCCTATCCAGAGTCTCGTACTTCTCCTTGGCCTCCTGGATCCGATTCTCTCCTATATCTGTTACACCAGCATCAATAGCCTCACGCATGGCATATATATCATGGTTTTTGGTTACTGCCACCAGCAGCACATCATCCTTGTATTCAGGCTTCCGTCTGGAGATGCTGTCTGCAATTTTATCTTCTACCTCTTGCAGTTTTTCCTGAATCATATCAATCACTCCTTGTGTACATCTAACCCTATTTTACACTAATTACCGCTGCAATGCGACCTGTTTTCCCATTATCTGCCCGATAGGAGAAAAACTGGCTGCTGTTGCAGCAGGTGCATACGCCGGCATTTTCAATATTTTCCGGTTTCAGCCCTGCTTTTTCCAAAAGCAAAGTATTGGTTCTCTGCAAATCCAGATATATGTCATCATCCTGGCTATGGAGAATCCTATTTGCCAAATCTGGAAAGGCTTCCTGGAATTTATCTGCCACTTCCTTGCCTACCTGATAACAGCACACGCCAATGGACGGACCGATGGCTGCCACCATATCCTCAGGCTTTGAATCAAATTCCCTGCCCATGGCCTCAACTGTCTTGGATGCGATGGCCCCTAAGGTTCCCTTCCAACCACCATGAGCCAAGCCTACAGCCCTATGAACAGGATCTGCAATAAGTATCGGCGTACAATCAGCAAAAAACAGCATCAAAGGCACACCTGGCTCATTGGTAATCAAAGCATCTGTATCTGCAATAGCCTGTGCAAAATCCCTAAAACCTGCGCCCACATCTGCTCTAAATATTCTAGCAATATGGCTACCATGGACCTGCTGGCAGGTAGCGATATTTTCAGGATTTAGCCCCAAGGCCTTACAGAAAATGCGACGGTTTTCTATAACGTCATCTGCATTGTCTGCTACATGAAGCCCTAAATTTAGGCTGGAAAAATATCCCTTGCTCCTGCCCCCATGTTTAGTGGAAATGCCATGGGCAAAGATTCCCTTGTCAAAAATGTCAAATTGTCCTATCCATAAATCAGGCCTACTCCCTGAAATTAACTTAAACCCCATAGCTATCTCTCCAAGCATATATGTACAATAAATCTATTTGCAAACGCCGCATCTTTTGCAGCCTTCAAAGCATTTTATGGTATGCCTTGGTTCCGGCTTCCTGGCCTCTGCCAGCTCCTTTAGGAGATATTCCTTACTAAATCCCATATCTAGCACATCCCAAGGCAAAATTTCATTTTCAGCCCTAGGTACGGAAACAAAATCCTCCAGCTTATAACCATGAGATTTCAGCACAGATTTCATAGCCTTGGCACCTCCGGCCTGATATGCCTCCCACAGGATTTCTCCCGCCTGCCTATCTCCTCTTGCCAAAAATGCCTGTACATAGGCATCCTTCGGAGATTCAGCAATGACTTCAATATTATGCCGTTTCTTCAGAGAAGAAGTAATCTGCTTCAGCATGGACTGTATGTATTTCAGTGATGCCATAGGCTCCCATTGAAATGGAGTAAAAGGCTTAGGAATAAAAGGATTAATGCTAAGGGTCAGCCTGCCAGTGGCATGGTGTTCCTCCATGAAATCCTTTAGCCTGCATGCCATATTGATAATCTCCTGAATATCCTCCTCTGACTCTCCCGGCAGACCAATCATTATGTACAGGCGGAAATTCCTTATGCCCGCCTTGATGCCCATATCCATGGCTCTAAGAAGATGTTCCTCCTCAATGCCTTTATTTACCACAGCTCGCATACGGTGGCTGCCTGCCTCCGGTGCCATGGTCAGGGTTTTCAGTCCACTGGCTGCCAAAGAATCCACCAGCTCCTGGGTTACAGAATCTGCCCTAAAGGATGCTACGGACATGCTAAGGCCATCTCCTAGGATTTCCTTGCATAGATGGTCTATTTCCGGATAATCAGATATGGCTGCCCCCATCAGTCCTACTCGACGGCCAGATTCCTTGGCCTTCACCAGCATTTTTTCTATAGCTGCCAGTGAACGATTTCTAGGCTTGCGGAAGCAATAGCCTGCCATGCAGAAGCGGCAATGCCTGCCACAGCCTCTGGCAATTTCCACAAGATGGAGATTGAATTCCGTATCCTCTGTATATACCACGGTTTCTCCAGGAAAATCATCAAGGTTCTTCTGCCATTGGCGCTGTACCAGTCCTGTACCTAGTTTCAGGTTGTGAACCGAAGGCACATATACTCCAGGCACATTTGCCAGTGCCTCCAGCAGATCCCTGCGGCTGCCTCCATCAGACATAACCCTATGGTAGGTATCCATAAAGCCAGGCAGTACAGCCTCACCTTCGCCAATAATGAAGGCATCAAAGAAGCAGCTTAGCGGCTCTGGATTAAAGGTAGCACATGGGCCTCCCCCAATGACAATGGGATCCCGCTCTGTACGGTCAGCGGCCAGAGGAATGATTTTTCCCAGCTCCAACATCCTAAGGATATTGAAATAATCCATTTCAAAGGATATTACAAAGCCTATAATATCAAAACGGTTCAGCTCGGTCTGAGTTTCCAGAGTCATCAAGGGTAGTCTGCTTTTTTCATATTCAGCCTGCTGCCTGCGTTCTGGCAAAAATATCCTTTCACAGGCAGTATCCTGACGTTCATTTAACAGACGATAAACGATATGCAGCCCTAGGTTGGACATGCCCACAAAATACGAATTGGGGTATGCCAAAGCAAACCTGGTTCTTGCTCCTGCAGGATAAATATAATATCCACTTTCCCTTGACAGCTGCTCTTTTAGCTGTTCCTTTAACTTCCAGCCCAAATTAAACTCCTACTCATTCTTTTCCAAAATATCCAGCTCCGCCTTGAAGCTCTGAATATCCGTAAATCTCCGATAAACAGAAGCAAAACGGATATAAGCCACCTGGTCAAAATTTTTCAGCATGGCTAGTGCCTCTTCCCCAATAGCCTTAGAAGGAACCTCCTGCTCATAATGCTGTCTCAGGTTTTGCTCCACCTCGTGGGCCAGGGACATGAGGCTGTCCAGAGACTTATCCCGCTTGTCGCAGGAGCGGATCAGTCCATTCAACAGCTTGTTGAAGTCGAAAACCTGGCGACTGCCATCATGTTTGACAACCATAAGAGGCATCTGTTCTACGGTTTCAAAGGTAGTAAAGCGGTGTCCGCATTGAGGGCAGCCCCGGCGCCTTTTGATAGTACGACCACCATCTACGGCCCTGGAGTCAATTACTCGACAATCTCTAGTATAACAATATGGACAACGCATTTACTTCACCAGCTTTTTCCTTGATTTATGATTTCCTTTGGCAACATGATGCCCCATAGCATCCTTGCCTTTTTTATTGTTTTCCGGCCTTATTAGGCAATGTGGTCCATAGCCTATGAGATCCTGCCTGCCGGCTTTATACAGAGCCTTTTTCACCACCTGATAGTTACGAGGCAGCCAGAACTGCATCAAAGCCCTCTGCATGGCCTTGTCCTCCGGTGACTTGGCACTATATACTGCCTCTCCAGTAAGAGGGTTAATGCCGGTATACCACATGCAGGTGGATAAGGTACCTGGCGTAGGTATAAAATCCTGTACCTGCTCCGGATGGTAGCCCATTTCTTTGATAAACAATGCCAGCTCAATAGCATCTTCCAAATGACTGCCAGGATGGCTGGACATGAAATAAGGCACCAGATACTGCTTTTTTCCCAGCTTGGCATTGATTTTCTCAAACCTCTGGACAAAACGGCGGTAAACCTTGCTATCGGATTTGCCCATCATGCGAGTTACCCGATCAGAAATATGCTCTGGGGCAATCTTCAGCTGTCCGCTGATATGATATTTGCACAGTTCCTGCAGAAATTCGTCCTTAGCCAGCATCAAATAATCAAAGCGGATGCCGGAACGAATAAAAACCTTTTTCACCTTTGGCAATGCCCTCAGTTTCCGCAAAAGCTCAATATAACTGCTGTGATCTACCACCAGGTTTCTGCACACATCTGGAGAAAGGCACTGCTTACCATGGCAGGTTCCCCGCTTCAGCTGCATATCGCAGGAGGTGCGGTGGAAATTGGCGGTAGGTCCTCCCACATCATGAATATAACCCTTGAAATCCGGCTGTTCCGTAATAATCTTCGCCTCCCGCAGGATGGACTCATCGCTACGGGGCTGGATAATCCTGCCCTGATGGGAAATAATGGCACAGAAATTACAGCCTCCAAAGCAGCCCCGCTGGGCTGTTATGCTGAACTTTACTTCCTTAATGGCAGGCACGCCCCCTGCACCATCATACATGGGGTGCCAATTCCGCTCATAAGGCAAATCATAGATCTCATCCATTTCCTCTGTGGAAAGGGGCATGGCTGGCGGATTCTGGACAATGCACCACTTGCCATTTTGCTGAGCCAGCTTCTTGCCTCGGAAGGCATCCTGCTCCAGGTATTCAACCTTGAAAGCCTCTGCAAAGGCTTTTTTCTCCTTCTGTACATCCTTCAATGAAGGCAATGGGGTATAGTCCCATATATAGTCAAAATTTGGTACTTTAAAACAAGTACCCTGAATATCCTGGATATTTTCGATAGCTATACCCTGATGCAGCTGGGCTGCCAGCTCAATAAGCTGATGCTCTCCCATGCCATAAATCAATAGATCCGCATCGCATTCAGCCAAAATAGAAGGTCGAATCTTGTTTTCCCAATAATCGTAATGGGCAAATCGCCTGAGGCTGGCCTCGATGCCCCCAATAATGATAGGCACGTCACTTCCCCAAGCCTCTCGCAATTTTTGGGTATAGACTATAACCGCCCTTTCAGGACGATATCCTGCCTTGCCCCCAGGGGAATAGGTATCCTCATGGCGGATCCGCTTGGCTGCTGTATAACGATTTAGCTGGGAATCCAGATTGCCGCTAGACACAAGAAAGCCCAGCCTAGGCTTGCCTAGGCTGGTGAAGTCTTTTGTATGATGCCAATCAGGCTGGGGGATAATTCCTACCCTGTAGCCATGTTTTTCCAATAGTCGGCACAAAATCGCAGGGCCGAAGCTAGGATGATCCACATAGGCATCACCGGACACAAAGATAAAGTCCAGCTGCTCCCAGCCACGTGCTGTCATATCGGCCTTTGTTACAGGCAAAAAACTCATAAAACCTCCCCGTGAATCCATCAGCCCTCAGCAGCTGTTGCAGCACCGTTATTAGCTGGAGCTGGCTCTGCTGCCGGCTGGGCAACTGGCTCAGGGGCTGGTACCTCAGCTGGTGCTGGAGCAGGCACTTCTACTGGAGCAGCTGCCTCAGGCTGAGGCTCAGGAGCGGTATATTCCCTCTTATGGACGGTATTTTCCTCTACAGAATCATTCTGGTTAGACTGCTGTACCTGCTGCTGAGCAGGCTCATCCTTGCCAGGGATTTCTGCAGTAAAGGTCTTTTCGGCAACCTGTCCAGCCTCACCTAGCTTGCCCACAGCTTTGCCGTTTTCCGTAATTTCGATGCCACCGGCATTGCCAGCCACAATTTCTACAGTATTCTTGCCCTTCCAGGTAAATTCCTTGCCCTTTTCGGCAGTACCTTCAAAGACAGAAGTACCATCAACCCGGACAGAAATCCAGCAATTTTCCAGCAGCTTGGCTTTGATTTCAATACCCTCGATTTTCTGCTCCGGCTCCTGCTTCTTCTGCTGCTCAGTTTTGACAGCTGGTGCCTTGGATGCAGTATTTTCGCTGCCATCATCCATAAAGGCTATATACACACCACCCAGGAAAACCACCATGATAGCCAGGAGAATCATGAACTTCCGAGAACCGCTCTTTTCCTCTCGTTCCAGGCGATGGCGATAGTCATCCCCGGAAGAGAAAAGATTGGTTTTCTGCTTTGGCGTTTCTGCCACCTTAACTGGCTCCTGAGGAGCAATCTCCTTGGCCTTGCTTTTACCAAAGATAGACTTCTTTGGCTTTGGTGGTTCCTGGGCCGTTGGTTCATCCACCGGCTGAACTACCTTGACAATATTTCTTTCAGCATCATATTCCTGCAGCAGGGCATCCCCATCAATCTGCAAAAACTTGGAATAATTCCTGATAAATCCCTTAGCATATACATCTCCTGGTAGCACATCGTAATTTCCCTGTTCAATGGCTTCCAAATATGCTTCACGAATACTGGTCTCCCCTGCCACATCGGCAATAGTCAGGCCTTGCTTTTCACGAGCCTGCCGAAGAGTATCTCCAACCATAATCCGTCCTCCTAAAATTCTATCTTCTCTAATATCAATCCAATAACTCAACCCACATTATAACCCGTAAATTATATTAAGGCAAATGATATTTCATCTGCCTTAATTTCAGGAATTATTTATCGCAAGTATCTCGCAGTTCTTCCAGGGTAATGGAATTCAGCACATCATTTATCCTGCTGCCAATCTTGTCCCATACGCTGCGGCGGCTGCAACAGCCAGCTTTTTCGCAAAGTGCAGCAGCATCACCATCCATCAGCATACAGTCAGCAAAGGCGATCGGCCCTTCCATTGCCACAATAATCTCTCCAATGGTAATCGCCTTAGGCTCCCTGGCCAGCATATAGCCTCCCTGGGCTCCTCGGATGCTTTTCACAAAGCCAGCTTTGCGCATTGCCCCCATCAGCTGCTCCAGATAATTTTCTGATATACCCTGCCGCTGGGCAATGGATTTCAGTGCCACCGGCCCTGTGCCATATTCATTTGCCAGATCCTGCAAAGCCAGAACCCCATATCGCCCACGCTTGGACAGCTTCATGTCAAACACCTCTTGTATCAAAACTGGATCATTCTAAATTCCTTAATCAGCTGGATCAAAATAGCTGCCGTCCTGTCCACGCCATAGCGGTTGGATTTTACGGTAATATCATAGTTCATGCCGTTGCCCCACTCCATATTAGAAAATTCCTCGCAGTGGTTCCGGCGATCCTGGGCAAATTCCCGTATTTTTTCCAAGGCGTCCTCATAGCCGATTTCTTCTTTCCGCATAACCCTTTCCACACGATCCTTTTCATCTGCGGTAATGAAGATATGCAGGGCATTTTTGTGGTTTTTCAGCACATAGTTGGCCAGACGGCCTACTATGACACAGGAATCCTTAGCAGCAATCTCTCCAATAACCCTTGATTCCAACTGAAAAATCTGCTTCTGAACCGGATGCTGATCCATAGGCATGGATGCAGTATACCAATCAAAGAGCCTATACAAGGCTGTACTGCTAATCTTCTCCTCATGCTCCTTCAGATATTCCTCAGCAAAATCGCTCTGCTCAGACGCCATTTTAATAATCTCTGTATCATAATACGGCAAATCCAGCTCATGTGCAATACGCTTGGCAATAGTTCTGCCGCCGCTACCGTATTCATGGGAAACAGTCAGAACAAAATTCCTCTCGGAAACCTCCGGCATAGCCTGCTCCTTTTCCCGCTGAATCAGGTTTTCTGGCAACAGTAGATAGGTAAGCCCCTTGAGATAGGTGCTAAAGAACCTGATTTCCGTGCCGCACAGAAAAGCTGTTATGACAGTTCCTTCTCTAACAGCCTTTAATTCCCCAATGAAAACCAAGCACAGGACAGCAGATAACAAGGTCATGCCTAGGTCGGAAATAACTTTGATATTGGTATATGGCTTGTTAATGCGTTCAGAGATAACCTGCAGCAAAGAATCCATAGGCAGCAGGGTAATCCTAGCGATAATGCCCAGATAGATGCCAAAAGCCATAATGGTACAGCCACCAAAGAGCATGCCGGCCTTTAGCAGATATGTATCCAGTACCAATGGCTCCAAAAACTCCAGGGACAGATCTATAAAATAGCCGAATACCACAGTCATAGCTACCTGCAGTACCAATATCTTTTTAGGAATACCATCCTTCAACATAGGCTGGGCCACAATCATAAATAAGTTCAACAGGGCTGTCCAGCCACCTACAGTCAAAAATGGCAATAATATGGAAAATGTATAAGGCAAGGATGAAATAGGAGATACACCCAAGGCGGATTTTACCATGCAGGCAACGCCAAAGCCCATACATACTAAGCACAAAGCAAAAACCAGAAATCTTCTGGCTCGTTCAGAAGGAGATTGTTTAATCTCGCTCACGAAAAATCACCTCGAAAAAAATTTAGGGCTCGTATGACAGCATCAGATGTCGCCGCTTACGAGCCCCGGAAATACTATTTATGTGTTTGACAGTATTTTACAGCAACACCTTGTGGGAAACATTTACACGACCCTTCTGGTCAATCTCAGTAACCTTGACCTCCAGCTCGTCCCCTACATTTACATAATCCTCAACCTTTTCCACACGCTTCTTGTCCAGCTGGGAAATATGGCAGAGGCCCTCGTGGCCTGGGAACAGCTCCACAAAAGCACCGAAATTCATGAGGCGGGTAACACGGCCCTTGTATACCTGGCCAACCTCAACCTCACGGACGATTTCCTCAATCTTAGCTACAGCTGCAGCAGAAGCCTCTACGCTGGTAGCAGAAATCCGTACGGTACCATCATCGTCAATATCAATCTGAACACCGCACTCATCAATGATGCTCTTGATCATCTTGCCGCCTGGCCCAATAACCTCACGGATCTTGTCAGGCTTTATGTTCATGGTAGTAACTCTAGGAGCATACTTGCTCAGCTCCTTATTTGGCTCAGCAATGCACTCCAGCATCTTGCCCAGGATAAAGGCACGGCCACGCTTGGCCTGAGCAAGAGCAGATGCCAAAATCTCACGGGAGATGCCCTTGATCTTAATATCCATCTGAATAGCAGTAACGCCTTCAGTAGTACCGGCAACCTTGAAGTCCATATCACCCAGTGCATCCTCCATGCCCTGAATATCAGTCAGAATGGTATAATCATCCCCATCCTTGACAAGGCCCATGGCTACGCCTGATACAGGACGCTTAATAGGTACGCCGGCATGCATCAGTGACAGGGTGCTGCCGCACACGGAACCCATGGAGCTAGAACCATTGGACTCCAGAACCTCAGAAACCATGCGGATAGTATATGGGAACTCCTCAGTGGAAGGGATTACTGGTACCAAAGCACGCTCAGCCAACGCACCATGACCAATCTCACGACGTCCAGGGCCACGTACAGGACGAGCTTCACCTACAGAGTAGCCAGGGAAGTTGTACTGATGGATATAATGCTTGCTGGTCTCTACCCCCAGACCGTCAATAACCTGCTCATCACCAAGGGAACCCAGCGTGGTGATGGTCAGAATCTGGGTCTGGCCACGGGTAAACAGACCGGAACCGTGGGTACGAGGCAAAATGCCAACCTCACAGCTGATAGGACGTACTTCCTCTACCTCACGGCCATCAGGACGAATCTTCTCCTTGGTGATCATGCGGCGAACGATTTCCTTTACGATCTTATGGAGCATATAAGGAATTTCCTTAACAGCATCAGGATACAGCTCCAAGAAATGCTCTAAGGCCTCTGCCTTGACAGCGGCAATATGCTCGTCACGATCCAGCTTATCTGGGTTACGAACAGCGGCATCCAGCTTGTCAGTAGCGTATTCACGGATAGCCTGCTCCAAATCCTCTGGAACAGCAAAGAGCTTAACCTCTCTCTTTTCCTTGCCGGCAGCCTTCTGGATCTCATCCTGGAAAGCAACGATCTTCTTGATTTCCTCATGGCCAAAGAGAATAGCCTCCAGGATTACCTCCTCTGGCAACTCGTTGGCACCAGCCTCAACCATCATAACAGCATCCCGGGAACCAGCAATCGTCAGGTTCAGGTCAGAAACCTCACGCTGTTCAACAGTAGGGTTGATAACAAACTCACCATCCACACGGCCTACACGAACACCGGCTATTGGGCCCAGGAATGGAATATCGGAAATAGTCAGGGCACAGGAAGCACCGATCATTGCAGCAATCTCCGGTGCATTATCATGCTCAACGGACAATACAGTGGCAACGATCTGTACATCGTTTCTATATCCCTCTGGGAACAGAGGACGGATTGGACGGTCAATCAGACGGCTGCACAGGATGGCAGACTCACCAGGACGACCCTCTCTCTTTATAAAACCGCCAGGAATCTTGCCTACGGCGTACATCTTCTCCTCATAGTCAACAGTCAGTGGGAAGAAGTCAACGCCCTCACGAGGCTCCTCGGAAGCGGTAGCAGTTACTAATACAACGGTCTCGCCGTAACGAACCAGAGCAGCACCATTGGCCTGCTTTGCCATCTTGCCAGTCTCAACGGTAAATGTTCTGCCGCCAAGCTGCATTTCAAAACTCTGCATCAAGTTTTTCCTCCTATAATTCTTTCTTTTTGCATACTATCTCAGTATAACACATTTTTCCTAAAAACTTCCACTATTTTTTATCGAAAAAAATCCCCCACCACATGGCGAGGGATTTAGATGCAAAATTACTTGCGGAGACCGAGCTTAGCAACGATTGCACGATAACGCTCGATGTCGGTCTTGTTCAGATAAGCCAGGAGACGGCGACGATGACCAACCATCTTCAGCAGGCCACGACGGGAATGATGATCCTTCTTGTGCTCCTTGAGATGCTCGGTGAGGTATACGATACGGGCAGTAAGAACTGCAATCTGTACCTCTGGGGATCCGGTGTCACCCTCGTGTACGGCGTACTTCTGAATGATTTCCTGCTTAGCTTCCTGAGTCAACATAATTTTATTCCTCCTAATATGTATATTCCCTCAAGCCGGGACCAGCGTCGGAGTGTCGCTTGTCTAGGCAAAAGGCCTGTGCCTTATCTTCTCTGGCACACAAGTGACAGTATATCATAGGAGAAAATCAATGTAAAGGATTTTTTAGGATCTGCCGAGCTTTTTCCTCATCTGCATGAAGCTGCTTTATTAGTGCCTCTACACCGCTAAATTTCTTCTGCTCCCGCATTTTTTCCACAAACAACACGGTCATAGGATGATCATAGATATCTTGGGCAAAATCCAGAATATTTACTTCCAGACGGCGGTTGCAGCCCTCAAAGGTAGGATTATCCCCGATATTTGCAATGCCATTGTATTTCTTACCGTCCAGCAGTATCTGCACGGCATAGGCACCGTTTGGCAGCATGGCACGGCGGTTGCCAATGGCAAGGTTTGCTGTCGGAAAGCCTAATTTTCTACCCCGATGATCCCCATGAATAACCCGGCCACCGAAGCTGAAATACCTGCCCAAGTACTCATTTACCTTGTGCAAATCCCCAGCCTCAATCAGGCCTCTAATGCGGGTACTGCTAACCATCCTGCCATCCAGCTGCACAGCCTGGCCTATTTCCGCCTGATAGCCATATTCCTCACCCATACGCATCAACATCCGTGGATTTCCCTTAGCCTTAGCACCAAAGGAAAAATTCGGCCCTGTTACCAGATAGGCTGGATTCAGGCATTGGCACAATTCTGCCAAAAAATTCTCGGCACTCTGGCGGCACAACTTTTCAGAAAAAGCCACATTCACCAGCACCTGCACTCCCATAGCAGACAAAATATCGCATTTGGAGATATTGTCACCAATTTGCATAGGAGCCTTCTCCGGAGCCATGATTTCCATGGGATGGTTGCTGAAGGTATATACTACGCTACAGATTTTATGTGCCCTGGCTAGGGCAACGGCACGCTGAATAATGCTTTTATGCCCCACATGGACGCCGTCAAAGGTTCCCAAAGCCACCGCTGTAGACCTGCCTGCCAGCAGCTGCTTTGCCTCACTTAGTTTATTACAAATAAGCATCTTATCACCTAACTATCAAAAAACTAAATTTATTATACAAGTTATCCCGCCTAATGGCAAATTTCATTTTCTTTTCAGATACCAATGCTATATTATAGACAATCCCTTTGATGTACATGAGTATACATTCTGTATTCTCCCATATACATCATTTTCTCCATCCCATTGACGGCGTTCCATTTCGGGGCGCCGTCCTTTTTT
>CAVFWX010000014.1:0-25616 GCA_963626225.1 Anaerotignum sp.
TAAAACAAATCTGAATGACTACCTGTTCGTGAAGCAGTGAGTATTAATTTCCCCTCATCTATTGCATATATCAATAGCCAATCTGGCAAGATATGACATTCCCTAAATCCTGTATAATCACCAACTAAAGCATGGTCACGATACTTTGCATCTAATGGCAATTCCTGCTGCAGGAGCTTTAACACTTCATCCAGCAGTTGGATTTTATGACCTCGTTTGCGGATTCTTTTCAAATCCTTTTTGAATTGGTTAGTCAGCACTAAATCAAGCATCTGGCTCCTCCGCATCTATATCTGCTAACGCACTGGACAAGGAGTCATATCGCTTGGCTTTGATTTTGCCAGACATAATATCCCTGGCTTCCTGCATTGCCTGCAAAGTAGCATTATTATAACTAGGTCTGCGTGGCTGAAATGGAAATCCCCCATTCATAATAGAAGCACGCAGGAAAACATTTATTGCATCTGTTACGGATATGCCAAAGCTTCTATAAACTGCCTCAGCCTGAGCTTTGATATCTGGCTCAATACGAATATTTATATTTGCTGTTTTAGCCATATAAATCCCTCCTCTTTATTATTGTATTACAATAGTTAAACAAATGCAATACACTTTATCTTTCAGACTGTCCTATAAAAATATCCTGCATATCAGTATTTGACAATATTTTTGATATCCATCTCTCCTCATGATACAATTACCCATGAGGTGAGTTTTATGCAGAAGAAGCTGGTGCTAATTTGTCTTGCCCTGTCGGTGCTGCTGACGGTGGTTTATTATATGAGGGAGCAATATCATCAGGAGCTTGATATTGCCATGTATGCAGGGTATAGTCTGGACAAGGCTCCCATAGAGGAATATCAAAGGGAGCATCCTGATGCTGCCATACATATTTATGAAGATATTTCGGCAGAGGAATATCCTGAGTGGCTGGCGGAGAAAATCCTTGCCGGGCAAGATCCTGCTATCTTTGTGGTGCCTACGGAGGACGCAGGCAAATACATCCAGCTAGGAGCCTTGCAGCAGCTGGATATGCTGGAGAGTGCAAATAGCTGCCATACCTGTCAAGTTCTTGGCTATGAGAAACCTTACTGCCTGACCATAGATACAGCCTCAGGCCCTGTTCTTCTTGGGATCAGTCCCAAGACCAAATATCCCAAGGCCGCCGCTGAACTACTCCTAAAGATGCAATAGCAAATAGTACAGAAGCACCCGCCACAGCACTGTCCTGCTATCATCTCTGTATATTGCTTTTACGTTCTTTGAACATATTACAACTCATTTGCTATAAATAGATATTGCTCATCCTCGTGGCTTTACATTAAAATTTGACAGGTGTATACTCTCCCTTGTAATCATTTCTCAAAGGAGATGTTTTTTTGCAAAAGGCTTATATTGTCATGATTATGAGTGCAGCCTTCTGGGGATTTCAGCCAGTCTGCGTCAAATGGCTCAGCGGCATCTGGTCTGCACCTACTATTACAGTGGTAAGGTATTTTGCCATAGCCGCCATATTGATGCTGGCTACCTGCCGCAGTGAGAAACACTTTCTGCCTCAGGGACAGGAATGGCTGCGGCTTGCCATAATGGGTCTTATGGGTGTCACCTTGAACAATATCTTGCAGTTTACAGGGATTCCCTATACTACTGTTACCAATTGTACCTTGATTTCTGCCACCACCCCTGCCATAACGGGGGTAATATCTGCTGTCTTTTTAGGAGAAAGACTGGCTGGCAAATGCTGGCTGGGCATCGTCATGGCCTTTGCTGGAGTACTGATGATTATCATGCACGGGGATATTCAGCGGCTGTTGGAGCTTTCCTTTGGCTTCGGTGATGTGCTGTGCTTTTTGAGCCAAGCTTCCTGGGCTGTTTATGCCTTGTTAGGAGCAGACATTCTGAAGCATCGCTCACCACTGAGCACCACCGCTTGGGCAGGAGCCTTTGGCTGTATCTTTACCTTGATTTACGGCGAAGCCACCGACACTATGACCTTTGTGCCATTGGAGCTAAAGCCCGCCCTGTCCATGGCATATATCATATTGCTGGGGGGACTTTTCTGCATGGTGTTCTGGAATGTGGCGGTCCGTGCCGTAGGTGCCAGCCATACAGCTATCTTCCTGAATATTATGCCTATAGCCGGCATGATTTCCGGTGCAGTACTATTCAACGAGTCTATCGGACTTGTGCAACTCCTAGGAGCAACAGTTATCCTCAGTGGAGTGTATCTCACATCCACCAATTAGTTTTTACACCACGAATAAAACGCTGGAAGTTATACCCTAAGGAGACCCTTTATCGACATCGGCACTTAGCGACTTGCAAGTCATTATTTATGTCCGCATAAAGGGACATAAATAATGCCCCTTGCAAGAGCTTAGTGTCCGCTATGTCGATATCGGAGCGAGAGCGAGTCGACGTGGGTATACTTCCAGCGTTCGTATATTGTTAAAAGAAAAAGGACACTGCCTCACAGCAATGCCCTTATAAATATCATTTGTATGAAAATCCTTGGAGCTCCCAGCAGGTGCCTTCCAGGGATTTTATTTTGCCATCTGCTTCCAGCTTCAGCTGTGGCTTGACCTCAGCTTCCGGATAGACAAACAGTGCGGCAGCTTCCCTGCCCTGCTGGAAGAAGATCTCCACCGCAGATGTATCGGCCAAAATCTGCAGTTGCAAGGTATCCTTGGCAGCTAGCTTGAAGCGGCGAATGCCCTTGCCGCCCAGCTTCATACCGCTGCGGTCAATGGCCATGACCTGTTTTTCCCTATCATATATCAGCTGTAGGGATTCAGCACCATAGCAGAGGCTAAGCCTCAGTTCCCTGGCCTCCCCCAGCTGGCAGGCCAGGTTGATATCGCTACGCTTTGGCAGCTCCATTTCCATGGCATATTCTGCCACATCCTGAGCCTTGATCCTGCTAATATGGCCTTCCATGCGGAGATTTTCCAGCTCCCTGGCAGGCCGCTGATAGATATGACCATCCTTTAGGCTCAACTCACGAGGCACAGTCAGGCTGAATACCCAGCCATCCTCTGTACATGGATGGAGGTTTTCCTCCTCCGGAATCCCCATCCAGCCCCACATCAAATATCTATCCTCCTGCACCATCACCTGAGGTGCATAGAAGTCAAAACCTCTGTCCAGCTCCTGGAACTCTCCGTGAACCATTTCCATGGTATCTGGATTCCAGTTGCCAACAACATAGCCACTTTGGTACAAATTCTGATACTGATATTCCTGGGCAGCAAGACCCTGTGGACAGAACATGAGCACATCCTGTCCATCTATATGGAGAAAGTTGGGGCATTCCCACATATAGCCAAAGTCCTGATACCCAGTTTTGATTTCACCTAGCAGATGCCAGCCAGAGTTACCCGGAGCCTGAGCATCTTCCTTGTATATGACAGCCCGACCCTTTAGGCCTTCGGTCTGGGCACCTACTACAAAATATCTATGCCCTTGGCGGTTAAAGACATACGGATCACGAAAATGCGGTGTATAGCCCTCTGCTTCCTTTGGCAGAACTATCTCATCTTTTAGGATTTCTCCATCCACCATCAAAGTGCCCATACGCTGGGCAGGGGTACGGTAACCATTTTCATCCTTGGTATTGCAGGTATATAGCACCCTAAGCCTATTATCTTCTACAAAGCCACAGCCAGAGTAGCAGCCATCCTTGTCATGGCTATCTGTAGGCCACATGGACAGCTCGGGAATAGTGTAGCTTACCAAATCCTTGGTCTTGACATGGGCCCAGCATTTATTTTTGTGCTGGCAGCCTAGTGGGTTCCACTGATAGAAAATATGGTATTCACCGTTGACATAAGCAAGGCCATTAGGGTCGTTGATGAGACCAAAGGGCATTTCCAGATGAAAGCCGTTGTGCCAGCGGCCCCGGAAGGGAAATCCCTCCCGGAGACCAGCGTCAATATCCTGTTTGTGGATGTTTTCCATATCCTATTCCTCCTGCTTGAAGAGTACAAAGGTCAGTCCAAAGGCAATGGCAAAGCCCGTAAGGTTTACCATGATATATGGCAGCAAATTGTCCAGATACAGCAGAGTGCCAGGGAGTACGGTGATTCCCATACCAGTACCTGCCAGATGCATGAAGCTGGCCAGGCCGCCGGCAAAGGCACCGCCAATCAAAGCATAGATAAATGGCTTTACGAAGCGGAGATTGATACCAAAGATGGCAGGCTCGGTAATGCCCAGGAAGGCTGGGATAACGGAGGAAATATACAAAGCACGCTTCTTGACATCCTTTGTCTTTAGGGCTACAGCAAGAGCTGCACCACCCTGAGCTACGATAGCACCAGTCATAATGGCGTTGAAAGCATCCCGACCGGTGGAAGCCAGCAGCTGAACCTCCAAAGCGTTAAATACATGATGTACACCACTGACTACAATAACCTGATGAATACCGCCTACAATGAAGCCGCCAATACCGAATGGCATCTCCAAGAAGGAGCGAACAGCACCAAATACAGCAATCTCAATAGTATGCATAATAGGACCAACTACCAGCAGTCCCAACAGCATGGAAACCAGCAAGGTGACAAATGGGGTAACAATCAAATCTATAACATCAGGCACGAATTTCTTGCAGAGCCTCTGCATGTGGGTGGCAAAAATGCCCAGTACCAAAGCTGGCAAAACAGAACCCTGATAGCCCACAACCGGCACCTGCAGTCCCAATATATCCATCATAATAGGCTGGGCATCGCCACTGGCAATAGCGTAAGCATTTGGCAGCTGAGGTGCTACCAGCATCAGCCCCAGGACAATACCAATAACAGGAGTGCCACCGAATTTCTTCATGGTGGACCAGCATACCAAGGCTGGCAGGAAAGCAAAGGCGGTATCGGTAAGAATCTGGCTCATGCGGAGGAAGTTTTCGCTAAACTCCACATTCAGGCTCTGGGTCATGCCACGAAGTCCCATAAACAATCCAGTGGCAACCAATACAGGAATGATTGGCACGAAAACATCACCGAAGGTACGGGAAATTTTCTGAGCCATGGTCATTTCATCATAAGCAGCTTCCTTATTGCTGGTACCTGCCAGAGCGGTGTGCTCATGAACCAGGGCATCATAAACCTTGTCTACGAAGCCAGTGCCCAGGATAATCTGATACTGGGCTGCCGCAAAGAACTGTCCCTTTACGCCGTCAATATTCTCAATGGCCTTTTCATCTATCTTTGACTTGTCATTTAGAATCAGGCGAAGTCTGGTGGCACAGTGCTCGGCAGAACGAATATTGCCGATACCCCCAACATATTTCACGATGCTGGCTGCAACCTGCTCCTCCTTGCTCTTGAGGGCATCAACCTCATCCATGGCCTGCTCCATATTTTCCACAGCTGGCTCAGCACTTGCCTGTGTCTCACTTGCAGCACCTTCAGAGGAAACCTCGGCACCCTTTAGCTCAAAGGTGATTTTGCCAAAATCCGCCTCATTGGTAACAACCATAGGGGTTGTGGTATCATAGCCAGCCTTGGCAATAGCTGCCTCGTCAAATTCTATGAGCAGATCACCCTTGTGAACCTGATCTCCGATGGCTACATGAGCTGTAAAATGCTGGCCGTTGAGGTTTACCGTATCCAATCCTACATGTACCAGCAGCTCCACGCCATCCTGGGACATAAGGCCAATGGCATGCTTGGTGTCAAAAAGGGATGTAACCTCTCCGTCAAATGGTGCTACTACCTTGCCCTGTGGCTTTTCCACAGCGGCACCACGGCCCATGATTCCCCCGGCAAAAACAGGATCCTTTACCTGGCTCAGTGGAATCAGCTTGCCCTCCAATGGGCTGGTGATTCTGATGTCCTTCATATTTATACCCCCTAAAATAGCTTAGAAACATCATCATGTGCGTTTTTATCTTATGGCTCTATTCTAGCGGATTCTATGAAAGTACAAACCTGATTATTTTCATAAATATTATGTTCGTAAATATGACAATTGTCATATGGCATATACCCGATTGCGACACCCCGCCGGAGGTGGATACTACTTTTTGAGCCTGGAGCCTTGCTTTGCCGTAAAGGCAAAGTGGCCCATTCTACTAGCCATGGAAAAAATACGATGATTTGGCGGTCCGAGGGAGCTTTAGCTCCCAGGACAAAATTTGTAGAAAGCACAAAACATCGCAATGGGACATTTCGCGTAAGGCGATAAAAGTACCGTATCCACGCAGGCGGGGACTATTCCAGCGTTTTTCGTGCCTAATATCTATAACTATAATTCTAACCGTTCCCTTGCTAGCCCTGTCTGTACCGCCCAGATGGCCAGCTGTGTCCTATCCCGTAGTGCCAGCTTGCTAAGGATAAGGCTGACGGTATTGCGTACAGTTCCCTCAGAGAAATTCATCTTCTCCGCAATTTCCCTATTGGACATGCCATGGCCCACCAGCCGCACAATATTTCGTTCCATGCGGGTTAGCTCCTTGGCTCCCTGAGCATCCACCGTTATGGCAAATTCCTCCTCCTCGATAGTAGGCCTTGCCGGCTGCCCTGCTGCCGTAATATTGCTAAATAGCTTTACCACCTTGGTGACAATCTCTGTATTCAGCATGGCTCCTCCGGAAACCACCTTGCGGATGGCCGCTGACAGATCCGGAATGGACATACCCTTCAGCAAATAGCCACTGGCTCCATATTTCAAGCCATTCAGCACGTATTCATCATCGTCAAAGGTGGTAAGGATGATAATCTTCATCTCTGGGTATTTATTTTTTACTGCCTTGGTAGCCTGCACACCGTCCATCCCCGGCATACGCACATCCATCAATATAACATCTGCCTCCTGATGTTCCAAAAGCTCTAAAAGCTCCACACCGTTGGAGGCAGCTCCCACCACCTGCATATCTTCATTGAGATCTAGCACTATCTGCAGGCTTTCCCGCATAAGCTCCTGATCATCTGCTATTACAATGCGTATCAATGCCTTACCCCCTCAATATTCAGCGGCAATGCCGCCTCTAGCACAAATCCCTTTTCGCTCCAATATTTCACCGTGCCCCCCAGCATCTGCAACCTTTCTGCCATGTGGGTTAGGCCAAAGCCCTTCTTGATATTGCTGCAACCTATGCCGTTGTCGGAAATAATGATATTCAGCCTATCATGACCGCCCAGCACAAAGACCTTTACCCTGGTAGCATGGCCATGGCGGCTGGCATTGGTCAGCCCCTCCTGGACAATGCGATATACCGTTTCCGCCTGATCCTCCCTAAGATTTTCTGGCAAGTTATCTATCTCCAGTGCTGCTTCCACCATGCTGGCATCGGCAAAGTCTTCCACCAGCTTTTCCAGTGCCTCCTGGGTAGTAAGCTTTTCCAGATCATCAGGCCGCAACATGTGCATACTCCGCCGCACATCCACAATACCCTTCTTAGCGGCTTCCTGAATTTTTCCCAGCTGCCGCTTTGCCACCTCTGGGGCACAGTCCATGGTCATGATGCAGGCATCCAGCCCTGTAATCATCCCTGTCAATGCATGGCCCAGAGTATCATGGATTTCCCTGGCCAGACGATTTCGCTCCTTGATTTCCGTCAGGCTGGCAATAGTCATGGCATACTCCCTGAGCTTTTGGTTTGCCTTGTGGAGATTCTTGTTGGAGGCATTGACCTTGTTGTTGCTTTCCTGCAGCAGCTCGTTGGTTTTTATCATGCGGTAGTTTAAATCGGCAATCTCAGCTTTTTCCTGGCTCACATCCTGCAATAGTGTAGCCATATACACCACAAAAAGCATGATATTGCCATAGCCGGCAAAGCTCTTTAGAGCCAGCATCAGATTCCTGGTATCTGTGCTGTACATATTCAAATACATATCAAAGGAAATCATCTGCTGTCCCAGGCTCCACATGCTGAAGCTAATAATGCCATAAAGCACCGCCATCATTACCAGCATGATTTTTAGCTGTTGTTCCCCCTGGTAGCAGTACATAAAATCCGCCAGCAACAGAAGTATCACTCCATCATAAGACAGCTTCAAGCTGCTAAGGAGAAAGATGCACGCTCCTACCTCCAAGGCAAAGACACAGTAGCGGAACCATCTGGGCAGGCGGCTTACATTGCTGTAGACATAGCTGCAGCAAACCAGCACCGTAAAGGAAACCACCGCCCCCAGAAGCAGTTCCCCTGCCGGCACCGGCACCATAGGCAGACGATAGAGGAAATCCCTAGCTCCTGCCGTCCTGCCGATATGTTCCTGGGTTGCCGCCATAAACATGGCCAGTACCAGTATTACAATACCATTGTATGCCATAAGCCATACATGGATTTTATCTCCCCGGCTCTTTTCATTAGATTCCTGCTCCATACCTCTCCCCCCATTGCCTAAAATACTTGCTTCAATTATACCCCCTAGATTGTTCTGAGGCAAATGAACATGATTTGTCCCAAACCACAAAAAATACTTGCATATTGGATATAAATATGATATATTCATGGTGTAGCGAGCCCAGGCTCGTAAAAGAAGGTGATGATTATAGCGATTACAATAAAACAAATTGCTGAGCAGGCAAAGGTTCATCGTTCCACAGTGGACAAAGTCCTGCACAAGCGACCAGGGGTCAGCGATGAAGTAAGGGCCAAAATCCAAAAAATAATCGATGACTCTGGCTATCAGGTAAATCCTATCGGCAAGGCTCTGAACAGCTACAAGAAAGCCACCATTATCGGGGTAGTTCTCATGAATGTAGATGCACTATTTGAGCTCCGAGAGGGCATTGAGCAGGCCTGTCAGGAGTATGCAACCTTCAACATGAAGGCAAAGTATAAGGTTATTGATTTTCCTGATGTGGAGGGCCAGTACCAGGCCATCAAGAAATTTATTGCAGCTAAGGTAGATGCTATTGTGGTAGTTCCATTGGATGATCCAAAAATTTCCATGATTATTGATAAAGCCATGGAGTCAGGGATTCCTGTGGTAACAGTAAACAATGATATTTCCACTAAACGCTTCTGCTATGTGGGACAAAACCACATCAAGGCAGGCATGGTAGCTGGCAGGATGATGTCCCTATATTTGGCTGGCGATGGTTATATCGGACTGGTTACCGGCACCACTAGGAGCCTCATGGGTCTTTCCCAACGTGAACATGGCTTCAATGAGTATATCAAAAAAAATGCCCCCGATATAGAAATTGTGGCTTCCATCAACACCATGGAAAATCCAGAAATAGCTTACAAATCCACTAGGCAGATGCTAGAGGCAAATAAATCCATAAATGGACTTTTTATTACCTGTGGCTGTGTTCCTGAAATATGCCGAGCTATCCATGATGCTGGCCGGGATGGTATTATCGTCATTAGCTATGAACGATATCCTCAGATTGAGTATATGCTCCAGGCAGGACGGATATCCTGTACCATTACCACCGACCTGAAGCAGCAAGGCTATCAGGCTATCAAGCTATTGTATGAACGATTTGTTTTCGACAGAATGCCTGAGGACAATATCTACCTGGATATTGGAATTTTGATTCAGGAAAATCTCTAAAAAATTTATTGCGGGTTTCGGCTCGCGATAATTTTTTACCGCATTACGAGCCCGTACTCGTAATGTAGCAATACAAACAGTTTAAATACTTTAGAGGGGTATTTGGCTAGTAAAAAGGGTATCAATTTTTATGTTTTATGAATGGAGGGTTTATTATGAAAATCGCTTTTGACGTTGATGTTTTAGCTAAGCAGATGAGCATCAACGACATGGTGCATCAGGTGGCTGACTGGGGATATAAGTACATTGAACAGTCCCCTCATCCACGGATCAATCCCTTTTACACTCATCCGCTTTTCTCTGAGGAATGTGAGCAGGAATACCGCAAGGCTCTTAAGGAAACCGGTGTAGAGATTTCTTCCTTTATCTGCGTTTATCGCTGGTCTGGTCCTACTGAAGAGCAGCGGAAGATGGCCGTGGAAAACTGGAAGAAGCTGATACAGATTGCCGTAAACATGGGCGTACCTGTTATCAACACCGAGCTTTCCGGAGATCCAAATCAACGAGAAATCTGCAATGGCATGTGGTTCCGTTCCATGGAAGAGCTGCTACCTATCATTGAGCGTGAGGGCCTGCGTGTTGAGATCCAGTCTCATCCTTATGATTTCTGTGAGCTAAATGACGAGACCTGCGATATGGTCAAATCCTTCCGTTCCAAGAATCTAGGCTATGTATACTCCTCACCTCATGGTTTCTTCTACGATCAGGGCAAAGGTGATGTACGCCATATGCTAAAATATGCTGGTGATGAGCTGACCCATGTACTGTTCGCAGATACCTACAACCAAACCAAGGATTGCCGCTACATACTGAATCCGCCTACCCTGAATCAAAATGGCCGTCACGATGTAACAATCCATCAGCACCTAGGCTTGGGACAGGGTGATGTAGACTTTGATGGCATCTTCCAAACTCTGCGTGAAATGGATTTTGCCAACAAGCAACTTAAAGCCAATGCTCCAAAAGTTGGTGGAGATAATATCGCCTGCGTTTCCATCTTCGGCCTGCCTGAATATATGGATAAGCTAGCACCGGAGACCCGTGAGCGTATTGAGCAAGAACTGTTGAAATAATTAAGGAGGAAACTTTATGTCAAACCATACTGAAGATGTAGCATTTGCTATTATCTCCGCTGCTGGAGATGGACGTGCCAAAATCGCCGAGGCCATCAAGGAGGCCCGTAGGGGCAACTTTGGTGCTGCCGAAGAGGCTATCCGCGATGCCAACAAGCATCTATTAAAGGCTCATGAGCTCCAGACCTCTGAACTTTTGCAGAAGGAAGCCGCTGGCGAGCTGAAGGATCCATTCAATGTACTAGTTGCCCATGCTCAGGACTATGTTATGACAGGCATGGCTATGAAGGTAATGGCTGAGGAGATCGTGAACATTTACACTCAGCTTCGGGCCAATCACCCTGTTTAATAAATCTTCTTAATCATAAATAACCAATCATTTTAACCTCCCCTATTCAATATTACTAATGGCAGAACCCCCTCTGCCAGAAACATTCCTATCAAAACAAAAAATTCTCCTTGGTATTTACCCCATACCAAGGAGAATTTTTTTCACTCATATTTCTGACTATGAGTAGTTAGGTAGACCCCTATGAAAATAGCTGCTGCTCCTGATATTTCTGTCAATCCAATGACTTCATTGAAAAGCAAGGCTCCACCTATCATGCCTGTGACTGGAGTAATATTCTGAAAAATAGAGGTAACGCTGGGACCGGCATTTTTTACCCCTATATTCCAGAACAGCATAGCCATAATGCCACCAAATACAACAGTATACAGAAAAGCAGCCGCTAATGGCAGCTCCAGTGGCACAATTGACAGCTCCCCCGTAAGGCTTCCATATATTGTGACCATAATTGCACCCATAAGCCCCGCCCAGCCAGTAGTCAAGGCTGCCGACATCCTTCGCAGCATAGCAAGAGCAATAATGGAATAGGTTGTCCAAGCTATCTGAGCTGTGAAAAACAGGATGTCTCCCAGGTTGAAATCAAAATCTTCCACCACCTGCCAGGATCCACGACTGACTACCATCAAGGCTCCTAGGAATGAAATAACAATTCCTGTCCATGCCTTTAGATTCAATCGTTCTCGGATAAGTATCGAGGCAAATAAGGCGGTAATGGCCGGAGAGGCTGCAGCTATCAGCGTACAATGAGTGACACTTGATAGTCCCAGCCCTGTAAACTGCATGACATTGTTAAAACCTATACCCATAATCCCCATGGCTACAAGTCCTAGCCAACAGCTCCTAGGAGGAACTATTTTCTCTCCCGACCTCCAGGCTATGCCTATCAGGACTATACCTATAATATAATAACGCATGGCGGTAATTGTTACTGGTGACCACTCTGCAATAAGCCATTTGATGCATAGTGGCTGTATTCCCCAGATAATGGTAGTCAGAATCAGTAGCAGATAGGTTCTTTCCTTGCTGCCTTTAGACATAAAAATTTCTCCTTATAAATCAAGAAAAAAAGACTGCCCTGCATATCTAGCTTAATTAGATACAGAGCAGTCCTTCATACTATTTTCTACTATCAACCTATGTCATTAGTACTTTCTGGCTGCGTTGTAGCGAGGAACCATCAGATTCTCATATACATCACGAATCTTGTCGCTCTTGGATACCTGAGCAACACCTACACGCCACCAGTCACCGTAGCCATGAACCATGGTCTTTGGCAGAACCTTGCAGTCAATGAGGGTAGAAACATCCTGCTTCTTGGCATCCTCAATAGCATCCTTCAGCTCCTGGGAGTTGTGTACGGTATAGGTTTTGCAGCCATAGGATGCAGCATTCATGGCAAAGTCGATTGGCACGAAGCCACCATCCAGCTGTCCTGTCCGTTCATTACGGAAACGGAACTCGGTACCATAGCTCCCTTGTCCATGTCCAACTTCCAGGTTATTGATGCAGCCGTTGGTCATATTATCAAAAAGGATTACATTTATCTTCTTGTGCTCAGCTATAGACTGAGGCAGCTCAGAATGAAGCATCATGTAGGAGCCATCACCACAGAGAGCATAAACCTCTCGAGCAGGCTCTGCCATTTTTACACCAAGGGCTGCATTTACCTCATAGCCCATGCAGGAGAAGCCATACTCTACATGATATCCCCCCTGGGACTTTACTCTCCAAGCACGCTGCAGATCACCTGGCAGGCTGCCTGCTGCACCTACTACGATAGCATCATCATCAATACATTCATTCAGAACACCAAGTACCCTGGTCTGAGGCAATGCTGCGTTGGTCAGCTCAATAAACTCCTTGCTGACTTTCTTGAAATCCAGGTCATCGTCCACCTCTGGTACAAAGTCCTCACCAGTGTACTCTAGCTGATACAAACGGTCAACCTCTGCATCATAGGCCTTCTTGGCAGCAGCTACAGCATCCTTGTACTCCTGGCTTACAGCCCAGCCGCTCTTTTCCAGCTCCTTATCCAAAGCCTCTAATCCAGCCTGGGCATCAGCTACCACCTGCACAGCATCCATCTTATAGGCATGGAACTTGGATACATTTATATTGATATACTCTACATCTGGATTTTGGTAGATCCATTTAGAGGAAGTAGTAAAGTCCGTATATCTAGTACCAATGCCAATAATCAGATCTGCATCCTTGGCAATGGTATTTGCCCCTAGGCCACCAGTCTCTCCCAAGCCTCCCAGGTTCAGTGGATGCTCCCAAGTAATGGTACCTTTGCCTGCCTGAGTTTCACCGAAGGCAATATTGTATTTCTCAGCAAACTTTCGGAATGTCTCTCCTGCTTCAGAGTACTTTACGCCGCCGCCAAAGATCATCAGAGGATTCTTCTTGGTCTTGATAAGTTCAACAGCTTCCTTGATAGCTCTTTCGGATGGAGCCAAGCGGTCAATATGATGTACCCGCTTCTTGAAGAAATACTCAGGATAATCCCAAGCCTCACCTTCTACATCCTGAGGCAGGGCAATGCAAACAGCACCAGTATCAGCAGGATCAGCCAGCACACGCATGGCATTGATACAAGCTGTCATGAGAATCTCAGGGCGGGTTACACGATCCCAATACTTGCAGACAGCCTTGAAGGCATCATTGGTGGTGATGCTCAAATTGGTAGGCTGCTCCATCTGCTGAAGAACCGGATCCGGCTGACGATCTGCATAGGTATCACCCGGCAAGAACAGTACCGGAATGCAGTTAGCAGTGGCGGTAGCTGCTGCCGTAACCATATTGGCAGCACCAGGGCCTACCGATGAAGTGCAGGCATAAATCTGCTTGCGGCACTTCTGCTTGGCAAAGCCCATAGCTGCGTGGGCCATGCCCTGCTCGTTGCGGCCCATGTGCATAATGAGCTCACCAGCATCCTCCTCAAGTGCCTGGCCAATACCTACTACATTGCCATGACCAAAGATACCAAAGATACCCTCAAACATGCGGTTTTCTTTGCCATCAAATTCTATGTACTGATTATTGAGAAACTTTACTAGAGCCTGTGCTACCGTAAGTCTAATTGTTTTAGCCATTACAAATTCCTCCATTACTTTCTGTGAGGCTGCCATATTTTTGCTTCCGGATCCAGCAGCCAAGTGTGTTCAGGCAAATCAGTTCTAGTCTTTTTCCATGGATTTCCATCTAGATGACGAATCATCCAGCTATACCACATGGCATAGCCAGGAGCTGTAACCTGTGGATGCATATAGCCTCCAGACAACTCAGACCAGCTGTTGTGGGTAATCTTGAAGGCATTATCCCCGATAAAGCATGCTCCAAAGCCAGTAGGACGGTCAAACTTGTATGTATAAACCTCTGGCTGTGGATGGTTGTGTGGAATATATCCAGACCAGCAGCCGGGCGTGTTGACAACCTCACCATTTACCATGTTGGAATAAGGTGCATTATCATAGTCAAATATAGTACGAACGGTGCGTTCTGCCGTCCCCTGCCACAGTCCCTGGCCAAATATATCGGACTGGACATCCTCTGGACGATAGAATACCGGCTCAAAATCCCGGTCATTGATAGTTTTCTGCACCAGGACCTCTGCATCTGTATGAGCCTTTACCCACACCTTTTTACCATGAGGTACATGGAGACAGTATGGATTCTCGTCAAAAAGGGAATCTCTGTGCATTACTTCACTTTTGTCATCCCAATGAATCTCTACCTCGCCGGTAAGGATAACAAAGGCAGTTTCCTGGAGAGCATCCTCAAACTCCACAATCTCGTTGGCTCCCATTACCTGGTAACCAATATCCATCAGCATATCACTTTCACGGGTGGTCATGGCATTATAGCCATGCTTCAGTTCTACCCCTAAACGGCCGAATCTCATAATGCTGCCTCCCAGTCTATCTCAGTAATAACCCTTTCAGCTGCATGCTCCTTCATAAAGGCATCGATCTGCTCAACAGTCTGCATAGCATCGGAGCAGCTGTGGCTTGCTACCACCATAGCAGCATGAGCTGTGCCATGCTGTAGTGCATCAGGTACATCCCAGCCTGCCAGCAAGCCATAGACAAAGGCACTGCCGTAGGCATCGCCACCGCCGAAGGACTTCAGCAGCTTGATATGATAGGATTCTACCTTATAGGCCTTCTTATCTGATGTATAGGCTATGGAACCCTTTTTGCCATGCTTGATAATAACTATCTTGTTGCCCTGGGCAATATACTTTTCAGCCAAAACATGATCTGCAGGCTCGGTAGCCTCCTCATCCAGCAGCTCTGTCAGATTTACCTCATCACGGGAGCCGATAACCACATCACTCATGCTGGCTAGCAGAGAATAATAGATGGAAATTTCTTCCTTGGATGTCCAGGTATATGGACGATAGTCAATATCGAAGATAATCCTGGTGCCATGCTTCTTGGCATATTGGGCAGCAATAAGGCAGGCCTCACGGGAAGGGCTGGCTGCCAGGGCAGTACCGGAAACTATGAGAATCTTGCTATCTGCAATATACTGCTCATTTACATCCTGTGGACTTATCTGCAGGTCAGCTACCTGGTCACGGTACATGAGGATGCTGCTTTCAGTTGGGCTCTTGATTTCCGTAAAGGTCAGGCCCATACGCTCACCATGCTTAGAGCGAACCATCTGGGAAGTATCAATTCCTCTGTCATTAAAGTAATTGATAACAAAGTCCCCAAACTGGTCATTGGACACGCAACCAATAAAGCCTACGCTTTTGCCCAGCTTGTTGATACCTACAGCCATATTACCTGGAGAGCCTCCTAGGTACATGGAGAAAGTCTTTACCTTGTCCAGGGTACGGTTCATTTCATTTGGATTAAAATCCAAGGTAACACGACCAATCAGGACTACATCCCTCTTTTTATTCTCATCAAAGGTAATCAAAGCCATTTTATTATCCCCCTCAAATCCTGTTTTCCAGGCCAAAGATTCTCATATGCTTTACAACATTCTGATAAGTGCCCTGTACTATTGCATCACTGAAATCAAAGTAATTTGCCTCTGGCTTTGCCTGGTGTACTTCCTTTATCTTAGCTGCAGAAGCATCATAGGAGGCAGTTGCAATATTTATTTTTTGGATGCCGTTCTGGAGGCAATGCTTGAAATCATCCTCTGTCAGGCCGGTGCCCCCATGAAGAACCAGCGGACAGTCCACGGCAGCGTGGATTTCCTTCAGTCTGTCAATTCTAAGCTCAGGCTTGGCAGTGTAGTTGCCATGGGCAGTACCTATGGCAACAGCCATGGCATCAATACCGGTTTCCTTGGCAAATCTCTTAGCTTCCTCTACGCTGGTAACAGCAATATCCACAGCCTTGTAATCCCCCTCAGCACCGCCTACCTTGCCGATTTCGCCCTCGACATCAGCATTGAACTTCCTAGCCAGGGCCACCACCTCTTTGGTGCGACGAATATTCTCATCCAGGGAATACTTGGATCCATCAAACATAACAGAAGTAAAGCCCAGCTCCAATGCCAGCTGGATTGTTTCCATGGTGCTGCCATGATCTAGATGCACTGCCGTTGGCACCTTGCACTTGTGGGCAGCTGCCACCATAACAGGCCCCAGTAAATCCAAGGGCGAATAACGGAGGCGACCTTCCGCAATCTGTAGAATCAATGGTGCCTGCATCTCCTCGGCGGCCTTGATGGCACCCATAGCCATCTCCATATCAGACACGTTGAACGCACCAATAGCATATGTATTGTCTGGCTGGGCCAGTAGCTCTGATAATTTTACAAGTGACATATAAACCCTCTCCCTATTGACCCGCGGACACCACCGAGGCCGTCAATCTAAATCTTCTTAAAACAATTTCTTGTAAATCTCAATGAGCTGTTCCTTGGTAGGAATACGCATAGTATTCTGAGGACTGCCGCTTTCCAGAGCATCCCCTGCCATCTTGTCTAGCTGAGCAAAGAAATCTTCCTTTTTCACGCCAAGTTCCTCAATGGAAGGAACACCTACTGCCTTGCAGAAACGGCTAACCTCCTTTACGAAAGCCTCTGCTGCCTCATGCTCAGGGGTATTTTCGTCAGCCACCCCCATTATGCAGGCAATCTCAGCAAACCTAGCTGTATTTTCCTCAATGGCAAATTCCATACAAGGTGGCAGAAGAATGGCATTAGATACGCCATGAGCAATGTGGAAAAGTGCACCGATTGGGCGACTCATGCCATGTACGATGGTAACAGAGGAATTATTGAAGGCAATGCCCGCCTCCAATGCTGCTAGAGACATCTGCAACCTAGCCTCTGTATTTTGCCCATCCTCATAGCAAATAGGCAGATTCTGATGGATTTTCTTGATAGCAGAAAGAGCAAAGGTATCTGTCAATGGCTGTGCTCTGCGGGAGGTATAGGCCTCGATGGCATGGCACAGGGCATCAATGCCGGTAGCAGAGGTTACCTTTGGTGGAGCTGTCATGGTAAAGGTAGGATCCACAACTGCCAGGGCTGGTATAATGGATGGACCCCCCAGCAGCATTTTTACATTATTCTCTGTATCAGAGATAATGGTATTCTTGGTCACCTCGGAACCAGTACCAGCAGTGGTAGGAATAGCTACCAGATAAGGCACAGGCATATCGATGTTTACATGCATAAAGGAATTGATCTTTGTTCCCTCAGGCTTGGTGGACATAAAGCTGATGGCCTTGGCTGCATCCATTGGGCTGCCGCCTCCTAGGGCAATGATAAAATCGCATTTTTCTTCCCTATATACCTTCAGTCCTGCCTCTACAATAATGTCAGTAGGCTCAGAGTTGGCACCATCAAAGATAACATAAGGAACATTTACCTTATTTAGTGCCTCCTCAACCTTGGCTGCATTGCCGAATTTTACCATAAACTGATCTGTAACAATCAAAGCCTTGGTACCCTTGCCCTGAATATGCTCTCCCAGCTCACCGATAACCCCGGCACCGGAAATAATCTTCTGTGGTACCATAAATGTATAACCCATGACGCTCACGCTCCTATTTCAATCTATCAAAGTATCTCTATCTGTTATTTATCTTTACTTGCTGATGGTCTGCTGCAAAGCATCAATAGAGGTTGCCAGGCCTGCTTCAACAGACATGGTGAGATCCTCCATCTCCAGCGATACAGGTCCGTTATAGCCCATCATGCGACAAACGGAGAAGAACTCCTTCCACCACTGAAGATCCTTGCCACAGCCAACGGCTACATAATTCCAGGTACGCTCCACGGTAGATGTAACAGGCAGGTTCTCCAGCAAGCCGTCTACATCAGCCAAGCCTCTCTCAATGCGGGCATCCTTGCCGTGAATATAATAAATCTTGTCTTTCAGTGCCCTTGCTACAGCAATAGGGTCAGCCCCCTGAATCATAAGATGGGATGGATCCAGATTCATGCCAATCATATCTCCCAGCTCAGGACCCACCACCTCTACCAGCTTATTCAGTGTACGTACATTGTGCACCAGCTGGCAAGGGAACTCCTCAATGGCGATTTTCTCTATGCCATGGTCCTTGGCAAACTGGGCAAATTCCTTCCACCAAATAGCAGCAGTTTCCCACTGGTACTTGACCGCCTCCACCATATAATTCACACCTGCAAACTCAGGCCAGGAAATAGTGGAAGTAATCCAGTTTGGTGTCTTATCCTCCGGGCAGCCACCAGGCAGGCCGGACATAGTAACAATGGTCTTTACCCCCAGCAGGCTAGCCAATACTACAGTATCATGGATAGTCTTGCTATGAGCCTGCCCCATAGGATTATTGATTAATGGGTTGCCCGAGCAGTTTAACGCAGAAATCTTCAGTCCCCGCTTATCAATCTCATCCTTAAACGCCTTCAGCTTCTCAGGGTTCTTGATGAGCTCCTCAGCAGAAGGAACAAAGAAGCAGCCGCCCCAGCCACCGGTGGTTAGCTCAATAGCCTCAATGCCATACGCTTTTACCTTATCCAGCATCTCAGTAAAAGGAATCTTGCCAAATACATCAGTACAAATAGACAAATACATTTTTATTTCCTCCTCAAATATCCATCTCAGCCGCCTGGCAGCTGTCTATCTCTCAAAAAATTATTTTGCGGGATTTTCTAATCCCCGGAAATACTCTTCTATTTCCTCTAGGCTCTTGCCCTTGGTCTCCGGTACGCAAAACTTTACAAAAGCCATGGATACCAAACCAGCAAATACAAAGAAGAAGAAGGCAGCGGACAGTCCAAATTCATTTAGCAATACAGGGAAGGCAGAGCCTACCATGAAGTCCACAATCCACAGGAAGAAGATACATATGCCCATGCCCAAACCACGAAGCTGCAGCGGGAAAATCTCGGCGATGATGAGCCACAGCACTGGTGCGATGCAGCCCTGCATAAAAGCCAGGAACATGATGGTCATGCTCAGTACCAAGAATGGCAACATACTAGAACCGCTCATATACATAGAAAATAAGGAAATACAAAGCAAGCTGGTAGTAGTACCACAAAGGCCTACCATAAACATGGTCTTTCTGCCGATTTTGCCCAGAAGCCAGATACCAACCAAGGTAGCTATTACTGAGGTCAAGCCGTTGGCTACATTGGCTATCAAGGCAATCTGACGGCCAAAGCCTGCATCAGTCAAAATCTGAGTGCCATAAAACATGATGGTGTTGATGCCGGTAAAACGAGTAGCTACCCCAACTCCAATACCAATAAACAGGATGCGACGTACCCATGGACGCTTCAAATCTTTCCAGCCAAACTGCTTTACAGATGCATCGGAATCAATGCTGTCTTGAATTTCATTGAGCTCCGCAATAGCCAGGCCCTTGTTGCCACGAAGCTTTTCCAAGATTCCCATAGACTCACTGATGCGGCCTTTCATGGCCAGCCAACGAGGGCTCTCAGGCATTTTCAGCATGCCGAAGAATAAAGCAATGGCAGGCAAAGTGGCTAAAAACAGCATATAACGCCATACATGGGCTGTTCCCTCTAGGGCAACACCTAGAACTGCATTACACAGATAAGCCAGGAACTGTCCAGAAACGATCATCAGCTCATTCTGAGTAACCACCTGGCCACGAGCATCAGATGGTGCTACCTCAGCCAGATAAACAGGCACTGTTACAGAAGCACCGCCTACGGCCAGCCCCAGGATAAACCGACAAGGAATCATAACCCATACAGATGGAGCTGTGGTACACCCCATAGCTGCACAAAAGAAAATAATGGCCAAGGTCAGGATCATCTTGCGACGACCTATCATATCAGCGATACGGCCACCGGATACGGCACCAATAGCTGCACCAAAGAGCAATGCTGATACCACAAACCCTTCCAGGGCTGGTGTAAGATTCAGCTGATCTGGTTGAGACATATAAGGAAGTGCACCATTTACCACTCCTGTGTCATAACCAAATAGCAGGCCTCCAAGAGTTGATGTCAGCATGACAGTGTACAGGAATTTCTTACTTGAATTGCTAATCTCCTCTGCTTTCATAAAATACCCCTCTCAAATATAAAAGCCTTATAGCGTTCTCAGTGTACACATTTTGCCATTTGTGGGAGATACAGTCCCCTTAGTATCTCCCGTATTCAATGGCAATCAGTTCTTGTAGAAATCAGGTGTCTCCGGCAGGTCTATAACAACCTTGGTTTGAGTATCTCTTGCCTTTGATGCAGCACCAGCAGTTACCTGTCCCACATAGCCGTCCCAGGCACTTGGCCCAACAATCTTCTCAGCTTTTACGGAATCAATCCACTCCTGGAACTCTGTATTGTATGCCTGTACAAAACGATCGGACCAGTCGGAGCAGATAGGATAAATGCGGGATGCATTGGTACGAATCATGGCATTGGATGGCTCTGGCAGGCTGATGATGCCGTCCTCACAGCAAACCTCACATTTGATATCATAGCCATAGCCGCAGCATACAAAGGCCTCAACATCGATGCGTACACCGGACTTGGTGGTCAAGTACATAATCTGAGGATCCTGGAGCTTTGCATGGGCATGTCTGGTCTTCTTTGGGAAGGCGACCTCTGCAGATACATAATCCTCACCTAGCAGCCAGCGAAGCACGTCAATCTCATGAATCATAGAGTTTTCAACAGCCATTGGCGTGTCATAGCTCTCAGGTACAGATGGATTGCGATGTGCACAGTGAAGCATCAGAGGCTCACCATAGGTACGCTCAGAAATATACTTCTTCAGCTGGCGATAACCATAGTCATAACGACGCATAAAGCCAACCTGGACCAGTCTTTTGCCGCCCTTCATCTCCATGTCTACGATTTCCTTGCAGACATCAGCCTCTGGAGCCAATGGTTTCTCGCAGAATACATACTTGCCTGCAGCAATAGCCGCCTTTACATACTGAGCATGGTAAGGATCAGCAGTAGTAACAATAACTGCATCAATACGCTCATCACGGATCAGATCCTCACCATCAGCAAAGAACTCACAGCCAAACTGCTGAGCAACCTTCTTACCTGGCTCCGCAAAAGCATCAGAAACGGCAATAACCTTTGCCCCCTGCAAAGTATTGTTGATACGCTCAATATGAGTACGACCAATAGCACCAGTACCGATAAGACCCAGCTGCAATACTTCCTTTGACATAATAAAAGCCCCTCTCTTGAAATAAAATTAACACCGTTCGAGAGCTCGTGCTCGTATTATTTGAAAAAATAATATTTATCCATTATCGTCTAGAACACACTTCGCCAACAATGTAATAAATAATTCTTCCCGTGTCTACGAGCCCCTGCTCGTAACGCCTTAAAAAAAATAATATTTATATCATACTGCCCAAAATCCCTAATTCACGAACAATACGCTAAATATTACTCTTTTACTTACGAGCCCCTGCTCTTTGAATATGATATTATCACATCCTGTCAAAATATGCAAGGATTTTTTTCATAAAAATAGCAACCAGAGGGTTTTAGGAGAGGACTCTGGCTGCTATCCCATGGGCTATTTAATTTTTGCCATAGAAGAATCTTTCTATGGCCTGGGCCACACCGTTTTCATCATTGGTGACCACCTGATATTGTGCTGCATCCCTAGCTAGCTTGTTGGCATTGGCCACTACGATGGATGTGCCTGCCAGCTGCAACATTGGCACATCGTTGCCGGAATCTCCGATGGCTGCTATTTCCTCCGGCTTGATATGATACATATCCGCCAGCTTTAATATGGCATTGGCCTTGGACACATTTGGAGACATGATTTCCACATGGCTGGGATCTGAGTTCTGGGCCTTGAGCCTGTCCCCAAATCTCTCATGGAATTTGTCTATGATTTCTTGGACATGCTCCAAGCTCATATCCATGATCAATATCTTGGCAATCCCTTTATTGTGGTCCCGCAGGTTTTCCCCTACGGCTACCCCCTTCATATTGACGGCATCCTCGTACCAGTCAGATTCCTTGGTCTGATGGCGGTAGAGAAAATCGTTTTCTGTATAGAGATGGATGTAAAAGCCCAGCTCATCCGCAAAATCCACTACCTGGGATACCAGCTCCGGGTCAATATACTCAATGGCCAGCCGCTTGCCAGAAACAGTCTTGATAACAGCCCCGTTGTGAGTAATCAAAGGAGCATCTATCCCCAGTTCCTGGGCATAAGGCAGTGCCGCCCGATACATCCTGCCGGTGGCTACGGTAAAGATGAGGCCATCCCCTACTGCCTTCTGAATCTCCCCAGCATTCACTGCACTGATTCTTCTTTTGCTGTTGAGAAGGGTACCATCCATATCCGAGACAAACATTTTAACTGCCATGCCAAGCCCTGCCTTTCTGTAAATCATAATAATTTTTCTAAATCATTATAACTTTAACCAGTCATTATGATGATTATAAACACATTATATAGGTGCCGCTCCCCTGCTGCTTGTTTAGCACTCCCTCTTGGCATAGCTCCATGCATTATATTAATCTTTAATGATGTCCCTGACCTGGACTATTTGCTGTATCTCATAGTCCGTATCTATCTGGAAGCTCTTTGCTACTCCCTTAGGGTTGAACCAACAGGTGCGGATGCCTGCCCCCTTGCCACCTTTCATGTCACTGGTAAGGGAGTCACCTACTATTAGCACCTCATCCGGTTGATACTCGCCGATTTTAGCAAATACCTTCTGGAAAAATTCCGGTGCTGGCTTTTCGTAGCCTACATCCTCGGAGATAAAGATAAAATCCAGCAACTGGTCAAGGCCGCTTTTAGAAAGCTTTCGCACCTGTGCCACCTTGGTGCCGTTGGTAACAGCACACTGGACCAGTCCTTGCTCTTTGAAATCCTGTATCATATCCATAACCCCGGGGAAGAAAAAAACTTCATCTCCCAGGTACATCTGGTACTTGGCATTTACCTTTGTTGCCAGTTCCTCATCTATGCCGTGGTTGGCAAAAAGCTCCCGGAACCTGCCTACCAGCACCTGCTCCTTGGTAATTTTTCCCAGCTCCAGAGCCAGCCAATATCTTTTGTTGATGCCGCTATACTCCTGCACCATTTCATCAGTGCATTCTCCCAGGCCAAATTCCCTAAAACATTTCTGGATGGCATGACGCTCGGCAGGATGAAAATCCAGCAAAGTGCCATCAATATCCCACAGGATTACCTTGAATTTGCTCATTCTGCCTCCTTCAGGGACATAACAGCCTCCTGAAGAGCCTTCAGCTGTGGTGGCTTAGGAGTGTTCATGATCTTCTGCATATCCAGGCAGATTTCTACCTTGCAATCCTGAAGAGCTGCTTCCACCTGAGCAATGCTTTGTCCGCCCCAGCCATAGGAGCCAAAGGAGAAGCCCTTCAGTCCCTTTGGTGCCAGCCCCTTCATGTAGCACAGGAAACCAGCGATAGATGGCATCATGGTGTTGTTCAGGGTTGGACAGCCAACAGCAATGTACTTGGCATCCAAAAGCTCTGTCATCACATCAGAGATATGATCCACCCGCAGGTCAAAAAGCACCGGCTTTACGCCGATGTGGTAGAAAGCATCCGCAATATTCTTTGCCATGATTTCTGTGGTATGCCACATGGTATCAAATACCACCACGGCCTTGTCGGTTTTCTTGAAGCTGCTCCAATCCTGATAAGCCTGGATAATATCAGGGATATTGGTACGCCAGGACACACCATGACCGGTGGCAATCATGCTGATTTTCAGATCAGCTACTGCCTTGATGGCCTTCTGAGCCTGCATGCCATAAGGCATGAGGATATTGGCATAATACTTCTTGGCCTGATGCATAACCTCCTCCAGGCTACGCTCATCGGCAAATCTCTCCGTGGTAGCCAGATGCTGGCCAAAACCATCGTTGGAGAAAAGGATTTCTTCCTCAGGGCAATATGTTACCATGCTGTCAGGCCAGTGCAGCATCGGAGTTGGCACGAAGTGGAGGCTCCGCTTGCCGATGGAAAGGCTGTCCCCTGCCTTGACGGTGATATAGTCCTTTTCACCGTAGCGGCCAGTCAGTCCCTTCAGCCCGTTTGGATCGCTGGTAACGATCTTGGCATTTGGACACTGCTGGGAGAAAAATGGAATGCCGCCGGAATGGTCCGGCTCCACATGGTTGGAAACGATATAGTCAATCTTTGCCGGATCCACGATATTGCGGATGCGGCCCAGCATTTCCATGCAGAATGGAGCCTTTACTGTATCAATGAGGGTAATCTTCTCATCCATAATCAGGTAGGCGTTGTAGGTAGAGCCTTTCTCCGTGCTGTAGCCGTGGAAGCTCCGCATAGAGTAGTCCATGGAACCCACCCAGTAAATATCCTTCTTGATTTCTACAGGTAACATAAAATAACCACCTTTCAAATACTAATTCTTTACCCAGCCATATTTATAGGTCAGTGGCAGATACTGGATCCGCTCCAGAAAATCCTTGTTGGTGTGCTCCGTGTGGAATATGGGCACACGCTCCAGGGCATAGACATTGCTGTCCCGGCTCACATTGTCATACTTTATGGTAAAGGCACCCTTGTAGCCGGCAGCCTTCACCAGCTCTGCTATGTGCAGATTGTATGTGCCTGTGGGATATGCCATAAAGTCTGCCTCTATCCCAAGCTTTTCCTTAATTTGCTCCCTAGACTTGGTCAGCTCCTGGGCAATCTCCTCATCTGATTCCTCCGTCATGGATTTGTGGGTATAGGTGTGGGATTCAATGGAAAAGCCATTATCTAAAAGCTCCTTTGCCTGCTCCCAGGTGAGATAGTTGTCGCATGCCCCCAAGAAGCTGGTTACTACAAATATGGTTCCCTTAAAGCCATATTCCTTCATAATAGGATAGGCATTGGTATAATTGTCCTTATATCCGTCATCAAAGGTAATGAGCACCGGCTTTTCCGGCAGCTCCGCCCCCTCTGTTACAAAGGCATAAAGCTCCTCCGGGGTGATGCTGGTATAGCCGTATTCCTTTAACCAAGCCATGTGCTGGCGAAAATCATCCAGATTGACAGACAGGGACATGTGCTCGTTGGCTACCTTGTGGTAGTTCAACACCATGACGGTCCTGCCGTCCTCCTGTGCCGTCACAGCAGCAGCAGGCAGCTGCACCTCCTTATGAGGCTTGGTAAATAGCTGCTTCTGACTGGCTGTAACAGCTGCAATCAGGCATATAAGAACAGCCAACAGAAGAATGATGAATTGCTTCTCTGTCAGCTGATGAAATTTCTCCCTTAGTTTCTCCATAA
>CAVFWX010000015.1:0-24513 GCA_963626225.1 Anaerotignum sp.
AGCTGTATGGCAAGGAGAATCCAGATTTTTTGTTTAAGGTTTCTCAAGATACATCAGAAAGGGATTTTGTGGAGTCCTACAATGCAGTATCATTTTAATTTATGACACATAAAAAAGCCCGGCAGGGAGACGTAGCCGCCACCTTGCCGGGCTTTCTTGCGGTGTGCCCAGCATGGGTACAATCTAATGGGTGAAAGTCCCTAGACCGCCTCATAGCGGGAAGGTCATAGCTGAACACCAAGGGTGTCCATCGTGAGGTGGAATCTGAAAGAAGGTGAAGGCAAATCTCTGGCCTGACGAACAGAAATCACATCAGGCTCATTAGGTGGATAAGACCGCTCAACAGGTCGAAGTCCTAAAGCTATGCGGAAATCTGATGAGTAAATGTGGCAGGTAGATGGAGAGAAAGATTGTATTCTTACCTGGGGAGGTCTCACGGACACGGCCAATGCCATGAAAAAAAAAAATTGGCGGTCGTGGTTGAAACAAGATTTATCGTGAGAAGTCAGCCGAGGTCATAGTACACGGTGGGCTATAGACCGCCGTGGAAGGACTGAACTTTAGGAGATGTCAGTAAATGAATGCAACCAAGCAGAAATTCAAAGGCAGAAAACTTCATAAAGAGGACTGTCCACAAATGGTAGCTGCGGAACAGCGAGAGTATGTGGAAGTGCCTGCTTCTGTGCGGATTGCTGAAAACAACGGCATCATCGCAGACTTGCCGTCGGACAGTCTGCTGAGGAGGATTATATCTCGTGACAATATGAACGAGGCCTATAAGAAGGTAAAGTCCAATAAAGGAGCGGGCGGAGTTGATAAGATGAGAGTGGATGAACTTCTGCCGTATCTTAGCAAATACCGCACGAGCCTGCTTCAGCAGATACGGGATGGCCGTTACAAGCCAAACCCAGTCCGCAGGGTAGAAATACCCAAGGAAGAAAGAGGCAAAGTCCGAAAGCTGGGAATACCGACGGTAGTAGACAGGGTGGTACAACAGGCAATAGCCCAAGTACTTACGCCAATCTATGAACCGCAGTTCTCAGATTCCAGCTTTGGCTTTAGGCCGAAGCGAGGAGCACATGACGCTTTGAAGCAATGCCAGAAATATGCAGATGAGGGCTATGTCTATGTGGTGGACATGGACTTGGAAAAGTTCTTTGACACAGTTTGCCAAAGCAAGCTCATAGAAATACTCTCAAGAAGCATAAAGGATGGCAGGGTAATTTCCCTGATACACAAGTATCTAAATGCAGGTGTAGTACAGCACGGCGTATTTGAACGCAGCGAGCAGGGAGTACCACAGGGAGGGCCGCTAAGCCCTCTTCTAAGCAATGTCATGCTGAATGAGCTGGATAAGGAGCTGGAGAAGCGTGGGCACAAATTTGTGCGATACGCCGATGACTGCATGATACTGTGTAAAAGCAGGAGAAGTGCCCGGCGAACCTTGGAAAGCATAACCAAGTTCATAGAGGGGAAGCTATTTCTCAAAGTGAACAGGGATAAAACCAGCGTGATACACATATCCAAGGCTAAATATCTAGGATACGGTTTCTACCGATACAAAGGGAAATGCCGATTCAAGGTACATGCCAAGTCGCAAGCCAAGATGAAGAACCGCCTACGGGCAATAACGAATCGGAGCAAGGCGATAAGCAACGAGGAAAGACCCCAAATCCTGAAACGATTCATTAAGGGCTGGGTAAACTACTTCAAGCTGGCGGATATGAAAGGATTGCTGAAGGCGATAGATGAATGGCTCCGCAGAAGGATTCGGGCAATCTACTGGAAACAGTGGAAGAAGGTCGGGACACGGTACAGGATGATAAGGCAGTACAATCTGCCTGAATGGAAAGTACACGGGCTGGCCAACTGCCGGAAGGGGATATGGAGAGCAGCACTAATGATGATATTTTGCGTGTAATATATCACAGTGAGTGGCGTATAAAATATGTAAGGTTAATTCTTTTCCATCAAGGTGATATGTGGTTGGAAACATACATGAGGGGTTAGGTAAGGAGGATGCTGGATATGAGGGGAAGATTGAGCAGAGTATTGGCCTTGGTATTGTGCCTGATGATGTACTGCACAGCAGCTATGGCAGAGAAAACCGACTACAAGGATAGGACATACAATTTTAAGAATATCAAGAGCCTGATGCTATGTGATATGGATTTTTCTAAGGTCAATATAAATAATAGTATTATGGAGAAAAATCTCCAAAGCGTGTATGAGCAAAAGGCTGCCGATAGCAAGCTGAATATGCTCACCGGTAAGCAGGTACTGCGGAAAATTTCCCTGTCTACCGGACAGGATATGGATCTGCTGGCTGAAAAGGATGAAGATGCCTACGGCAAGCTGTACTGGGATCATCTTCCTGAATATGTGGATGCCTATGTTGTGGGAGAGGTAGTAAAATACAATCCACGGAGTGTATATCATGCTGACTACACCACCTGGGAGACCCGCACGGAGCATGTGCGGATAAAGGATTCTAATGGGTATTGGCAGACCGTGGAAGTAAGCCATGAGGAGCCTGTATATCATCCTGCATATTATACAACAGAGTTTGATGTGATAGTTGACTTCCATGTATACGACAGCAAGACCGACCAGGAAATCTTCTGTCGCCGGGATTCTCGTTCTCGGGAGGACGATGAAGGAAAGGATATGTATGCCCGCATCTGCGGAAGTTTCTTCAGTGATTTTGGTAAGTTGACTAGGTAAATAGGTTTAAAAAATATAAGGCACTCTGCACAATAGATGATTACAACTAAATGTGCAGGGGCCTTTTTGTATACAAAAAAATTCTAAAATTCTAATTCACATCTAATGAAAGTATGGTAAAATAAACGGAAGTATAGGAATAAATATGAAGGAGCTGTGACAGTTGAAGAAATATTTTTTGATAGCCATGGGACTGGTAACAGTGCTGGCTGTATCGCTGATAGGATATGGCGTATTCGTCAACTACGAAGGGGAAAGCATCATCCAGGAAAGAATGAACAACCGGGCGGTGGTGGTAAGTGCTGCCAAGGCTCAGTACAGGAATATCTATCCTCAGTATGAGGTAGGTGATGCCTTTATGGATGCTAAAACCGTGGGAGATATTGTGGCCAAGGTAGAAGGTATTATATCTACAACCACCTTGCATAAGAATCTCCAGGTTCACGAGGGAGATACGATTATGACCCTCACCAACCGTGAACTGCCACTGAAGATTAATCAGGCGGAAAGTGCCTTGAAGAAGGCTCAGGCCGTAGAAGTACAGGCTCGGAACAGTTACAATCGCTACAGCCGCCTTATGGAGCAGGATGCTACCTCCATGGAGAAGCTGGATGAGGCCAAGGCCAACTATGAGGCTGCCAAAGCAGCTGTGGTGGATGCCCAGGCTCAGTATGACCAGGCTGTATTGACCATGTCCAGGCTTAATGTAGTCAGTGATCTGAATGGTACGGTTCTCTTGACATATAAGGATCCTGGAGAATACGTATCTGCCGGAACTCCTGTCTGTATGGTAGGAGATTTTTCTGTCATGTGGTTTGGTATGGATATAGAGGATCATGCCTTGAAAGCCCTGTTAGGGGAGCAGGGACAGGAAGCTACCTTCAACCTGACCTTGACCAGGCCGGATATGATAAAGCCATATAGCACGGAATACTATGCAGGCAATGATGGTGCCAACACTACCTTTAAGGTAGTGATATACGGCATCTATCCTGCCTTGAATGAGCCTGCTGCCATGCGGCGGATTGTATTCGATGTGTTCAATCCAACGGGAGTATTGGAAGCCAGAAGCTATGAGCATCTGATGCTTACCTCTACCTTTAGCCGCAATGCCCTTACCGTTCCTGTGCGTGCCCTGACCAACAACAACGACAAGACTACCATTATGGTAGTAGATGAAAATAACCAGCTGGTTAAGAAAAATGTCAAAGTGGGAGCAATCTCCGGCAATTATGTTGAGATTCTCAGTGGCGTTTCCACAGAGGATACAGTGGTTATCTCCGGGGTGGATGATCTCCGTGAGGGTCAGAAGGTAACAGTAAATATGGAGGATATTTAAATGATAAGTCCCGATAAATTATTTAGCCGGGAAGCATTGGACAAGATGCGTTCTCCGGAAAAACTGGATACCCTGCTGCATATTACTACGCCGGTAGCCTGGATAGGCTTGTCTGCCATCGTATTGCTGCTGCTGGGCGTGGTTATGTGGTCTATTATGGGGGCCTTTACCGTCAAGGCTGAAGGCTATGGCCTGATTATGGATACTGGCGGTGTCCGCAAGGTAGTGGCTATGGCATCAGGCCAGGTGAAAAATATTTACGTAGGCACAGGGGCAAAGGTGCAAAAGAACCAGAAGCTGTTCACTATGGAGCAGACCGTTATGAGCATGGACACCTTGGCTACCTTGAATAGTGTTGATTTGGGTACCCATGTCAATGATGTGGAGCAGCGGGTCAACAATCATGATGGGAAGCGTATGGCAGAGGAAGCCAATGAGCAGATTTACAGTCCATACAATGGCATAGTAACTGAATTGCTAGTGGATCCTGGAACGGTGGTACAGTCCGGCGAGGAGCTGGCTATCATCCGTATCAATGAAGAAAGAAATGACCTTATTGGCGTTATGTACGTGTCTGTGGAAAAGGGTAAGCGATTGGAGCCAGGCATGAGCGTCCAGCTGTCACCTAACGGTGCTGATACTAGCCAGAGCGGCAGCCTCCTAGGAGTTGTCCGTTCTGTGTCTGAATATCCTGTAGACCAGAAATCCATGGCTAGGAACCTTGGCAATAGCCAGCTGAGCCAGACCATATTGCAGCAGCTGCAGAATTCTGCGGTAGAGGTAAGGTTTGACTTGATAAAAAATGAAAATGATCCATCTGGCTATCTCTGGACCTCCAAGGTAGGAAAACACAATCAGATTACGCCAGGAACCTATGTAAACGGCTTCGTGGTTATTGATCGCAAGCCACCTATTGAGAAGGTATTTTACAAGATTAGCCAGTGGCTGAGAAATAGGTGATGTCATGGCTGAAAATGAAATAACTAGAAAAGACCGGGTCAAGGTTCCGGTAATATTGCAGATGGAGGCCACCGAGTGCGGTGCAGCTTCTCTGGCCATGGTACTGGCTTATTATGGACTGTGGATTCCTTTGGAAAAGCTCCGTCAGGAGTGCGGTGTCAGCCGTGATGGCTCCAAGGCCAGCAATGTACTGAAGGCCTCCCGAAAGCTGGGCTGCGAGGCAGCAGGCTACCGCATGGAGGCAGACCAGCTGCGGGAAGAAACCTATCCGCTGATTATTCACTGGGAGTTCAACCATTTTGTGGTACTAGAGGGCATCAAGGGGGATACGGTCTATCTCAACGATCCTGGTGTAGGTCGCCGTACTGTTACCTGGCAGAGCTTCCGTGAGTCCTATACAGGCATTGCCCTGGAGGTAAGGCCTGGACCGAATTTTGCCAAAAGCGGCAAGCGGTACAATGTTTTCAAGGAAATGAGCATCAAGCTGTGGCAGGACAAATGGGCTGTGCTGTTCTTGATTCTCATAGGCATGGGCTTGCTGATTTGCCAGCTGGCCAGCCCTGTTATCAACCAGATCTTCCTGGATGATATCCTGACAGGCAAGCAGCCGAACTGGATGACCAACCTCCTGTTGGCTATGACTGCTGCCTTTATCCTTAGTGGTATATTGACCTTCATGCGTTCCTGGTGTCTTACCAGATGGCAGGAGAAATTAACCCTGTCGGAATCCTCCAGCTTCTTCTGGCATTTGCTGAAGCTACCAATGGAGTTTTTCCAGCAGAGATTTGCAGGAGAAATTGCCTCTCGTGCATCCTTTACGGAGTCTATAGCTGCCGTGCTGAGCAATCAGGGGGCAACCTGTGCTCTGGATTTGCTGACGGCATTATTTTTCCTGTTTTTGCTCTTTGAGTACAGTCCGTCCTTGACGGTTATTGGCGTCAGCTTCAGCCTGGTAGATTTGGGGCTGTTCCTGTATCTGAGGCGGCGGCTGACAGATTTAACCATGCGGTTGCAACAGGAAAGCGGTAAGGCCTACGGTAATTCTGTCAACGGCCTGCAGATGATCGAAACCATCAAGGCCAACGGCAACGAGGCTGAGTTTTTTGCCAAGGTGGCAGGCTACCACGCCAAGGTTCTGGACTGCAACCAGCAGATTGTTATGTTGAACCAGACTACCAGTATGTTGCCAATGCTGCTGGCAGGCTTGAATGGTGCCTTGATTATGACTATCGGTGGCTTCTCCATTATGGAGGGAACTATGACAGCCGGTATCTTTATGGCCTTCCAGAGCTTGATGGATAGATTTAATGCACCATTTAACAATCTCATTAGCCTGGGTCAGCAGCTTCAGACTACAGAGATGCAGATGCAGCGTCTTAACGATGTACGCAGATACCAGATTGATGAATTGAATTATCCTGCTCAGGAGCCAGAGTACCCACATAAAGCACTGAAGGGCAAGCTGGAGCTGGAAAATGTTTCCTTTGGTTACAGCCGCTTGACAGAGCCTTTGCTGAAAAATATCAACCTGACCATTGAGCCGGGGAAGTGGACTGCTGTGGTAGGCCGCTCCGGCAGTGGCAAGTCTACTCTTGCCAGGGTTGTTACCGGACTTTATGAGCAGTGGGATGGGCGTGTGCTCTTTGACGATACGGACAGGCGGGAGATTCCCCGCAATGTAATAGTGAATTCCCTGTCGGCAGTGGATCAGGAGGTTTTCCAGATCAGCGGCACCGTAAGGGAGAATATTAGTCTTTTTGATGCCACCATCAGCCGTGAGGATGTGGCACAGGCAGCTAAGGATGCCTGTATCCATGAGGATATTCTGCACCTTAACGGTAGTTATGAGGGCAAGGTAGATGAGGGCGGTCGGAACTTCAGCGGCGGCCAGCGGCAGCGTCTGGAGATTGCCCGTGCCTTGGTGGAAAATCCATCCATCTTGGTACTGGATGAAGCCACCAGTGCCTTGGATCCTCTTACAGAGGTGGATATTATGAACAATATCCGCAAGAGGGGCTGTTCCTGTCTGGTAATAGCTCATCGTCTCAGCACCATCCGTGACTGTGATGAAATCATTGTGTTGGAATACGGCAATATTGTAGAGCGAGGCAACCATGAGCAGCTGATGGCCATGAAGGGCAGCTACTACAACCTGATTATGGAGCAGCAGCAGGCTGCTATGGATAATGTGGAGGAAGATGAATGACAGAGAGCAATGAAGAAATAAAGGCTGAGCGAATCAGACGCTCTGAGGCCTACAAAAAGAAGCTGCTGTCAGCCTCTATCGACAATCTGCTGCAGCAGTACAATCTGGAGCCTTCTGGTGATGACAATCAGCAGCAGGAGAAAATAGGCTATGTTGTCCAGATGGCAGCCGGGAAGCTGGATATGCCTACAGATAATATCCGCTTGAATCCTAAGTTGGCAGAAAAGCTGGATCAGCCTGGACTTTTGAAGCGGCTGGTACAGAAGGCCAATATGAATATCCGCCTGGTTTCCCTGGAGGGAGATTGGTACAAGAAGGATAGTGGTGTGCTGCTGGGCTATGTAGGAGAGGAAAAGGAGCTGGTAGCACTGCTGCCGGATACTGAGTCCCACTACAAGCTGTACAATATTGCCCATCCAGAAGGTATTCCGGTAGATGATGAGGTAGCTGAATATATAGATCCTGATGGCTTTCAGTGCTATGCTGGCCTGCCAGCTCGTAAGCTGAAGGTGAAGGATTTATTGCTGTTTATGTTCAAGCACTGTTGGAAACGGGATTATCAGGCTATTATTATGTGCAGTCTGGTAGCAGGTCTGATACCTTTGGTATCTCCTATTATCACCGAGACCGTATTTAGCGATATTATTCCTATCCGTGATTTCCAGGGCTTGGCAGCCGTAACCCAGATTATGCTGATTACGGGCTTTACCACGGCAGCCATGGGGCTGGTGCGGACCATTGCGGTGTTGCGTATTACCAACCATATAGATATGTATGTGGAGGCTGCTATCTGGGGCAGGCTGTTGCAGTTGCCTGCCAAGTTCTTCCGGCGGTTTGAGTCCGGTGAGCTACTGCAGCGAATCAACGGCATCGAAGCCATCAAGGAGATTGTTTCCGGCCAGTTTGTGGCTCAGGTATTTAACTTTGTCTTTTCCTTCTGGAGCCTGATTCTGATGATGTGGTACAGCTGGAAGCTTACCTTGGAAGCATTAGGCGTCTGGGCCATTTATCTGATTGTGGTAGCCTTTTTGTACAGGAGGATTATCCATTTCCAGCGGGAAATGCTTCAGGCGGAAAACAAGACAGCAGGCCTTTTGCAGCAGATTTTTGGCGGCTTGGCCAAGTTCCGTGTCCATGGTGCAGAGTCCCAAGCCTTCTACCTCTGGTCCAAGGTATTTGGCGTAGAGTGGAAATGGAAGATGAAGCTGAGATGGCAGGGCAACTACAATACGATTATTGGCTCCATACAGCCATTTATTATGACCATGTTGCTTTTTTATACTGCCTATTATGGCATGCAGGAAACCACCAGCACAGGACAGACTGTGCATACCATGAGCTATCCGCAGTTTTTGGCCTTCCAGTCCGCCTTTTCCACCTTCAATGCCAGTATCGTAGGTATTGTGCCTCTGGTGGCACAGTTCTTTACCATTAAGCCTCATGTGGAAAATATCCGTCCAATTCTGGATGAGATTCCGGAGCTGACAGAGGACAAAATGGATGCAGATGTGCTGACAGGAGATATTAGCATCGAGCATCTTACCTTTAGATATGCGGAGGATCTGCCAGATGTGCTCCATGATATTTCCCTGCACATACATCCAGGGGAACATGTGGCTATCGTAGGCCGCTCCGGCTGCGGCAAATCTACCTTGATGCGTCTGTTGCTGGGCATGGAAATACCGCGGCAGGGTGCAATTTATTATGACTATCAGGATATGCATGATCTGAATCCTGCATCTGTGCGAAGCCAGCTGGGGGTAGTGCTCCAGAATGGCCAGCTGATGACAGGGGATATCTACTCAAATATTGTAGGAACATCTCCGCTGACCATGGACGATGCCTGGCGTGCCGCAGAGATGGCAGGCATTGCGGAGGATATCCGTAGCATGCCTATGGGGATGCACACCGTTATCAGTGAGGGCAGCAGCAATATTTCCGGCGGACAGAAGCAGAGATTGTTGATAGCCAGGGCATTGGCAGGCAATCCTGCCGTGGTTATGCTGGATGAGGCAACATCGGCACTGGACAACAGAACCCAGGCCATCGTTACTGAGAGCCTGAACCGCATGAAGAGTACCCGCATTGTTATAGCCCACCGGCTCAGCACCATTAGGGAGGCTGACCGTATTGTGGTTATGAACCAGGGTGCTATTGCAGAGCAGGGGACCTTTGATGAATTGATGGCATTAGATGGAATTTTTGCCAGCCTGGCCCGGAGACAGATGGCATAGGAATGAAAGGGTGAGCAAAGTATATGGATTTGGAAGAAAATATGGCAGAACGTCGTGCTTCTTATTACAATGAAGTTGCAGAACGTGCCAAATATGACAAGGAAGCCTTCGGGGAGCTGTATGATTATTTCTTTCCACGTGTTTACAGCTATATTTTTGGCAAGGTAAAAAACTCCGATCAGGCGGATGATATTATCAGCGTTACCTTTGAAAAGGTTTTTGTGAAGCTGGATGATTATGACAGCACCAAGGGAGCCTTTTCTACTTGGATTTTCCGTATTGCCATCAACGAGATGAATAATCTTTTCCGTGGACAGGTTCGCCGCAATGAGGCTGCCTGGGAGGATTTCTTCAATCCTGCCGATAGCCGCAATACGCCAGAGCAGCAGATGGTATCCGATGAAGGGGATCAGCATCTGCTGATGGCCATGGAGATGTTGGGGGAGAGGGAAAAGAAAATTGTTTCCCTAAAATATTTTTCTGGCATCAGCAACAAGGAAATTGCTGAGATGATGGATATGACCCCTAGCAATGTAGGCGTTGTCCTTCATAGAACCCTGGACAAGCTGAAGAAAATGCTGGAAGCCGAAGGATATTCCATGGAATAAAAATTTTTTAGAAATTTTTTAGAAATACTGTAATGCATTTCCTATTCCTGCGTATAAGATACAAAAGAAAACATCAATGAGTTAGAAAATGAAGCGATATATGAAAGGAAGTTGTTGAAAATGCAGAAAATGTTTGATTTTAGCGGAGCATCCAAGGTACAGGAAAGCCTGAAGGCAAGCCTGATGGCTAGATTTGATGAGAGACAGAAGTCTCGTCTGGATGATGCAGATCTGGATATGGTTGCAGCAGCACATGCTCGCCGGGCAAAGCCAGACAAGCCGAGTTTTAATATGGTTCGGAAATAAAAAATTCTTGACTTAAACCCTGGTTTAGGTAGTATAGTGGATATAAACCAGGGTTGAGGCAAGGAGATGGTAATATGTCATGGACTATATCGGAGGTAGCAGACCAGATGGGGATTATGCCATCCGCCATCAGGTATTATGACAAGGAAGGCCTGCTGCCTGATGTAAAGAGGGTCAACGGCATCCGGGTATTTGATGAGGATGATATAGGATGGCTGCGGATTCTCATGTGCCTAAAAAACACAGGCATGCCGATTAAACGCATTCGTGAGTATGTGGAGCTGGCCAAGGAAGGCGATGCAAGCCTAGGTCAGCGATATGAGCTTATCAAGACCCAGAGGCAGTTCGTGAAGGATCAGATGGAGCAGCTAGAGTACTATATGGCTGAGCTGGACTTCAAGGAATGGTATTACAACAAGGCGTTGGAGCTGGGCTCTGCGGACAAAATAAATAAGGCTGACTATGTAACAGAAACGGGCAATGAAGTGCCCTTTTAGTGGTTGTAGGAATTTTTGGGAGCTGTCTACGGACGGCTCCTTTTCATTCTACGAATAAGAGCTATTCATTTGCCATGGAATAAGCTACATTGTATAATAAGGGTATCGTGTATTTTGCTAATACAATTTTCTTGACCTATGTGAGAAAATATGCTATTATACAAAACATACAGGAAAACAATGTTTTAGGAGTTGACGCCTGTGATTGATTTATCCCATATTGAGAAAATCTATGACAGTCCATCAGGTCCCGTCAAGGCCATCAAGGATATCAGCCTTCATATCAATAAGGGTGAAATCTACGGCATTATAGGCCTTAGCGGTGCCGGCAAATCCACCCTGGTAAGGTGTATCAACCTTTTGGAGCGGCCTACCAGCGGCGTGGTAACAGTGGACGGTCAGGATATTACTGCCATGAGCGAAAGCCAGCTTAGACAGGCTCGCAAGAGCATCGGCATGATTTTTCAGCATTTCAACCTGCTTTCCTCGGCAACAGTATATGATAATGTAGCTTTTCCACTAAATTTGGTGGGAGAGTCTAAGGAAAATATTCATAAGAAGGTTACTGAGCTTTTGGAGTTGGTAGGACTGGCTGACAAGGCTGGACAGTATCCATCCCAGCTTTCTGGGGGACAGAAGCAGCGTGTGGGTATTGCCAGGGCTTTGGCTAGCAATCCAAAGATTCTTCTCTGCGATGAGGCCACCTCTGCTCTGGATCCCCAGACAACCAAGGCAATTTTGCAGCTTATCAAGGATATTAATGCCAAGCTGAAGCTGACAGTTGTTGTCATCACCCACGAAATGCAGGTTATTAAGGATATCTGCGACAAGGTGGCTGTTATTGATGATGGTGTCATTGCGGAAAAGGGCAAGGTACTGGACATATTTACCAATCCAACCCAGCCTATTACCAAGGAATTTATCAGCGTGCTTTTGAGCAATGATTTGCCGGTAGGCTTCCGGGAAAAAGAAGTTCATCAGGAGCCATTTAGCGGCAGCGTGCTGCTGATTCGTATAACCTTTATTGGTGAATCAGCCAATGAACCGGTAATGAGCCGGCTGATAAAGAACTTCGATTTGAATGTAGGAATCCTTTTTGGAAACCTGGATGATATTAAGGATGTACCATTTGGCCGTTTGGTTATCGGGCTGGATGGCAGACAGACCGAAATAGAAGAGGCTATGGCCTATTTGCAGAAACAAAATCTCAAGGTGGAGGTGATTGGCTATGTCAGCAGACATGATACCACTCATCAGTAAGGCTCTGGGAGAAACCGTGTACATGGTGGCTGTGTCCATGATTGTGGCCTCCATCATTGGTGTTCCTTTGGGCGTATTGCTGCATACCACCGCCAAAAACCAGATTTTGGAATGTGCCGTGGTAAACAAGCTTTTGGGAGCAGTGGTGAATGCTGTTCGCTCTATTCCTTTCGTTATTTTGATGGTAGCCATTATACCGCTGACCCGTCTGCTGGTGGGCAGCTCCATTGGTACTACAGCGGCTATGGTGCCTTTGGTACTGGCTTCTGTGCCATTTATTGGCCGTCAGGTGGAAACATCACTGAGGGAGATTCCGGAGGGCATTGTGGAGGCAGCCCAGGCCATGGGTGCTACTCCAATGCAGATTATTACCAAGGTGCTGTTGCCGGAGGCTATGCCCAATATTGTGGCACAGCTGACTACGGTAGTTATCAGCCTGGTAGGTGAGTCTGCCATGGCAGGTGCCATTGGCGGCGGTGGTCTGGGTGATTTGGCTATCCGCTATGGCTATCAGAGATTCCGTCCTGATATTATGATTGCCACCGTGGTGGTGCTTATTGTCATGGTGCAGGCGGTACAGTTTGCCGGTAACGCTTTGGCCAAGAAATTGGACAAGCGTTAATATAGGAATGTTTTAAGGAGGATTTAGGTGTTATGAAGAAAATATTAGCAGTTCTGGCAGCAATGGCAGTGGCTATCCTGGCCCTGGCTGGTTGCGGCGGCAGCGATGACAAGAAGGCTGCCGAGGAGACCAAGGTTCTGAAGGTAGGCGCTACTGCTGTACCTCATGCAGAGATTCTGGAGCAGATCAAGGATGACCTGAAGGCTGAGGGCATCGACCTGCAGATTGTAGAGTTCAATGATTATGTACAGCCAAACCTGGCTGTTAACGACAAGGAGCTGGATGCCAACTACTTCCAGCATGAGCCTTATCTGGACAACTTCGTAAAGGAGCATCCAGAGGTAAAGCTGGTTAATGCAGCCGGTATCCACATTGAGCCAATGGGTATCTACTCCCACAAGGTAAAGAGCCTGGATGAGGTTCAGGATGGTGCAACTGTAGCCATTCCTAACGACCCTACCAACGGTGGCCGTGCCCTGATTCTGCTGAGCAAGGCTGGCCTCATTATCCTGAATGATGCCAACAACATTGCTGCAACTGTAAACGATATCACTGGCAATCCAAAGAACCTGAAGTTCCAGGAGCTGGAGGCTGCTCAGGTTCCTCGTTCCATTGATGATGTAGATTTGGCTGTTATCAACAGCAACTTCGCTATGCAGGTTCCTCTGAATCCTGTAAAGGATTCCCTCATTATTGAGGATGCTACTTCTCCTTATGTAAACATCGTGGCTGTACGCCAGGGTGATGAGGAGCGTCCTGAGATCAAGGCTTTGATCAAGGCTCTCCAGTCTGAGAAGGTAAAGAAGTTTATCCAGGAGAAATATGAAGGTGCTGTAGTAGCAACCTTCTGATTCTCACAAAGCTGAATATGCAGATACCCGGTTTTCTATATGGAGGCCGGGTATTTTTGTTATACAAATTTCGTTTAAAAAGTGTACAAAAGTAAAAGCACAGACATAAGAGCGGATTTATAATTTAGTTGACAATAATTTTCGTTTGTGAAAATTGTAAGACAAATTAAGACTTGCGTGAGCGTGACAGAAAAACAATAGTCGATTGTCACTTGATTTTTAAACAAATAGGAGTCTGCATAGTGAAAGCTATAAGAAAAAATAAATTTTCTCACGATTTTTGTTGACTTATTGAATGTGTTAGGGTATCATTATTCTAGCAATGAAATTTTGTCGACCAATGATTTTTATATTGTGCAATAGGGACAAGATTTTAATTATGAGATGCACGGGGTATCTGGATTTGCAAGGATGGTGCTATATCTCATAGGGAAGCCGAGGCTTCTGTGTGTATTATATAAAATGGGGGATTGTTATGGTTAAGGACAAGGCTACGGTTGTCGTTGTAGGCGGCGGAGCTACAGGTGTTGGTATCCTGCGAGATCTGTCCATGCGTGGTATCGATGCACTTTTGATCGAGAAGCTGGATATGGTAAACGGTGCCAGCTCCCGCTATCATGGCCTGCTGCACAGTGGTGCCAGATATGCAGTAAAGGATCAGGAAGCAGCCAGGGAATGTATTGAGGAGAATACCATTCTCCGCCGTATTGGTAAGTCCTGCGTAGAGGCTACTACCGGTATGTTTGTACAGGTTGAAGGTGATGACCCTGATTTCGTGGAGCCTTGGCTCAAGGGCTGTGCCGAAAGCGGCATTGGCACCCGAGAGCTTAGCAAGGAAGAGGCTCTTCGCCTGGAGCCAAACCTTTCCCGCAAGCTGAAGGTTGCCTATGAGGTACCTGATGGAGCTATTGATGGCTTCCGTATGTCCTGGCAGAACCTCCAGTCCGCAGCTCGTTATGGCGGACGTTACAAGACCTATACCGAGCTGATCAAGGTAAACATTGAGAATGCTACAGTAAAGAGCATTACTGTTCGTGATAATGTTACCAAGGAAGAATATGAGATTGAGTGCGAGATCCTGGTAAATGCTGCTGGCCCATGGGCAGGCAAGGTTGCCGAGTTGGCAGGCCTGGAATGCAACGTAAGCCCTTCCAAGGGTACACTGATTGCTTTTAACCAGCGTATTACCAACCATGTAGTAAACCGTCTCCGCAAGCCATCCAATGGCGATATCTTCGTACCTCATGGTTCCATTACCATTCTGGGTACTTCCTCCATTACCATTCCAGATCCAGAGGATACCTCCACTTCCTGGGATGAGGTTGAGGAACTGATGAAAACTGGCGTCGGAGTATTCGAGCATCTTCGTGATTACCGTATCCTCCGTGTATTTGCCGGTTCTCGTCCTCTGTACGTACCAAAGGGTGCTGAGGGCGGCCGTAATGCATCCCGTGGTTTCGTAACCATTGACCATGAGAAGGAAGATGGTCTGAAGGGCATGATGACCATCTGCGGCGGTAAGTTCACCACCTATCGCCTTATGGCTGAGAAATTCTGCGATGTTCTGGCACCAAAGCTGCATAATACTGCCAAGTGCCGTACCGCCGAGGAGGATTTGGTACCAGAGGTTTCTGAGTCCGACAAGAAGGCTGCTCGCCAGTACTTCCCATCCTATGGCGTAAACCTGGCTGCTACCCGTCTGGGTGTAGAAAAGTTCGGAGAGGTTGTAAAGACCTTGAAAGAGCATCCTGAGACCCGTGAGGTTCTTTGCGAGTGCGAGAATGTTACCATGGCAGAGATTCAGCGGATTGCTGCTGAGCCTACCAGCCATAGCGTAGCAGACGTAAGAAGAAGAACCCGTCTGGGCATGGGCACCTGCCAGGGCAACTATTGTGCCATCCGCAGTGCTGCTGTTGCCAACAAGCTCTTTAAGGATAAGGCTGAAGGCTGCAACGATTCCCTGTCTGATATGAAGAACTTCCTCCAGGCTAGATGGAAGGGTATCACTCCTGTTATGGCAGGCAAGACCCTCCGTGAAGCTGAGATGACAAGAGGCATGTACGAGCTGTTGTTTAACGTAAATGGGGGTAGACGAGGATGAGCAAATCTGATGTAGTTGTTATCGGCAATGGTGTGGCAGGTCTGATGGCTGCTCTCGTAAGTGCTGATGAAGGAAAGAAGGTAACGCTGCTGTCCTACGGTGCAGGTACATTCCCATTGAACAGCGGTGTAATAGATATTTTGGGTTATGATGAGCAGGGCAAGGCTGTAAATAATCCTTCCGAGGGTTTGAACCAGCTGCCTGAGAATCATCCATATAAGAAAATTGGCATGGCTGCACTGCAGCAGGCGGTGGAATTCTTCAAGAAGACTGTAGCTGCTGAAGGCTTTGCCTATACAGGTTCCCTGAATGAGCAGAAGTGGGTTGTTACCGGTGTAGGTACCTTAAAGCCTACATGCCTGCTGCCTGAGTCCTTGGATGCTTCCAAGTGCTTTGATGCCAGGGAAATTGTCATTGTAGGTATCAAGGGCCTGAAGGATTTCTATGTGGAAATGGTTCAGGAAAACCTGGCCAAGGAGCTGGGCAAGGACAAGAAGTATTCCACTGTTACCGTGGATACCTATATGACTGGTCGTGACCTTACTACCCGCGATGTAGCAAGATGGGTTGAAAGCGACAAGGGCTACGGCGAGCTGTTAGCTCAGCTGAAGGGCCAGGCCGGTGCTGGCAAGGTCATCATCCTGCCTCAGATTCTGGGTACCAAGGGTGATTATACTGTATATAACAAGCTGTCCAAGGATCTGGGCTGCAGCGTGGTGGAAACTACCGGCATGCCTCCATCCGTAAACGGCATCCGTCTCCGTGATGTGCTCCTGAATGCACTGAAGAAGAAGGGTATTCGGGTTATCGAGAATGCAAAGGCTGAAAAGGCTGTTGTCAAGGGCAACAAAGTTGTTGCTGTTGAGGCTGGCGGCGAAGTTCGCACCCAGAACTATCAGGCAAGTAAGTTTATCCTGGCAACTGGCGGCTTCTACAGCGGTGGCATCACCATGCGGGATTTTGGTGAATACAAGGAAATGGTATTCGGCCTGCCTGTAGAGGGTGACTGCGTAGAGGAGAGATGGGCCAACAAGCAGCTCTTCTCCGACAAGAAGCAGGCATTTGCCATGGCTGGCGTAAGGGTAGACAGCTCTCTCCGTGCTGTGGATGAGTCCGGCAATGTAGTTCTGGAGAATGTATATGTTGTCGGCCGCAACCTGAGTGGCTATGATTTCTGCTTTGAGCATTCCGGCAATGGCGTAGCTTTGGCCTCCGGGTACAAGGCTGCCAAGGCATAAGGGAAAGGAGTATTATATTATGGAGTTAGAAGAAAGAGCTAGAGATTCGGCGGACAACTGTATTGCCTGCACATCCTGTATTGCGGCATGCCCGGTTACCAAAGCCAATCCTGAATATAAAGGCCCTAAATTGGTGGGTCCTGCTCATAGCCGTATGCATTTCTCCGATCCAAGCGACTATGAAGAAACCTTGCTGATGTGTTCCAACTGCAAGAACTGTGATATTACCTGCCCTAATGGTGTATCTGTTTCTACGCTGAATATGCTGGAAAGAGGCAAGTATTTCAGTGAGCATCCAGAGGCCCATAGGCCAGAGGATGAGATGCTGAGCCATGGATTTAAGATGGCTGATATGCTGAACAAGATTCCTTTCGGTAAGCAGCTGGCTAACTTAGGCATGAGCATTGGCGAGGCCGTTGGTGCCATGGGCATGATGGGCATGGCTCCAGAGCGGAAGACACCTAGATATGCTTCCACTTATTTCCGTGATCTTTTCAAGAGCATCAAGCAGCCTTCCTCCAACAAGAAGGTTCTCTTCTTCCCTGGCTGCTATATTGATACAAATGATCCTGATGTAGGCGTTGCCTTCGTTCAGGTTATGAATGAGAATGGCTATGAGGTTCTCATGGACAATCGCTTTGTCTGCTGTGGTTCCCCACTGGTAGTAGGAGGATACTTGGATGAGGCTCGTGAGCATGCAGACACCAATGTAGCTATTATCCAGGAATATGCTGAGAAGGGGATTCCTGTTGTAGCATGCTGCACTTCCTGCTCCCTTATGCTGAAGAACGAGTATACAGAGCTCTTCGCCCAGTCTGAGATGAAGGAAGCCGCCAAGAATGTATGGGATGCCTTTGAGTTCCTGACCAAGCTGGCTGATGAGGGCAAGCTGAAGCAGGTAAGCATCAAGAGCGACCATAAGTTTATCTATCATGCACCTTGCCATCTCCGGGCACAGGGCATGGGACTGCCAGCCTTTGATATGCTGAAGGCTGCAGGTTTGAATATCGTCAATGCCGATGCAGGATGCTGCGGTATGTCCGGCAGCTATGGCTTCCATAAGGACAATTATGCAACATCCATGAAGATAGGCCAGGCATTGTTTGATGCTATTAACGCTGACAATTACCACAAGGTTGTTTGCGACTGCGGTACCTGCCGTATGCAGATTCAGCACGGTACAGATACACCAGCTGTGCATCCAATACAAATTTTGGCAAATTGTTATAAAAAAGCTTAACAAATTTTCAAAGCTGTGATATAATAGCAAATGTGAGATGAACGATACAAAATCCAAGGGGTTGTGAAGTGATTTGCTTCGGGGTTTGGTGTCATTCATATAAATCGGAATCGCTTTTGAGAGGGGCTATTCCAAGAGGTAATTATTTATTTACAATTTAAGAGGGGGATTTTCACAATGGCAAAGAAGTATGTTATGGCGTTAGACGCAGGTACCACTTCCAACAGAGCAATCATCTTCGATGAGAACTCCAAGATCGTAGGCGTTGCCCAGAAGGAGTTCACTCAGTACTTCCCTAACCCAGGTTGGGTTGAGCATGATGCTGATGAGATTTGGAGCACCATGTGCGAAGTAATGAAGGGTGCTTTGGAGAAGAGTGGCCTGGAGGCCAGCGACATCGCTGCCATGGGTATTACCAACCAGCGTGAGACCGCTGTTGTTTGGGACAAGAATACCGGCCGTCCTGTATATAACGCCATCGTATGGCAGTCCCGTCAGACTGCTGGTGTTGTTGAGGATCTGAAGGCAAAGGGATATCTTGATGAGTTCAAGCAGAAGACTGGCTTGACCCTGGATGCTTATTTCTCCGGCACCAAGATTACCTGGATCCTGGACAATGTAGAAGGCACCAGAGCTCGGGCTGAGGCTGGCGACCTGATTTTCGGTACCATTGATACCTGGCTCATCTGGAAGCTTACCGGCGGAAAGGCTCATGTAACCGACTATTCCAACGCTTCCCGTACCCTGATGTACAACATCAAGGAGCTGAAGTGGGATGAGGATTTGATTGCTCATCTGAATGTACCAAAGTCCATGCTGCCAGAGGTTCGTCCTTCTTCCAGCGTATATGGCTATGCTGATCCTGCAATCCTGGGTGCTCCAATCCCTGTAGCAGGTGCTGCTGGTGACCAGCAGGCTGCTCTGTTTGGCCAGAACTGCTTCAATCCTGGCGATGCCAAGAACACCTATGGTACTGGCTGCTTCATGCTGATGAATACCGGTACTGATATCTATGATTCCAAGAACGGCCTGGTAACCACCATTGCCTGGGGTCTGGATGGCAAGGTTGAGTACGCACTGGAAGGCTCCATCTTCGTTGCTGGTTCCGCTATTCAGTGGCTCCGTGATGGTGCCCGCATGGTTGACTCCGCTCCTGATTCTGAGTGGGTTGCCAAGAAGGTTCGTGACACCGGCGGTGTATATCTGGTTCCTGCATTCGTTGGTCTGGGTGCTCCATACTGGGATTCCAATGCTCGCGGCATGATCATCGGCATTACCCGTGGTACCACCAAGGCTCACATCGTTCGTGCTACCTTGGAGTCCCTGGCATATCAGACCAAGGACGTTCTGGGTGCTATGGAAGCTGATTCCGGCATTAAGCTGGCTTCCCTGAAGGTAGATGGCGGCGCTGTTGCCAACAACCTGATGATGCAGTTCCAGGCTGATCTGCTGGGCGTACCTGTTGATCGTCCACAGATTATCGAGACTACCGCTCTGGGTGCTGCTTATCTGGCAGGTCTTGCTGTAGGCGTATGGAGCAGCAAGGAAGAGCTGAAGACCGCTTGGAAGCTTGATGTACGCTTCGAGCCTGTAATGCCTGCTGAAGAGGCTGCCAAGCTCTACAAGGGCTGGAAGAAAGCCGTTAAGCATGCTATGCACTGGCTGGATGATGAGGAGTAATCCTTATCCCAAAATGATAGGCTGAAAAATTGGATTCTGTATCTGCTGCTGGTATAGGCACCAGCAGCAGATATGAATTCGGATATGACTAGGGACCATATCCGTTATAGAAATTTTTTATACGTTATACGAAAGAGGGATGTAAAATGGATAATCTGTTAGGCGAGTTCATGGGAACTATGGTTCTGATGGTTTTCGGTGTTGGCGTAAACGCTAACCTGAGCTTGGCAAAGTCCTACGCAAAGGGTGCTGGCTGGATTTGTACTGCATGGGGCTGGGGTCTCGCAGTATTGTTGGGTGTATATACCTCTGTAGCACTGGGTGCTCCTCAGGCTGATATCAACCCATCCGTTACTATTGCCAAGACTTATCTGGGTATTTATACTCCTGCACAGTTTGTTGCAACTGCACTGGTTCAGACTGCTGGTGGTATCGTTGGTTCCATCATTGTTTACCTCTGCTTCCTTGGCCACTGGGCTGAGACTGAAGGCGGCAAGGTAGGTATCTTCTCCACTGGTACTGCTACCGGCGGCATTGTAAACGGCTTTATCTCCGAGTTTATCTGCACCTTCTTCCTGATGTTCTGCATCATGATGATCTTCGGTGCTAACAATGGCCCTCTGCCAGCAGGCTTTGGTCCTTACTGTGTAGCTCTCCTGATCGTTGCTATCGGTCTTTCCCTTGGCGGCTGCTCCGGATATGCTATGAACATGGCTCGTGACCTTGGTCCTCGTATTGCTTTCGCAATCCTCCCTATTCCTAACAAGGGTGATGGCAACTGGGGTTATGCTTGGGTTCCATGTATCGCTCCTATGGCTGGTGCTTTGGCCGCTGCAATCGTAGCAACTGCCCTGGGCACTCCTGGTTGGGTTTAATTAACGAATTCGGATAAGTTTTTCTCATAGTGTTTCTTCCCTTGTCCCCGTCTGCTTGCAGGCGGGGATGTTTTTTTACCAGAAAGGGCAAGAAGTTTTATTTGTCTTTGAATAGACTAGGTATTATAATTGTAGTTAATTGCATTTAGGCTAATGGGGCTTTTAGATTTCAGAGGCTTGATGGGGGTATTATATATGAATAAAAGAATGATTAGCATTGTGGGAATGGCTATCCTGGTAGTTGTGCTGGCTGTAGCATATAGGGCGTATTCCATTTCCGTGGAAGAGGATTTCAAGGATATTTCCCGGGTGGAAACATATCGCCTGGGGGATCATTATACTGGCCAGTATCATCGTCCTACTTGCCCAAAGCTGAAGCAGACCTTTGGGGAGGCAATCAGGTTTGAGAATGCGGCGGCTGCCAGGGAAGAAGGCTATAGTGCCTGCAAGCGCTGCGATCCAGATGGACCGGATGAGCCAGAGAAATGATTAATTGTTGATTTAGTTTATGGAGGGGCTTCTCATGGGGAGAGGCCTTTTCTTTTAGCATGCTTAGGAAAGGAGCCGTCCTATGGCTATAACTGCCCCAACACCCCCTACACCGCCTACGGCACCGGTAGTGCCCGGAGCCAGAAGTTCATCTTCTGGAGCTGACAGCACCAATACAGCCCAGCAAAGCAATAGTACAGCTACTTCAGTTGGGGACAAGGGCATACATATTAATGTAAATATGCCGGACAGGGAAAGCGGCCAGCAGGAACAAGGTAATGTGGGTAATACTGGTAATAATGGCAATATGGGAACGGCAAAGAAAACAATTAGTTCCCAGGAGAAAAGTCAGGCTGACCAGCAAACAGGTAAGGATGATGCTGCCGATAAAACGGCCCAGCAGGCCAGACAGGATATGGTGCAGCAGGCCCTTGCCACTGATGAAGGAAATACCCAGGATCAGCAGGAAATAAGCCAGCAGCCTTGGCCCTTGCCGGGAAATAACCTTGGCATTATGTCATATATGCCCTTTCTCATAGTCTTTGTGGCGGCTTTTATTACCTTTATGCTGAAGAATATGAGTAAGAAGCCTGCCAGAGGAACTAGAAAGAATATTTCACATAAGACTAGGCAAAGGCATAGTTCAGAGGAACTACATGGTTCCCAGGGACATATAGATATTGCTAATGGTGCTGGGGCAAAAGCTTCCGCCAAGGATGCTGGGAAAAAAGGAAGCCATTTTGAGATGAGAATTTAGCATAAAGTTTTTACAAAATCTCAATAATCAAGTATAATGGTAACGATATAGATAAATTGGCTATGCCAAAACATTGTGGGGGCGAAAAGTCTTGTTAGATATTAAATTTGTCAGAGAAAATCTTGATGCTGTTCAGACTATGCTGAACAATCGTCAGAATAAACTCTCCTTGGATGGCTTTAAGGAGCTGGAGGAGAAACGCCGTGAGATCATCAGTGAGGTTGAGGTGCTGAAGAACCAGAGAAATACTGTTTCCAAGCAGGTTGGCCAGATGAAGAAGAATGGCGAGAATACCGATGCTATTTTTGCTGAAATGCGTCAGGTAGGCGAGAAGATTGATGCCTTGGATGCTGAGCTGAAGCAGGTAGAGGGCAATCTCCGTGACATTATGCTGAGCATTCCAAATATGCCAAAGGAGGATGTTCCTATTGGCGTTGATGAGAACGACAATCCAGAGGTACGCCGCTTCATGGAGCCTACCAAGTTTGACTTTGAGCCAAAGGCCCATTGGGATCTTGGTGATGAGCTGGGAATTTTGGATGCAGAGCGTGCAGCCAAGGTTACTGGTGCCAGGTTTACCTTCTACAAGGGCATGGGCGCCCGTCTGGAACGTGCTCTCATTAACTTTATGATGGATCTCCATTCCAACAAGCATGGCTATACTGAGATGCTGGCTCCTTGCATGGTAAATACTGCCAGCATGTATGGTACTGGCCAGCTGCCAAAGTTTGCTGAGGATATGTTCCATGTAGAGGGAACTGATTATTATATGGTTCCTACAGCTGAAGTTCCTACCACCAACTATCATCGTGAGGAGATTTTGGATGCTAGCCAGCTGCCTGAGTATTATTGTGCCTATACTGCCTGCTATCGTGCCGAGGCAGGAAGTGCCGGCCGTGATACTCGTGGCCTGATACGTCAGCACCAGTTCAATAAAGTGGAGCTGATCAAGTTCTCCAAGCCAGAGGATTCTTGGGATGAATTGGAGAAGATGGTAGAGGATGCCCAGGATGTGCTGAAGGTTCTGGAGCTGCCACATCGCGTTATTACCCTGTGCACTGGGGATATGGGCTTTACTTCTGCCAAGACCTACGACATTGAGGTTTGGATGCCAGCACAGAATACCTATCGTGAGATTTCTTCCTGCTCTAACTGCCTTGATTTCCAGGCTCGTCGTGCCAATATCAAGTTCCGTCGTGAGGCCAAGGGCAAGCCTGAGTTTGTTCATACCCTGAATGGCTCCGGATTGGCAGTAGGCCGTACCTTTGCAGCTATTCTGGAGAACTATCAGCAGGCTGATGGCTCTGTAGTTATTCCAAAGGCACTGGTGCCATATATGGGCGGTGTTGAGGTTATCAAGCCACAGCAGCTGTAATTTTAATCGTATATGAAAGTAAAGAGGCTTTCGCTAGGTGGCGGGGCCTCTTTGTTTATGAATTTGTCAGGGGGAAATAATATGGCAAAGCGTGCTGTATGGGCTGAGGTCAATCTTCAGGCCTTGGAAAACAATATAAAGCATATCAAATCCTGTATTCACAACAATGCCAAGTGGTGTGCAGTGGTAAAGGCTGATGCCTATGGCCATGGAGCGGTGGCAGTGGCCAGAAAAGCCGTAGAGCAGGGGGCGGACTATCTGGCAGTGGCTGTCCTAAGCGAGGCCATCAAGCTGAGAGAGGCTGGTTTTACTACGCCTATTTTGATTTTGGGCACTACCCCGGAGGAAGCATCTGATGATTTAGTTGCTTATGGCATTACTCAGGCTGTATATACTGTGGAGCAGGCCAAGGCTCTGTCTGCTGCAGCAGTTCATCAGGGAAAAACAGCCAAAATCCATATGGCTGTGGATACAGGCATGAGCCGCATCGGTGTCCGTCCGGAACTGGCAGGAGATTTTGCCCAGGGAGTAAGTTGCATGCCAGGGATAGAGCTAGAGGGAATGTTTTCCCATTTTGCCTTGGCTGATGCCAAGGACAAGACATTTGCACATAGGCAGCTGGAGAAGTTCAAGCTGGCCATATCAAAGGTTGAGGAAGCTAGTGTAAATATTCCCATTAAACATATTGCCAACTCCGCAGCAATCCTGGAAATGCCAGAGGCTCATTTTGACATGGTGCGGGCGGGGATTATCCTCTATGGTCTGTGGCCATCTGATGAGGTGGAGCATGTAATTCCGTTGGAGCCTATTATGGAATTGAAGGCTAAGGTGGTTTATGTGAAAAATCTCCATCCAGGAGAATCCATCAGCTATGGCTGTACCTTTACAGCTCAGCGAGAGAGCCGCATAGGCACGCTGCCAATGGGCTATGCAGATGGCTATACCCGTATGTTTACTGGCAAGGCTCAGGTGGACTATCAGGGCAAAAGAGCACCTATTGCCGGACGTATCTGTATGGATCAGTGCATGGTGGATCTTACCGATGTACCAGAAATAAAGCAAGGAGATACGGTGACCCTTTATGGCTCCAATACCTTGACCATGGACGAGGCAGCCAGCTGGCTTGGGACTATCAACTATGAGTTGCCATG
>CAVFWX010000016.1:0-11835 GCA_963626225.1 Anaerotignum sp.
TTTTTTGCTGTAAAATTCCCCATATTTTGGTAAAATATACTGTATATATTTTGGGACGGTGGATAGATATGAAATATGGTGAAATCATGGCATCCCTTCGCCGGGGCAATGCAGGGCAACTGTATTTGCTGGCTGGTGAGGAGAGCTATTATATAGACAAGGTACGGGAGGCTGTACTGAAGGCTTGGGGCTGCGGAAAAGATGATATCCAGGTACTGGATGAGGGGGCTGGCCTGGGGGAAATCATGGGAGCCATTGAGTCAGCTCCTTTCTTTACGGACAAGAATGTCATTATCATACGAGCAGGGGCCTTGTTCAAGGAAAAGAAAAGCGGTGATGGTGAGGGCAAATCCCAGAAGCTGGAAAAAAGCTTTTTGGAGCTTTTGCAGAACCTGCCGGATTTCAGCTATGTGATATTTGAATACAACGGCAAGGCCGACAAGCGAAAAAAACTCTACAAGGTACTGGACAAGGCTGGGATTGTGCTGGAGGCTGATGCCATCCGTGCCAGCAATATTGGCGACTGGCTTCAGGGCAAGCTACAGGAGTTGAACAAAAGTATGAACCAGGATGCATACGAGTATTTTGTAGGGGCTATCAGCAGCATGCAGACAGTAAACCTGGGCTTTCTTAGCCGGGAGCTGGACAAATTGGCTATGTTTTTGGGGCCGGATGAACGGCGTATTTCCAAGGAAAATCTTTTGCAGGTATTTTCTGATGTGCCGGAGATTTCCAGTTTTGCCATGCTGAATGCCCTAGGGGAAGGAAATACAGCCAAGGCATTGCAGCTTTTTCGCCGCCAGCTGGAAAACGGAGTGTATTTCGCCTTGATTATGGGATTGCTGGCAAGGCAGGTTCGCCTTTGGTGGCAGGCTCAGTGCTTACAAAGCCAGGGTGTACGTGGCAGGGCACTGGCCAGCCATTTGGGACAGCCGCCTTTTATCGCAGAGAAAACCGGCAGGGAGGCAAATAGCTTCCCTACCGGAGTATTGAAGCAGGCCTTGGTGATGCTGTCTGATGCGGACTATGGGCTGAAAACCGGCCAGGGAGATATTGTGGAGTTGGAGGCTGTGATTATTGTTCTGGGAAACCGTGGAAGGGATGGACTGACATGAGGGAATTTGGCGTATACATACATATCCCCTTTTGCCGGCAAAAATGTTTTTACTGTGATTTTCCTTCCTTTGCTGGGCGGGAAAGATATATAGACAGCTATCTGGAAGCCCTAGAGCAGGAAATTATCCTGTGGAAATCCCAGAATCCATGTCAGGATATTTTGGCTTTCGATGGCAGGCTATCTCCTGCTACCATTTATATTGGTGGAGGTACACCCACGGCTTTGGAGGCTTTACAGCTGGAAAAGCTGCTGCAAATTATTTCCAAGCATATTGTTGTGGAGGTTGCAGGAGAGTTTACCGTGGAAATGAATCCCGGTACTGTGGATGCACCTAAGCTGGATGTTTTGCAAAAATACGGCATCAATCGCCTGAGTGTTGGTGTACAGTCTTTTGATGATATTTGTCTGAAGAAAATTGGCAGGATTCATACAGCACAGGAAGCAGAGAATATTATCCACAAAGCCCAGTCTATGGGTTTTGACAATATTAGTTTAGACCTTATCTACGGTTTACCGGGGCAGGATATGGACATCCTGCAGAAGTCTGTGACAAGGGCACTGGCCCTAGATGTACAGCATATTTCTATCTACGGTTTGCAGTTGGAGGAAGGGACAGTTTTTGACCGCCTAGAGCAAATGGGAAAGCTGCAGCTGCCGGAAGATACCTTGGTGGAGAAAATGTATGAGTATATAACCAAGATTTTGCCAGAGGCCGGATATGAACGTTATGAAATCTCTAACTTTGCCCAGCCAGGCTATGAAAGCCACCACAATTTGTCATATTGGCAGGATGTGCCGTATTTGGGCTTTGGCTCTGGTGCCCATGGCTATTGGCAGGGGTACCGCTATGAAAATCCTGCTGATATTGCAGAGTATATAGGCAAATTGCAGGAGAAAACCTTGCCATCCCAGCTAGAAGAAAAGGTTACGGAACAAGCCCATATGGAGGAATTTTGCTTCTTGGGACTTCGCACAGCCAAGGGGATTTCGGCCAAGGTCTTTGCGGAAAAATTTGGCAGCAGCCTACCAGAGGTTTATGGAGATGCTATAAAAAAATTATCATTAGAGGGGTTGTTGGAGAAGGATAGCCAGGGAATCCGTTTGACGGCTAAGGGGATGAAATACGGCAATCAGGTTTTTAGTGAATTTTTGCTGTAGGGAATAGGTCTGTTGCTGTACATTTTGCTTGAAATATGCTAATATTAGTATGTTAAGTTGCAGGTAAAATGCCGTGAACTATATACGGCGGAAGTATTTAATAAATGAGGGATGGATTTGGCATTACAGACAACGCTTGCTTCAGCAGTATCCTACACCGGTGTGGGCCTTCACTCCGGCAAGGAAGTGTCCATGGAGCTGCAGCCTGCAGAGGCTGATACAGGGATCGTATTTGTCCGGGGAGATTTGCCCGGGCAGCCTCAGGTGGAGGCCAAGGCAGAAAACGTAACTTCCACCCTGAGAGCAACAACCATAGAAGATAATGGCATCAAGATGTTTACTATCGAACATCTCATGTCTGCCTTTCATGGGGCAGGGGTGGACAATGCCAGAATTATTATTGATGCAGAGGAACCACCGGTGGCGGATGGCAGCAGCAAGGCATTTCTAGAGCTGATTCAGCAGGCTGGCATCAAGGAGCTGGACAAGGAACGGCAGGAAATTGTCATTGACAAGCTGTACCGTGTAGATGATGGGGATAAATTCATCCTGGCACTGCCTTATGATGGCTTTAGGGTGAGCTTTACTTCCATAAATCCTCATCCACTGATTGGGATTCAGTATGGGGATTATGAAATCACCACGGATATTTACAGCCGGGAGATTGCTCCGGCAAGAACCATTGCCTATGAGAAGGAAGTGGAGGCTCTCCACAAGATGGGCCTGGGACTGGGTGGTACCCTGGAAAATGTTATCGTATACAATGATGAGGGCTGGCTGAATCCTTTGCTTTACCCAGATGAACTGGTACGGCATAAGATTCTCGATATAGTAGGAGATCTTCGCCTCACCGGTATGGTAAAGGGCCATTTTGTGGCAGTGAAGTCAGGCCATGCTTTGAATACTACTATGTCCAAGCTGCTGAAGCAGGAGCTTGGCACTACAAAATAAAAGTATAATTTTAAGGAAGAGGGTTTTTATATGGTATTGGAAATTGATGAAATAAAGAAGATTTTGCCGCATCGTGCACCATTTTTGCTGGTAGACCGCATTATTGAGATTGATCCATTCAAATCTGCTGTTGGCATCAAGAATGTAACCTTCAATGAGCCACAGTTTCATGGACATTTCCCACATAAGTCCATTATGCCAGGTGTACTGATTCTGGAGGCTATGGCTCAGGTTGGCGGCATTGCCATGCTTTATCCACAGGAGAACCGTGGCAAGATTGCCCTGTTTGGCGGTATGGACAATATCAAGTTCAAGAAGATGGTAGTGCCTGGGGATCAGATGATCATGAAGGCAAACCTGCTGAAGGTTCATGGGGACTATGGCAAGCTCCATGCAGAGTCCTATGTGGATGATGTATTGGCAGCCCAGGCTGATTTCACCTTTGCTCTCCAGCGTCCTGAGGAATAAAGAGATATCAGGGTGATTAGTAAAGAAAATCCAAGAAATTCTTAGTATTTCTCAAAAAACCACAGAATATGAGAAAATATGGTGCTTTGCTATTTTGTGTCAAATGCGGACTGTATATGTGATGCTAGGGATAGTGAACCATTTGAGGGTGTTGAGAATACTAAAGGAGTTGTAACAAATGTCAGATAACATTGATGTTACTGCAAAGATACATGAATTTGCCGTAGTTCATCCAAATGCAAAAATAGGAAAAAACGTAGAAATTGGCCCATTTACCGTAATCGGTGAGAATGTCGAAATTGATGAGGGTACCATTATTGGTCCAAGTGTTGTTATCAACGGCTGGACCAAGATCGGCAAGGACTGCCATATTTTCCAGGGAGCTTCCATTGGCGAAGAACCTCAGGATTTGAAGTTTGCCGGAGAAAAGAGCTATACCCTCATTGGGGATCGTACCAAGATCCATGAGTTTTGCACCGTTCACCGGGCTACCGGTGAGGGTGAGGCTACCAAGATCGGCAACGACTGCCTGCTGATGGCCTATGTGCATGTAGCTCATAACTGTATACTAGGCAACAATGTAATTATGGCTAATGCCGCTATGGTAGCAGGACATTGTATCGTGGAGGATCGTGCCATCATCGGCGGCAAGGCCGGTGTGCATCAGTTTGTCCGGGTAGGCAAGCAGTCCATGATCAGCGGTATGTCCCGCAATATCCATGATGTTGTGCCTTATACTATCGTAGACGGCTTTCCAGCCAGGGCTTGTGGCCTGAATGTGGTGGGAATTTCCAGGGCTGGCATTGCACCAGAGAACCGCCGTGGCATCAAGCAGGCATATAGGCTGCTGTACCGTTCCGGTTTGAGACTGAAGGATGCTATCGAGGCTATTGAGCAGGAGGTTGCATCATGTCCAGAGGTGGAGCATATGCTGCAGTTCCTGCGGAATGCTGACAGAGGTATTTGCCGTCCAACAGGTCATGCAGGGGACAAGGCCAAGACTGAGGCTGAGTCTGAGGACTGATTGATAGAATAACATTTGCTGGAGGCTGAGTGTTTTTATGGAAAAAATAGGATTGCTGGCAGGAGTGGGCAGGCTTCCAGTTGAGTGTGCCAAGGCTGCCAAGGCTATGGGCTATGAGGTCTATGCCCTGGGGCTGATTCCGGGGGTTGATCCGGAGCTAAAGGAGTGTGTGGCTGATTATAGGGATATCAGCGTGGCACAGCTTCAAGCAATTATTGATTATATGAAATCCAAGGAAGTTACCCAGGTTACTTTGCTGGGCAAGGTAACCAAGGAACTTCTCTACAGCGGGCAGCATGCTGCCCCTGATATGCGTATGTTGGGGCTTATGTTTACTTTGCCTGACCGCAAGGACGATACCCTGATGCTGGCCTTTGTAAGGGAGCTGGCCAAGGATGGGCTGGAGGTATTTGACCAGACAGCCTTGATTCGCAGCCTTATGCCGGAGCCAGGGGTGCTGACCAAGAGAGAGCCTACAGAGCAGGAACGCCAGGATATGGAGTTCGGCATGAAAATGGCCCGGGAAATCGGCCGTATGGATGTAGGCCAGACCGTGGTGGTAAAGCAGCAGGCTGTCATGGCACTGGAAGCCATTGAGGGCACTGATGCCTGTATCCGCCGTGGCGGTGAGCTAGCACGGGGCGGGGCTGTAGTTGCCAAAACAGCCAAGCCAAATCAGGATCTGCGGTTTGACGTGCCGGCAGTGGGCATGAAAACCATGGAGGTCATGGTAGAAACCGGGGCAACGGCTCTGGTTATAGAAGCCGGCAGAACCTTGCTGGTGGAGAAGGACAAGGTGATAGCCTTGGCTGAAGCCCATGATATTACCATTGTGGCAATGAAATAAGAGGCTTGGGACGCGGCGGATGCAGCTATGTATTCTCGCGTCTTTTGTGTGTTTTTTTGAGGGAATGTATGAAGATAATGTTGTCAGCTGGAGAGGCCTCTGGTGATCTCCATGGGCAGAGCCTGGCCATGGCCATGAAAGAGCAGCGTCCTGATGTGGAGCTGGTGGGCTTCGGTGGTCCGAAAATGGCAGAAGCCGGAGTCAGGCTATGTGCAGATATGCGAGAATATAGTATAATGGGTGTGTGGGAGGTCATCAAGAACCTGCCACGGATTTTTGCCCTTCTTAGCAATTTGACTAGCTTTATGGCGAAGGAAAAGCCTGATTTGCTGGTGCTGATTGATTATCCGGACTTTAACTGGCGTCTGGCTGCCAAGGCCAAGTCCCTGGGGATACCGGTATTTTCCTATATTCCACCTTCTGCCTGGGCTTGGCGGAAGGGCAGGGCCAAGAAATGTGCTGCCCTGGCCGATGAACTGGCGGCGATATTCCCTTTTGAGCTACCTGTTTACGAAAAAGCAGGAGCAAATATTAGCTTTCAGGGAAATCCCTTAATTGATGTGGTAAAATCATCTATGACTGTACAGGAGGCCAGGGAATACTTCCAGGTGCCATCTGGGGTAGAGCCTGTTCTGCTGCTGCCAGGTAGCCGCAAACAGGAAATACATGGACTGTTTCCAGTAATGTTGGAGGCAGCAGATAGGATGCAGGCAGAAAGGCATCAGCTGGAATTTTATGTGCCTGTGGCTACGGGCATAGACCAGTCTGTGTTGGAGGAAATGACACAGGGGCATCAGGTCAAGGTGCATTTTATCCATGATAATACCTACGATTTGATGAATATTGGCAGCTTTGCCATAGCTACCTCTGGTACTGTGGTATTGGAGGCGGCAATTATGGGATTACCATGTGTGGCACTTTATCGTATGGCACCATTGAATTACGCCATTGGCAAGCTGCTGGTGGATATAGATAATTTTACTCTGCCCAATATTTTGGCTGGCAGGGCTGTGCAGCAGGAGCTGCTGCAGGATCAGGTTACCGGGGAGCAGGTATACAAGGCTGCCCGAAGGTTTTATGCTGAATCAGGGTACAAAGAGCAGGTGTTGGCAGGGCTGAAGGAAGCTGTGGCCAAGCTGGGAGAACCGGGAGCAGCAGAAAGGGTGGCTGCCAGGATATTGGCAGCTGCGGATAAATACGGCAGGAGGACTGTTGATAAATGAAAAGCTACATGCGATTGTTAGCATATATAAAGCCATATACCAGGAGGCTGGCCATGGCCGTGATATGTATTATCATGGCAGCAGGTGCCAATCTTTATCTGCCGTGGATTATCAAGGACATGATTGATGATGTGCTCATGTCCAAGGATATGCTGATGCTGAACCTTATTGCGGCAGGCATCTTGATTGTTATGTTTACCCGTGGAGTATTCTATTACGGACAAAGCTATCTGGTGTCCTATGTGGGACAGCGGGTAATCATTGACGTTCGCAGCGTGCTGTTCAGGAAGTTTCAGCGGATGCCTTTGTCCTATTATGACAAGCAGCAGACTGGCACGGTCATGAGCTATATCACCAATGATGTGGCGGTAATGCAGAGTGCCATTGTGGATAACCTTATTGAGCTGGTAACAGAGGGTTCTATCCTTATTGGTTCCTTGGCCATGATGATTTACCTGGACTGGAAGCTGAGCCTGCTGACTCTGATGACCATTCCATTGGTAGGCTTTGCCATGAAGATTTTTGGCAGGAAGCTGAAGCGTTCCAGTACCGTTATCCAGGAGCGGGCAGCGGAGATTACCTCCTTGCTGCAGGAAAGCATTTCTGCCATTCGGGTAGTAAAGTCCTTTGTCCGTGAAACCTATGAAATTAAAAGATTTGAGGAGCAGAACTGGAGAAACTTCCAGGCTGCCATGAAGAATGTAAAGCTTACCAGCCTGCTGACTCCTACTGTGGAGTTTTTGGCAGCTATTGCTGTAACCTTTATTGTGTGGTTCGGTGGCTATGAGGTTGTCAATGAGGTAATTACTGCCGGTGAGCTGGTGGCATTTTTGACTTACGCCGTAAACCTTGCCAATCCGGTTAAGAGATTGTCCCGTGTTTATGCCGCCATCCAGAAGGCTATGGCAGCAGCAGAGCGTGTTTTCAGCATCATGGATCTGGATGAGGTTATTACTGACAAGCCAGGTGCCAAGGAACTGCCACCTATCAAGGGACAGGTAGAATTCAAGGATATTACCTTCTCCTACAAGGAAGGCCAGCCTGCCTTGCAGCATATTTCCCTGAAGGCGGAGCCAGGACAGATGATTGCCCTGGTAGGGCCAAGCGGCAGCGGCAAGTCCACCATTGCTAATCTTATACCGAGATTTTATGATGTGGATTCCGGCACCATTACCATTGACGGCCAGGATATCAGGGACGTAACCTCTGACTCCCTGCGGGAGCAGATTGGTCTTGTGCCACAGGAAACCATGCTTTTTAGCACCACGGTTATGGAAAATATCCGCTATGGCCGTTTGGAAGCCACCGACGAAGAGGTTATAGAGGCAGCCAGGGCTGCCAATGCAGAGGAGTTTATCAAGGAATTGCCTGAGGGTTATGATACTAAGCTGGGAGAGCGGGGACTGAATTTGTCCGGCGGCCAGCGGCAACGTCTTGCTATCGCCAGGGCTATTCTGAAGAATCCAAGGGTATTGATTTTGGATGAGGCTACTTCTGCTTTAGATACTGAAAGTGAGAAAATCGTTCAGGATGCATTGGACAAGCTGATGGTGGGTAGAACCTCCTTTGTTATTGCCCATCGTCTTTCCACTATATTTAACGCAGATCAGATTTTTGTAGTTGAAAATGGCCATCTGCGGGAGCATGGCACACATGAGGAGCTTCTGGCACTGGGAGGGCTGTACAGCAATCTGTACCACATCCAGTTCCGTCAGGGCGAGGAAGTATAAGAGGAGACGCTATATGCGATTATTGTATAATGTGGCAGCGGTATTGGTGGTCATTTTGATGATACCTGCCTTCTGCGTCCGGGCCATCCGGGAAAAGGGCTTTGTGAACAGGATCAAGCAGCAGCTGGGATTCTTGCCAAAGCACGCTCTGGACAAGGTTGCCCGCAAAAATTGTATATGGGTCCATGCAGCTTCAGTAGGTGAGATTGTGGCGGCCAGCCCGCTGATTAAGGAATTTCGCCGGGAATTTCCCAATTCCCCTATTTTGGTGTCTGTATTTACCAACAGCGGCTATGAAATGGCCAATCGGATTATCAAGGATGCGGACAGCATAATTCATTTTCCATTTGATTTGCCGTGGCTGTCTGCCCATTTGCTGTACAAGGTACGGCCAAGGGTATTTATGCCGGTGGAGACAGAGCTGTGGCCGAACTTTTTGAAGGCTGCCAAGGAAATGGATATTCCTGTTATGATGGTCAATGGCCGCATCAGCGAAAAGAGCGTGTCCAGGTACCGTTACCTCAAAGGTATCTGGTATGATATGTTGGACACCATCAAGTTTTTTGCCATGCAGTCCTCAGTGGATGCGGAAAACATCCTTCGCCTGGGGGCCAGCAAGGAGCTGGTGACAGTTACTGGCAATACCAAATTTGACCAGACCTACACCAATGTAAGCCAGGAGGAAAAGCAGCAGCTTATAGATGAGCTGGGATTGAAGGATAATCAAGGGATTTTCCTGGCAGGTTCCACCCACAAAGGGGAGGAGGAGCAGATTTTGGCAGCCTTTGCCGAAATCCGCAAGACCCATCCAAAGGCCAAGCTGTTGATTGCTCCTCGGTCTGTGCTGCGTACCGGAACCATCCAGATGATGTGCCAGCAGAGAGGCTTTACTAGTGCCACTAGGACACAGCTCCAGGAAAAGCCTGCAACCGGCCATGATGTGGTAATCCTCAATACCATCGGTGAGCTGGGGAAGGTGTACAGCATCGGTGATGTGGTATTTGTAGGTGGCAGCCTGATTCCTCACGGAGGTCACAATATATTGGAGCCGGCAGCTCATGGCAAGGCCATTATTGTTGGCGAGAATATGTTTAATTTCAAGGATACCCATATTCTGTTTTCCCAGCGTAATGCAGTAATTACAGTAAAGTCCCAGGAGGAGCTGGTACAGGCAGCCTCCAAACTTTTTGTGGACAAGGACGAGCGAATCCGCATGGAGCAGGAAACCCTGAAAATCTGTGAAGAAAACAGGGGGGCAGCCAGAAGAACGGCAGTAATTCTCCATGACTTGCTGGATCGCTGCGAATCCAAGGATAAGGTAAAGGCTACTGACAAGCTGGAAAACTTCCAGACCTATTTCTTCCAGTTGATTCATGGCAAGGAGCCAAAGGGCTTTGGTTTGAGATGCCTGGTGGGTATATTGCATATTTTTGCGGGAATTTATGGCATTTTGCTAAATACCAAGCTGGCTGGCTACCGTTGTGGGATTTTCAGCCGGAAAAAGCTGGATTGCTTTGTTATCAGCCTGGGAAATATTACCGTAGGGGGTACAGGCAAGACTCCTACAGCCCAGCGGATGGCAAAGGCCATCAGGGATATGGGGTACAGGGTGGTTATCCTGAATCGAGGTTATCGTGCCAAATGGCAAGGAGAAATTGGCGTAGTTTCTGACGGACATGAAATCCTGATGGATGCTGCCAGTGCCGGTGATGAGGCATTTATGCTGGCCAAGCATCTGCCTAATGTGCCGGTGCTTATTGGACCGGAGCGGGCCAAGACCGGCCAATATGCTGTGGAACACTTTGGTGCCCAGGTAGCTATATTGGATGACGGCTATCAGCATTGGCAGCTGCAGCGAGATTTGGATGTGGTGCTGATTGACTCTGTAAATGTCTTTGGCAACGGACATATCTTGCCAAGGGGAACATTGAGAGAGCCACTGTCCCATCTTAGTCGTGCTGATGTATGTTTACTGACCAAGGTGGATCAGGCAGAGCCAGGTTCTATTGCCTATATCAAGAAGAAAATAGCCGAGTATGGCAATGACCCAGTGGTGGTGGAAAGCATCCACCAGCCTCAGGCATGCATTGAGCTGGGGGAATGGGTAAAGAATATTGCCAGCGAAGGCTCCCCAATAGAGATTATCAGGGGCAAGAAAATCATTGCCCTGTCAGCTATCGGCAATCCTGCTTCCTTTGAGCAGACCCTGTACAACTCCGGTGCCGATGTAATAGAAAGCTTCCGCTTTCCGGATCACCATGAGTATACACTGGAGGAAATCGAGGATGCTATGACTCAGGCCATCCGCCTGGGAGCAGAGGCCATTGCCACTACGGAAAAGGATGCAGTAAAGCTGCCGAAGTTGCCAGATACAGTCAGCAAGCTGCCTATCTATGTAGTTACCATTGAGGTGGTTATGCAGGATAAGGGAGAGCAGATTGGCCAGCTGTTGCAGGAGAGAATAGAGGATTTTTTCAGGGGGAAAGATAAGAAATGAATACATTGTGTGTAATTCCAGCCAGATATGCTTCCACCAGACTTCCTGGAAAGCCTTTGGCAGATATAGCAGGCAAGCCTATGATCGTCCGCGTCTATGAGCAGGCATCCAAGGCAAAAAAACTTTCCGGCGTAATCGCTGCCGTAGATGATCAGCGGGTTTACGATGCACTGGTGGCTCATGGTGGCAAGGCCATGATGACGGCAAAGAACCATCCTACTGGCACAGATCGTTTGGCAGAGGTGGCAGCAGCCCATCCAGAGGCAGAGCTGATTATCAATGTTCAGGGAGACGAGCCATTGATTGAGCCGGCTATTATTGATGCCCTGGCAGCAGCCTTTGATGAGGATCCGGAGCTACAAATGGCTACGGTAAAATCCCCTATGACGGATATAGAGGAAATGAAAAATCCTAACAATGTAAAGGTTGTTACGGATAAAAATGGCTATGCATTGTATTTCTCCCGTTCCCTGCTGCCGTATCCAAGGGAAGCTACCGGCGTTACGGTGTACAAGCATATTGGCATCTATGCCTACAAGCGGGATTTCCTGCTGAATTATGCCAAGATGGCACCAACAGAGCTGGAACAGACTGAATCACTGGAGCAGCTTAGGGCATTGGAAAATGGCTATAAAATAAAGGTAATAGCCACAGATTTCAAATTTGTAGGAGTAGATACTCCAGAGGATTTGGCTGAGGTAAATAGATTATATCAGGAGAGGCTTTGAGGAAAAAGGAAAGGTGGTAGTATTATGAATACTGTACAGGTAGGAAATTTTTCAATAGGCAATGGACAGCCACTGGCACTTTTGGCAGGGCC
>CAVFWX010000016.1:12181-22813 GCA_963626225.1 Anaerotignum sp.
CAGTTTATGGCTCCTGGTGATATGCGGAACGTGGTGGACAAGCTCCACGAGGGTGGCTGCTCCCAGATTCTCCTGACAGAGCGTGGGGCTACCTTTGGCTACAACAATCTTGTAGTGGATATGCGTTCCTTCCCTATTATGCGTTCTTATGGCTATCCAGTAGTATTTGATGGTACCCATAGCGTACAGCTGCCAGGTGGAGCTGGCACCTGCTCAGCAGGCAACAGGGAGTTTGTGCCAAATCTGGTACGGGCTGCCGTTGGTGCTGGCGTAGATGCCCTCTTTATGGAGGTTCATGACAATCCTGAGGAGGCTCTTTGTGATGGGCCTAACATGGTATATCTGGACAAGCTGGAGGACCTGCTGAAGGATGCCTTGGCTATCCATGAGGTTGTCCGCAAGCATTTGAAGTAAGACAATATACGAGGGTAGAAATGATTAAGGATTCTGCAATTGAAACTTTGAAAATAGAGGCTGCCTCTGTCAGCAAGCTCATAGAGCGAATTGATGATGAATTTGAGGCCGCAGTTAACTGCATTCTGGATTGTCATGCCAGGGTCGTAGTAACAGGCATGGGCAAGTCCGGCCATATTGGCAGAAAGATTGCCGCCAGTTTGGCTAGCACCGGTACCCCGGCTTTCTTTATGCATCCAGCTGAGGCATTTCACGGAGATTTGGGCATGGTAACAGCTGCGGATGTGGTAATCGCCATTTCCAACAGCGGCGAAAGTACGGAAATCGTCAATATTCTGCCTATTATCAAGCGTATTGGTGCTAAGATTATTGCCATGAGCGGCCGCAGGGAATCTTCCCTGGGCAGGAATGCAGATTATTTTGTGGATATTGGGGTGGAGCGGGAGGCCTGCCCTCTGGGCTTGGCACCAACTGCCAGCACAACAGCAACATTGGCCATGGGAGATGCCATTACAGTGGCACTGCTTAGGGCCAGGAATTTTACCAAGCAGGATTTTGCCCTGTTCCATCCAGGAGGTTCCTTGGGAAGAAAGCTGCTGCTGACTGTGGAAAATGTTATGCATAGCGGGGAGGACAATCCTGTTATCCACCGTGGCCATACAGCTCAGGAAGCACTGTTTATGATGACGGACAAGGGACTGGGAGCTACCTCTGTGGTGGATGAGGATGGCAAGTTCATTGGCCTGCTGACAGATGGTGATATTCGCCGTGGCTTGGCTCAGGGCAGCCAGTTCCTGCAGGAGGCAGTGGAGAATGTTATGACCAGAACTCCTTATACTATTGCCAAGGAAAAGCTGGCGGCAGAAGCCCTTTCCATTATGGAAAAGCACAAGCCAAGGCCTATAACGGTACTTCCTGTGGTTGACGAGGCAGGAAAGCCTGTGGGAATTGTGCATTTAACTGATTTGCTGAGACAGGGAGTTGTCTAATATGGAATTTAGAGCTGATGCATTGGAGCGGGCCGCCAGAATTCGCATGATTGTAATGGATGTAGATGGCACCATGACTGACGGCCGTATTTATATTGGTTCCGAGGGAGAGGCCGTGAAGGAATTCTCTGTCAAGGACGGTATGGGTATTACCATGCTTCATACAGCAGGATTGAAAACAGCCATCATTACTGGCCGTACATCTAAGATTGTGGAGCGTCGGGCTGCAGAGCTGAAGATTGATAGCGTATGGCAGGGAATCAAGGACAAGCGGGAGGCTTGGCAGAAAATCAAGGAGGCTACTGGACTCAGCAATAAGGAAATAGCCTATATCGGGGATGATTTGAATGATTTGTCCCTGTTGATGCAGGCAGGCTTGGCTTGCTGTACGGCAGATGCCCAGCCTGAGGTAAAGAAGTGTGCCCATGTCATTTCCATCTATGACGGTGGCAATGGTGCTGTCCGTGAAGTGGCTGAGCTGATTCTCAAGACCCAGGGCAAGTGGCAGCATCTTGTAGATGCCTTTGCCGGTGCCAAGACAGTACCAAATTACGCACAGTAAAATTTGCAGCAGAAATATTTGTTGCGGAGGACTATAATGGTATATAATTTACTTATGGCATTGAGCTGGATTGTGTGCAAAATGCCTCACAGCTTGCTTCTGTCCCTGGGAAAGGGATTGGGGATACTGTATTTCAAGCTCATTAAGAAACAACGAAATTTGGCTATTAGGCAGATGCGGGAGTCACTTGGCATTTCTCAGGAGGAAGCTGAGGGGCTGGTGCGGCTGTCCTTTATCAATATGGGGCGGAACTTTATGGAGGTTCTCTATATGCCGGCCCTGAACAAGAAAAATTTTTCCAAGTATATTGAGATTGACCATCTGGAAATCATGGAGCAGGCCTTGGCGGAAAAGCGGGGGGTGGTGGTGCTTACAGGTCATGTAGGGAATTGGGAGTGGCTTTCTGCTTCATTTACCATGAATGACATGCCTGTTACGGCTATTGCCAAGCCACAGCCCAATATGGACTACACCAATGCCTTGGACAAGCTTCGAGCCAGTATCAATGTGGAGATTTTTTCACGTGGCACCAGCGAACTGCTTTCAGCTGCCAAGGCTCTGAAAAAAGGCAAGATTTTGGGCTTTTTGGCAGATCAGGATGCAGGTCCTGGTGGTGCCTTTATTGAATTTTTAGGCAAGACAGCATCTACTCCTATGGGAGCAGCAGTATTTGCAAAGAAATTCAACTCTCCTGTGGTTCCGGCCTTTATTATCCGTCAGCCTGACGGGCACCACAAGGTAGAGATAGGGGAGATTCTCCGTTATGAGGATACAGGGGATTCGGATAAGGATCTTTACGACCTGACCTACAAGATGACAAAGATTTTGGAGAAAAAAATCTTGGACAATCCTACCCAGTGGCTTTGGTTCCAGAAGCGTTGGAACACCAAGCCGGAGCAGCAGAAAATCAAGCATCATACCGTAAAGACAGAGGTAGCAGCAAATGACTAAAAATCAAAAAATCATAATAGCCATTGTGCTGGCAGCCTTGGCGGCCATGTGTTACTGGACCGTGTCTACAATACCGGAGCAGCCGACAGATACAGCACCTCTGGAGAAGCGGGTCATGACCTATGATGGCAATACTATCGTAGAGGAAAAGGATGGCAAGAAGCTGTGGGAGATGACCGCCGAATCCATGGAAGTGGATGTGGACACCCAGGATGCTGTCATCAACAATATGGATGCTAAATTCTATGCAGAGGACGGCAGGGTATTCCATGTACAGGCTCCTAAGGCCAGCTACAAGGCAGGAGATAAGTTCCTGACAGTAGAGGGTGGCCTGCAGGGTGACAGCACTGACGGTCTCCATGTAAAGTCCGATGGCTTGGAATGGAATGCCAAGGAATACAAGATGGCTTTAGTTGGAAATGCAGAGCTGCAGCGGGATTCTGATGCCCTGAAAGCTAAAGGGGACAGGATAGAATCTCTGGATAATTTCAAGAAATTCAAGATTATTGGACATGCCCATTTGGAAAAGGGGAATAAATAATGTTTAAGAAAAAAATATTGGGCAGGGTAGTGGCAATAGCCTGCCTGGCAAGCATAACTGCTGCCGGCACCCTGTATGCGGCAGATGAGCCTATCAATATGGATGCCGATACCGTAGAGTATGATATGGAAACAGGTCTGGTAAATGCCAAGGGTGATGTGCTGATGGTGCAGGGAGCCTTGAAGGTAACTGGCCAGGAGGCACAGTACAATTCCAAGACCCAGGAGGGCATGGTAGAGGGTAATGTTATCGCAGTACAGTCCGACAAGAAAATGAGAGTAACAGCCCACAAGGTAACCAGTGATGCCCAGCAGCATATGGTGGCTACTGGTGATGTTCACGGTACTATGGAGGACAAGACCTTTAGCGGCCCTATTGTGGAGTATTTCCAGCCACAGGATTATGTGATAATCAAGCGGGGCGGTACCATTACCTCCAAGGACGGGGTATTTACTGCCGATGAAATGGAAGGCTATCTCACAGAGGAGCATCTCATTGGCAAGGGCAATGCCCATGTAATCAGTCCGCCAAATGATATGGAGGCTGGTGGAGATTTGCTGAACTACTATGGCCTTGATCAGGGCAAGGCTGTGCTGACAGGCAATGCCTGGGCAGTGCAGTATAACAACACTTTGAAAAGCAATCAGCTGACTATTTTCCTGGCCAAGGACGGTCAGGCGAAGGTGTCTGAATAAAGTTAGCAACAGGTCTGGAGGAATTGCCAGGTGCATATTCAAGTAAAAAATCTAGTTAAAACCTTTAAGCAGCGCAATGTAGTAGACGGAGTATCCCTGCGTGTTGATAAGGGTGAAATTGTGGGGCTTCTGGGTGCTAATGGTGCCGGCAAGACCACAACCTTCTACATGATTGTAGGTCTGGAGAAGCCAACCTCCGGCCAAGTTATGCTTTCTGATATTGATATTGGCAGGATGCCTATGTATAAGCGAGCTCGTATGGGCATCAGTTATCTAGCTCAGGAGGCTTCTATTTTCCGCAACATGACAGTGGAGGAAAATATCATGTCCATCTTGGAATATGTGACTGATATGGATGAGGCAGCCAAGAAAAAGAAGCTGGATGATCTTTTGGAGGAATTCCATGTAAGCCATGTCAGGGAGAGGCTTGGCTCAGAACTGTCTGGTGGCGAACGCCGTCGTGTAGAGATTGCCAGATGCCTGGCACTGGAGCCAAAATTCATTCTGCTGGATGAGCCATTTGCTGGTGTAGATCCTATTGCAGTAGCTGATATCCAAGGGATTATCAGCTATCTCCGGGAACGGGGTATGGGCATATTGATTACAGATCACAATGTTGTTGAAACATTGCGTATTGTGGATAGAGCCTATATAATGAATGCAGGAAAGATTTTGGTAGAGGGAGATGTGGACACTGTCCTCAACGATCCTCTGGCCATTAAATATTATATTGGCAACAATACTAAATTATAGGGGAAGATGGCATGCGGATTCACATTCTGGATAAATATATATTTAAAGAGGTTTTCAAGACCTTTATCTTTGGCATATGTGCCTTTTCGGCTGTTTTTATGGGCTCTGGCACATTGTTCCGCATAGCTCAGTATATTACGGAATATGGGGCGTCTGTGTCCTCTGTGCTAAAGATATTTATACTGAGTCTGCCAGGTGTAATTATCTATACGTTCCCAATGTCCATGCTGCTGGCCAGCCTTTTGACCATTGGACGGCTTTCCGGCAACAGTGAGATTACGGCTATGAAGTCTTGTGGCATCAGCTTTTATCGCATTGCCCTTCCGGCTATTGTGCTGGGTGTCTTTGTCAGCATTTTTGCGGTGGGTTTCAACGAATATGTGGTGCCATGGTCCAATCAGGCATACGCCAATGTGGTGGAATATGAGATTAAGGGAAATTTAACCCCTCAGTCCCAGGAACATATCATTATCAAGGATATCAAGGATGGCAAAATCGAAAAGCTGGTCTATGCTCGTCAGTTTGTGGCAGAAACCAATATCATGGAAGGCATTGCTATGCAGTCCTTTGAAGACGGTGAGCTGAAGCATGTAGAAAATGCGGAATACGCTGAGTGGAAGGACAATATGTGGACCATGCACAACGGCATGATCTACGATGTAACCGAGGGACAGAACCAGCATACTATGAAGTTTGATACCCAGGTGCTACCGGTTAATGCCAGTCCAAACCAGATAGTCCAGGCTCAGAAGAAGCCTGAGGAGATGACCATGAAGGAGCTGGGGGAGCAGATCAGCATTATGAAGTCCCAGTATGTTAATACTAACAAGCTGGAGACAGAGCTCCATCAGCGTATTACCATTCCTATGGCCAGCCTTATCTTTACTCTGGTTGGTGTGCCTTTGGGAATGCAGCCAAACCGTAACAGCTCTTCCATGGGCTTTGTCATGAGTATTATCATTATCTTTATTTACTACAGCCTTATGACCATGGCTGGTGCCATTGCCCAGGGGGGCATGGTAACACCTATGTTGGCTGTATGGCTGCCAAATATTATCGGCCTGCTGGCTGGTGGCTATCTCATGCGGAGAATGGCAAAATAGCATAAATATGAATTCAAAGGAGAAGAGGTGGCTCTGAAATGTATGGGGTAGTGTTGATTCTTGTCCTGGTAATTACTGGAGGAGCCATTGCTTTTATTGGCGATAGGCTAGGCTCCAAGGTAGGCAAGAAGAAAATGTCTGTATTTGGGCTTAGGCCAAGGCATACATCTATATTGGTGACCATTGTTACCGGCATATTGATTACCACCATGACCTTGGGAGTAATGAGCATTATGTCCGAAAATGTGCGGACAGCACTTTTCGGCATGGAAAAATTGTATCAGAATATGGAGCAGGCCAAGACGGATTTGGCGGAAACTTCTGCCCAGCTGGCCATGGCCAAATCTGAGCAGGAAAATGTAAAAAAAGAGCTGGCGGACAAGCAAAAGGAACTGTCCGGCCTGCAGCAGCAAAAAGATGAGCTGGAGCAGCGGACAGCGGAGCTTCAGAGCATTAATGCAAATTTGGAGGGCAGCAACAGGCAGTTGACGGAAAATAATCATCAGCTGGTGCAGAAAAGCGACAAGCTCACCAGGATAAACAATATTCTGGAGGAAGGCAACGAACGTCTCAGCAAGAACAACAGCCAGCTGTACCAGATAAATCAGGAACTGACCACTGGCATCCGGATTATGCGTGAAGGCTCTATTGCTTTCCAGGCGGGGGAAACCCTAGCCAGCGGTGTCATCAAGGGTAAAAGTTCCATGGATGAAATTCATGCTTCCGTGGGACGATTGCTGGAAATGGCACGCTTTACTGTTGTGAGAAAGCTTAGGGGAGATATTTCTGACAAGGATAAGGATGTGTGGATTTATCAGCCTGAGTTTGATGAAGCAGCCAAGTATATCTCGGAGAATGAAGGAGATTTTGTAGTGCGGATTGTGGCCGCCGGCAATCTCATTCAGGGAGAAGCTGTGGCAACCACCTTGCAGGTATTCAAGAACAAGGAAGTTTACCAGGACGGGGATATGATAACAGAACAGGAAATCACCTTCAATCCTAAGGATACTGGTGAGCTGCAGACTGTAGTGACCAAATTCCTGAGCCAGGTAAATCATAAGGCTACGGAGAATGGCATGATTCCTGATGCTGTCAACGGCACCGTTGGAGTCATTGATTCCCAGGAAGTATATTCAATCATGGCACAGCTGCAAAACAGCAGCGGCAAGGGAATTATTGCTGCCATAGCCGATGGAGTTACGGATATTATTGGCCCATTGCGGATAAAATTAAAGCTACTGGGCACAGGTACTATGCCATGAGTACATTGACAGCAGGCCTAGATCCCGGCAGGGATAAATGTGGATTGGCAGTGGTGGACAATGAAGGAAATTGTATTTTTCATCAGGTGATAGCAACAGAAAACCTAGGAGAAAGCCTTGTGCAGCTAAAGGCTGAATATGGATTTTCTACCTTGGTTATGGGCAATGGCACCACCAGCAAAAAAGCAGAAGCCACAGTACGGTCTGTCCTGCCAGAGATTAATCTGGCAGTGGTAGATGAGTACCGTACTACAGATGCAGCCAAGGAAGAATATTGGAAGATGAATCCTCCCACAGGCTGGAGAAAGCTGATACCTAGAGGAATGCTGGTGCCAACTGTGCCGGTGGACGATCTGGCAGCTCTGATATTGGCTCGCCGCTATGTTGTCCAAAATAATAAATAGGTATTGGGAGAGTTAAGAAATTTGGAGGGAAATCCTATGGCGGAGCCACAGAAAAGACCCGAATGGAATGAATATTTCCTGGATATAGCCAAGGCAGTAGGCAGACGGTCTACTTGCCTGCGCCGCCGTTATGGGGCGATTATTGTCAAGGATAAGATTATTGTTAGCACTGGCTACAATGGAGCACCTCGAGGAGAGGCCAACTGCATTGACACAGGCCTGTGTGAAAGACAGCGGCTCAATGTGCCCCCAGGACAGAATTATGAGCTGTGCGTGGCAGTACATGCGGAGCAAAATGCTATCATAAATGCAGATCCGGAAAAAATGGAAGGGGCTACAGCCTATATTGTAGGCTATAATGCCGATGGTACCATGGCTTCCGGCAAGCCTTGCCTGCTATGCCGCCGTATGCTGAGAAATGCCATGCTGAAAAAGGTTATTTATCTGGAAACAGATGGCTCTGTAGTGGAAACTACTCCGGAGGAGATTCGGTGATTTTTATTGACAGTTGTAAATAGCTGGAGTAAAATAAGTGTTTGAGAAAGTGGGTGAATTATATGCCAAATTATATTTGGGCATTTTTGCTTGCACTGCTTGTAGCACTGATTGCTACTCCGGCAGTGATTGTACTGGCCGCCAAGACCGGGGCCATGGATGCCCCAGATGCCCGCAAGGTTCACAAGGGGCCTATGCCTAGAATCGGCGGTTTGGCTATTTATGTAGGCTTTATGGCTGCCATGGCGGTAATGCTGGATTTTGCTGAGCTGCCGGAAGAAATTGCCAACGGCATGGTGGGATTGTTGCTAGGGGCCACCATTATAGTGATTATTGGGTTGATTGATGACTACAAAAATTTGCCAGCTAAGGTAAAACTTGTTGGTCAGATTTTGGCTGCCTGCGTGGTAGTGTATTTTGATGTGCGTATAGACGTGATTACAGATCCTTTTGGGGATTATTTCTATCTGGAGTATCTGGCAGCACCTGCTACTGTATTCTGGATTGTGGGCCTGACCAACACGGTAAACCTTATTGATGGCTTGGACGGCTTGGCCGCCGGTGTATCTACCATTGCTTCCATTACCATTATGCTAGTAGCATTGCAGGAAAATGTCATCATTGTAGCCCTGGTTACTGCTGCATTGGCTGGTGCCGCCTTGGGCTTCCTAAAGTACAATTTCAATCCTGCCAAAATCTTTATGGGAGATACAGGCAGTATGTTCCTGGGCTTTGTATTGGCTACAATTTCCGTAATTGGTGCGGTAAAGTGTACAGCTACCATTGCTTTGATTGTGCCTATTTTGGCACTGGGGCTGCCTATTATGGATACCACATTTGCGATTATCCGCCGTTATCGTGGCGGTGTGCCTATCTTTAAGCCGGATAAGGGCCATCTGCACCATCGTCTGCTGGATTTGGGTTTCAGTCAGAAGCAGGCCGTGTTGCTGATGTATGTAATCAGTGCCCTTCTAGGGCTTAGTGCTGTAGTTTTGAATGAGGTTTCTGGCGGCATGTCCATTGCCATAGTGCTGTGCGTGCTGCTGGTGGTATTCCTTGGAGCCAGAAAGCTTGGTATTTTCAGGCTAAAGGCAAATTAATCAGTGTAGAGAGGGATTTATGATGGCTAAAAAAATTAAGGTCATGACCGTATTTGGTACCCGTCCTGAGGCAATCAAGATGGCACCGGTAGTCCTGGAGCTGGCAAAGCATCCAGAGGAGATTGTGCCTGTAGTAACTGTTACTGCCCAGCATAGGGAAATGCTGGATCAGGTGCTGAATCTCTTCAAAATCAAGCCTGACCATGATCTGGACATTATGGCTGCAGGTCAGACCCTGTTTGATATTACCAGCAGGGCCATGATGGGACTGGACAAGGTTCTCCAGGAGGAGCATCCTGATATTGTACTGGTTCACGGCGATACTACCACTACCTTTGCTGGAGCATTGGCAGCATACTACCATCAGGTTTCTGTAGGCCATGTGGAGGCAGGCCTGCGTACCCACAACAAGTATTCACCATTCCCAGAGGAAATGAACCGCAAGCTGACAGGTTCTATTGCAGATTTGCATTTTGCACCTACCAGCACCTCTGAGCACAACCTGCTTTCAGAGTCCATTGATGGGGAGCAGATTTTTGTTACCGGCAATACAGTTATTGATGCACTGCATAAGACTGTCAGGGATGATTTCCAGTTTGAAAATGAAATGCTCCAGAAGATTGACTTTAAGAATAAGCGGGTTATTCTGGTAACAACCCATCGCCGGGAAAACCTGGGAGAGCCAATGCGTCATGTATATCAAGCCCTGCGCCGTTTGGTGGAGGAGTTTGAGGACGTGGAGATTGTATTCCCAGTCCACAAGAATCCAAAGGTACGGGAAGTAGTAAATCAGGAGCTAGGGGGCATGGACAAGGTTCATCTCATCGACCCATTGGACTATGAGCCGTTTGCCAACCTTATGCACCGCTCCCATCTGATTCTCACAGATTCCGGGGGAGTCCAGGAGGAAGCCCCAGCTTTGGGTAAGCCTGTACTGGTATTGCGTGACACTACAGAGCGTCCTGAGGCCGTAGAAGCCGGCACAGTAAAGCTTATTGGCACAGATAAGGATGTAGTCTATAAGGAAGCCAAAGAGCTGCTCACCAACCAGGAGGAGTACAGCCGCATGTCAGAGGCCTGCAACCCTTACGGCGACGGCAAGGCATCCCAGCGTATCATCCAGGCAATCCTCTATCATTACGGACTATCTGAGAACAAGCCAGAGCCATTCGTGGCTAAATAAATTTAGGCGAAAATAAAATCCCTGCTAGAGTGTATGTATCTAGCAGGGATTTTCCAGTTTGTATGCCACTGAACCACGCAAAACGCTGAAAGTTATACCCTAAGGAGACCCTTTATCGCTAAGCACCGCTATGTCGATATAGGAGCGAGAGCGAGTCGACGAGGGTATACTTTCAGCGTT
>CAVFWX010000017.1:0-21735 GCA_963626225.1 Anaerotignum sp.
TTTTTATTGTAGCACACTTCAGTATTATTGCATAGGGAGTAACTGTTATGTGCAGCAGATAAAGGCATGGCATGTGCCTGAAGCAGGTATTCTTCGAGCTTAGCATCCGCTAGGCGAGAAAAATAGCGGGAGCGTGCCTGCAAGGGCACTGCCATGCCTAATTTCTCAGATAATATAAAAAGGACTGATTTTACTCAGTCCTTCCAATAACGCTATATGCCAACTCTGCATTGTGCATAGCCAAATGCCTAAGATCATCAAAGAGCTGCTCATTCTGCTGGCTGAAGCCCTCCCGATCCTTCCATTTCAGATGCACCTGTGCCATCAGCTGCTCCAGGTCAATATCATCCACATTGCCTACGGCCTGCTCCCCTACGGATTCCAGGAAGCGATCCACCTTTGGATCATAGGAAATGCCAATCATCGGCACTCCCATTACCCCGGCAAAAATCAGGGCATGGAGCCTGATGGAAATAAGTAAATCCATATTGCCAACAATGGACAAAAGCTGGCTAGTGTTGTATTCCTCTGGCAGGATAACGGCCTTGTGGCGGGTTCTTTCTGCCACAGCCTCTGCTGTCCGCACATCCTCAGGGTACTGCATTGGCAAAAAGATTACCGTAGCATTAAATTCCTCCGCTATGCGGTCTGCCGCCTGAGCCACTACATTCTTAAAGTGCTCCACATTGCCCCATTCCCGGACGGAAATACATACCAAAGGCTTTTCTCCCACGGTTACGCCATGGCGGGCAAGAATATCCTTGCCCTGATCCGTCTCTACCTGATGAATGGCGTGGACAGGATCTGCCGTTGGCTCAATCTCAGGCTTGTTGATGCCCAATGCCTCCAGCTCCTTCAGGGAGCCCCGGTCACGAACCGTAATCATCTTTACCCGGTTGCCAATATAGCCCATAACCCATCTGGCAATCCGCCCGTAAATAGGCCCAATGCCCTGGGCATACAGCATTACCGGGGTACCCAACAGCTGGGCCAGCCAGATAATCAGCAGGTAGTAATACAGGCTGCGGCGGCTGGTAACATTCTGCAGGAGGCTGCCACCGCCACTCAGGAGAATATCCGCCTTTCGCAGGCTGGAAAAAATCCCCCAGGCATCCAGCCACCCTACGGCATTGACCCCATGGCGGCTTTTGGTATCCTCCGGATTGGCGGAAATTACCGTTATATTCACTTTTGGGTTCAAATCCGATAAAACCTCTACCATAGCCGCCAGCATCGCTTCGTCGCCGGCATTTCTGGAGCCGTAATATCCGGAAATTACAACATTACTCATGCTCTGTTGTCATTCCTTCTAAAAATATATCGTGAGAAAACATTACTTCTTGTCTGTGGAAAACCTTGGGGCTACATATTTCAGCCACAAATCCACCAAAATCATACAGATGGCACCAATGCCTGCTCCTAGCACCAATCCACCAATGCCCCGTGCAAAGGACATGAAGATTGGGGAACGCATATGGGCAAAGGTTTCTACCATGGATCCCTGTCCAATAGTAGCAACCAATACCAGCACAAAGAGCACCATAGTAGGCCACTTGCGGAACCATGCCATGGCTGCCAGCAAAAATGCTGGGTGGCCAATCATGAATTCCTTGGTTCTAGGCCGTGCATACATGGCATGTTCCAGAAAAGCCCTGAGCTTCAGCTCTGTAGCAGACACTGGCATGCCCATGGTATGGCCGGAACGAGCCACAAATACCACAGCAGCCACCAGCACCAGGAAAAGTCCCAGTAGGGTCTTTACCTTTACCGGCACATCCAAAAGCCGCTTGAACTGATCCAGAAATCCCTCTGTATCGTCCATCTTGCCGTCAAATACATCAAAACGCTGTAAAAAGCCAATAGCTACCAAGATAATTGGCAGGATAAATGTCAGCTTGATGCCCCGGAAGATATTTACCTCCAGCAAATACTCCGTATCTGCCAAGGAACCAGAAAGATATGCAGCTCCTACATAGGAAATAGCACCGCACACAAAGAGGGCACATATGCCAGTAACCATCATTCTGGCCAAACCAGCCTTTCCATCCTGTACCCGGCTACGGATTCTATCCAAAATCCACAGCACAGAAATAGCAGGAAATACATTGGCTGCCGCCAGTGCCGCTGCTATCCTTATCTTGTTGCCATGTCCCATAAGTACAGGAACAGTAGCTGCCAGGACAAGCAATATCAGCATACCATATATGTATTTAGACTTCAACCCCGGGATAACCAGGGACAGATACAATACCACTGCTGCTGCTACACCAGCCATTACCAAGGCACGAACAGTAGAGGATGGATAGAAATGCTCAAAGACACCGGCCTTGCCCATGGCAAAGCCCTGGGATTCCAGCTTGTCCCGCACTCCCTGAATGTACTGCATATTGGTTTTCAGCAGGGTCATATCAGGAGCTGGCTTGTCGAAGGTTTTCAGCAGATTGAAGCGGATATTCCGCTCATCATCGGTAGTGCCCCAACGGTCAATGGCCTCAGAAACCTTCATTTTCTTCTGCTCATCCTTTGGGATGGAGTACAGGCGAGCTGACTGGTAGTCATTGGCCTTGGCAATATCCAGCATGCCATCCTGTGGGAAGAACTGTAGCTGGGTTACTCCCTCAATCATGCCCAGGGTCAGTCCCCGCTGCCGCATCTGCTCCGCCATATATTCTGACTCATCAGGAGCACCCAAAGTCTGGGAACCTGATGCCACAATGCCAGATACCTGGAAACCTTCCAGACGTTCAAAGAAGGCATCAATATCATCCTTGGTGCACTGGCTGTAGTTGGTAGGACGGGCAATCACATAGAAGCCTGCATCATTGACAGCCTGCATCTCATCTGTAGGCATGCCCAGATCCATCTTCTCAAATTCCTCGTAATTTGCCTTTACCTCCAGCACCCGCTGGCCACTGATAGTCAGCTCCTTTACCCGGTCACTGCCTAGGCGACGGACAAGGTCCTCATGAACCTCCTGAAAAGTCTGCTGATCATGGCCGGTTACATACACATTAGTGCCCTTGATTTCCCCGGCCTCGAAAAGGCTTCGCCAGCCAGCATCGCTGATAGCACCATTCTGATAGTATTTCAGCAGTTCGCTGCCGTTGACAGCTGCCGCCTTGCCATTGACATTGAGCTTCTTGAAGGTGGTTTCATAGACAGCTAAAGAGGTAATCCCTGCTTCCTTGGCCTCTGCCAAGACCTTTTCAGGAGCTACACCTTCCTTTTCTGCCAGAGCCACCAGATCCTCATAATCCATAATCAGCTCAATGGTCTTGTTGTTATTTTCTACCTGATAACGCTGTACATCAATAAATAATGCAGCAATAAGCCCCACAATGATGACAGCAATCAGAACCTTGTTATAACAAAATTGTTTCATTGTCCTCTATCCTAAATAGAAAAGCAGCATCCTGCCCCTGCATTACAGCTGATGATTGGCCTTGGCCCGCAGGAATGCCTCAATAAACATATCAATATCGCCGTCCATAACCGCCTGGGTATTGCCAGTTTCGGCACTGGTACGGTGATCCTTAACCATGTTGTAAGGATGGAATACATAGGAACGGATCTGGCTGCCCCACTCGATCTTCTGCTGATCTCCCTCTAGAGCGGCAATCTCCTTTTCCTTCTTTTCCTCTTCCAGCTCAAAAAGCTTGGCACGGAGCATCTTCAAGCACTGCTCACGGTTCTGAATCTGGGAGCGTTCATTCTGGCACTGTACCACAATACCGGTAGGCTCATGGGTCATGCGGACTGCTGAAGATGTCTTGTTGATATGCTGACCACCGGCACCACTGGCACGGTAGGTATCTACACGAACCTCGTCCATATTGATTTCAACCTCAACGGTATCATCCAGCTCCGGCATGATGTCGCAAGCACAGAAGGAGGTATGACGGCGGGCTGCTGAGTCAAATGGAGAAATACGCACCAAACGGTGTACGCCCTTCTCAGACTTCAGGAAGCCGTAGGCATTGTGTCCCTTGATAAACAAGGTAGCAGACTTGACGCCAGCCTCATCACCTGGCAGCAAATCCGCTGTCTCCACGCTAAAGCCATGACGCTCAGCATAGCGGCCATACATACGCAGCAGCATGCTGGTCCAGTCCTGGGCCTCTGTGCCGCCTGCACCGGCGTGAAGGGTAAGAATAGCGTTGTTGGCATCGTACTTGCCGGAAAGGAGAACCTCCAGCTGCAGCTCCTCCAGAGCCTTGTTAATGGCCTCCATATCGGCTACCACATCAGCCTCCAAGCTCTCGTCCTTGTCCTCCATGCCCAGCTCCCACATTACCTGTACATCATCGTACTTGGCAACCAGAGCCTTGTATTTATCTACGCTGATCTTTACATCGTTCAGCTCCTGATTAATCTTCTGGGCCTCCTCTGGATTGTCCCAGAAAGTTGGCTCACCCATCTTATATTCCAATTCGGCAATTTTTTCTTCCTTGTGGACAACGTCCAGAGCCTTTTCCATCTCTGCCAAGCGTCCCTGGAGAGCCGTTATTTCCGGCTTCAAATCCTCCAGCATCAAAAATCACATCCTATTCCCATAAATCTATCTCAAAAAATTTGTTTTAGTTCTTGCCCTTGCCGCAGCAGTTCTTGTACTTCTTGCCGCTGCCACATGGACATGGATCATTACGGCCTACCTTTTCGCCATTCTTTACTGGCTGCTTTACACTCTCGTGGAAATCATCCCCGTGGTTGGCCTGGGCTGCCGCCATACGCTGCTGAGCCTCACGCTCCATAGCCTCCTGCTGCTCCCTGGTAATGATATTTACCCGGAAAATCAATGAAGCAATATCATTCTGGATGGTATCAATCATCTGGCCAAACATCTCATGGCCACGGATCTTGTACTCAACCAATGGATTTCTCTGGCCATAGGACAGGAGGCCAATGCCTTCCTTCAGCATATCCATGCGGTCCAGATGCTCCATCCAGCGGTTGTCTACCACCCGCAGCATGATGATCTTCTCCAGCTCCCGCATATTTTCTTCGCCAAAGAGCTTCTCACGCTGGCTGTAGGACTCCTCTGCCACCTGGTTCAGGAACTGCTGCACCTCGTCACGGCTCATTTCCTCTAGCTCATCCAGCTTAATGCGGCCCTGTGGTGCATAAATCTTCTCAGCATCCTTGATAAGCTCGTCCAAGGACCACTCCTCCGGATAAAGCTTCTCATTAGCATACTGGTTCATCTCAGCCTCAATGATGCCTCCCAGCATACCCAGGATATGGCTACGGAGATCATTGCCCAGAAGCACCTTGCGGCGTTCTGCGTAGATAACCTCACGCTGCTGGTTCATGACATCGTCATATTCCAATACATGCTTACGCATGTCGAAGTTCCTGCCTTCTACCTTCTTCTGGGCATTCTCAATGGAGCGGGTAATGAGTTTGTGTTCAATAGGATCATCCTCACCCATGCCCAGGCGGTCCATGATATTGGCAATATTGTCAGAGCCAAAGAGCCGCAGCAAATCATCTTCCAGGGACAGATAGAAACGGGACTCACCCTTATCTCCCTGACGTCCGGCACGGCCACGGAGCTGATTGTCGATACGGCGGGATTCATGCCGTTCGGTACCTACGATAAACAGTCCTCCCAGCTCAGGCACGCCCTCTCCCAGCTTGATATCAGTACCACGGCCTGCCATATTGGTGGCAATGGTTACGGCATTCTTCTGGCCAGCATCAGCAATGATTTCTGCTTCCTTCTCGTGGAACTTGGCGTTCAGTACATTATGAGGAATATTCTTGGCAGAAAGAATCTGGCTCAGTTCCTCAGACTGGGTAATGGAAGTGGTACCAATGAGGATTGGCTGTCCCTTCTTGTGGATTTCCTCTACGTCATTGGCCACAGCACGGTACTTGGCCCGTTTGGTCTTGTAGATAACATCCGGATGGTCAATACGGGCAATTGGCTTGTTGGTAGGGATGACGATTACAGGCAGCTTGTAGATCTTGAAGAACTCGTCTTCCTCGGTCTTGGCCGTACCAGTCATGCCACCCAGCTTGTCGTACATACGGAAGTAGTTCTGGAAGGTAATGGATGCCAAGGTCTGGGACTCACGGCGAACCTCCAGGCCCTCCTTAGCCTCAATAGCCTGATGCAAACCATCAGAATAGCGACGGCCATCCATAAGACGTCCGGTAAATTCATCAACAATGACGATTTCCCCGTCCTTGACTACATAGTCACGATCCCGCTTCATCAGAGCCTTTGCTCGAAGGGCAGCCATGAAGCAGTGGGACATTTCCATATTTTCAGGGTCATACATATTCTTTATGCCCAGGATTTTCTCGATCTTTGGCACAGCACTGTCAGCTGGAGATACGGTTTTAGCCTTCTCGTCAACGGTGTAGTCCTCACCCTCCTTCAGCTGCTTTACAGCCTGGGCCATACGGACATAGGTATCAGTGGACTTGGTGCCTGGGCCGGAGATAATCAACGGGGTTCTGGCCTCATCAATGAGGATACTGTCCACCTCATCCACGATGGCATAGTTCAAATCCCGCTGCACCATCTGGTTCACATCCACCACCATGTTGTCACGGAGATAGTCGAAGCCAAATTCATTATTGGTACCAAAGGTAATATCGCAGCTGTAGGCGAATTTACGCTCAGGGAAGTCCATATCATGGCGAATCAGGCCAACAGTCAGTCCCAGGAAGTTATAGAGGCGGCCCATTTCGATGCTGTCACGCTTGGCCAGGTAGTCATTGACAGTAACGATGTGCACGCCCTTGCCAGTCAAGGCATTCAGATATGTAGGCAGGGTAGCAACCAAGGTCTTGCCCTCACCGGTACGCATCTCTGCAATCTTGCCCTCGTGAAGACAAATGCCGCCCATCATCTGCACGTCAAAGTGTCGCATGCCCATAACACGGCGGGAAGCCTCACGAACTACTGCAAAGGCCTCTGGCAAAATATCATCCAGAGTCTCACCGGCAGCTAGCCGCTCCTTGAACTTGTCAGTATAGCGGGTCAAAGAAGAATCGCTGAGATTTTCCAGATCCTTTTCGTAGCCATTGATAGTATCTACGATGGTCCTCAATCTCTTGACTTCTTTATCGTTATTGTCGCCCAGAAAGCGTTTTATAAAACCAAACATGAACTCACTCCTAATCGGTTCCCCAAAATAATTGCCATCTATATGAATTATGAAATGTAAAATATACACAGACTCTACATTAGTTTATCAAAGTATGACATATAAGTCAAAAAAATGGCCTACATAAAATATTTTCCAGAAAAATTTATTTTCTTGCAGGATTCAGCCGTGCCTATGGCGAATATAACAACCATAGAACCAGAAAGGGGATGTTATTTATGGCAACATTCACTATTAGAGGAAAAAATGTAGACATCACTCCTGCACTGAAGGACTATGTTGAGAAGCGTATCGGCAAGGTTACCCGCTACTTCAAGGAAGTTGGCGAGATTTCCGTTTTGCTCAGCGTGTCTAAGGAGCGCCAGAAGGTTGAGGTAACGGTTCCTGTTCAGGGCGTACTGCTCCGTGGCCAGGAAGTAACGGATAATATGTATACCTCCATCGACTTGGTTATTGAGAAGCTGGATCGCCAGATCCGCAAGCATAAGACCAAGATGCAGCGCCGCTTCCGTGATGGCACTTTGCTGGATGAGGCTTTTGCTGCTCCAGCCTTTGCTCCAACCATCCCTGACGATGAGGATGAGTTCCCAGTAGTAAAGAAAAAGAAGTTCTCCGTCCGCCCTATGGATGTACAGGAAGCCATCATGCAGATGAACCTGCTGAACCATGACTTCTTCGTATATCGTGATGCAGATACTGAGACTGTCAGCGTAGTATATCGCCGCAATGATGGCAAATATGGCCTCATTGAGTCTGAGTATTGATTTCTCTAAACTTAATTAATTCTACTTTAAAAGGCAACCCCTCGGGGCTGCCTTTTTACATATATTCCTATTTTAAAATATCATATTTAGCCAAAACCTTCAAAATCCCCGGCACCAGAATGCAAATATAGAGGAATGGCACTGTTTCCTTGAGAACCTTTATGGTAAGCTTGCTAAACAGTCCATGGGCTGCTCCGGCGAAATACAGATACCACAGGATTATTGGTACAAGGCAGATAAGTCCAATAATCACGCCTTTCAACTTGTTGGCAGGATTCTTAAAGCCAATGAACCGCTTTTCCACAAACCAGCCTACCAGGATGGAGGTTGCACCACAGATGCTTACTATACTGTCCACCTTCATCTTGGAAGGATTCACCACCAACGCCCCATTTACATAATCTATAGGATATGACTTTACATTGATATATACCAGGGATAAGGCCATAAGGGCAAGACCTCCCAGCAGCACATACATATCCCGCTTGCTATCTCCCTCCTGCATCCAGCGGAAAAGCCGGATATTCAGCAATACCACAGCCAGAGTAACCAGGAAGCCGCATACTACATCTTGGGGAGTATGGACCCCTAGATAATTTCTAGAGAACATGGTCAGGAAAATGGCAAGAAAGCAGAGCACTGCCAAAATAGTTTTCTTGTGCTTATGTAACAATATGCCTGCACTGCCATACAAGATAGTCGCTGATGTGCTATGGCCGCTAGGGAAGGAATAACCCGTAGCTGATTTAATGGCATCCCCAGCCGGTATAATGGCCTCATCACGGATCCAAGGACGGTACACACAGGCCGTCAGCTTGATCATGCCGTTAAGCCATCTGCCGATGCCCCAGTTCATCAGCATCCAGCCACCTGCCTGCTTATTGAATATCCAATAGAAAATTACCAGGCAGAACATTGGTATTCCCGTGGACATAAAATTCGTAATAAAAAACATAAACGGAGTCAGTACATTATTGGTCGACTCCCGGAAATCCTGCAAAAACAGCAAATATGCCAAATCCATAAAAACTTCCTCCTTAACTCTCTCACCAAAAAAGCAGCACCATCGGGCACATATACATTTCTACTTTTATGCCTGAAGTGCTGCTTTATTACATACTTAATTAGAGAATCTTTGACAGGAACAGCTTGGTACGCTCTTCCTTAGGATTGCTGAATACTTCCTCCGGATCCCCATCTTCCAGAATATTGCCACCGTCCACGAAAAGGAGCCTGTCTCCTACTTCCTTGGCAAAGCCCATTTCATGGGTAACAACAGCCATGGTCATGCCATCGTTGGCAAGTCCCTTCATAACATCCAATACCTCGTTTACCATCTCGGGGTCTAGGGCAGAAGTAGGCTCGTCAAAGAGCATTACCTTTGGCTTCATGGCCAAGGCACGGGCAATGGCCACACGCTGCTGCTGTCCACCAGAAAGCTGTGGTGGATAAGCATCAGCCTTATCTGCCAGTCCAACCCGGGCCAGAAGCTCCCTAGCGGTTTTCTCCGCCTCATCCTTGGAGATATTCCGCACCTTCATAGGTGCCAAGGTAATATTTTTCAAAACCGTCATGTGAGGGAACAGATTGAACCGCTGAAAAACCATGCCGATTTCCTGACGAGCTTTGTTGATATCCGCCCCATCGGTCAGCTTCATGCCATCTACTACCACGCTGCCGCTAGTAGGCTCCTCTAGCAGGTTCATGCACCTAAGAAGGGTACTTTTGCCAGAGCCGGATGGGCCGATAATTACCACAACCTCTTTAGGGTTGATGTGCAGGTCTATGCCCTTCAGCACCTCATGATCCCCGTAGGCCTTATGCAAATTCTTAATATCAATCATTTTGTATCCAACCTTTTCTCAATATATGAAACCAGACGGGAAATTGTCAGGGTCATAATCAGATAAATAACAGCTACCGTAATCCAGATTTCCAAGGAGCCATAGGTACGAGCAATAATCAGCTGGCCCCGGCGGGTCAGCTCCTCAAAGCCAATAACGGATACCAGGGAGGAATCCTTCAGCAGAGCAATGAACTCATTGCCCAATGGTGGTACGATATTCTTGAAGGCCTGTGGCACGATAATGTACCGCATGGTCTGTACCCAGCTCATACCCAAGGAACGTCCTGCCTCCATCTGCCCCTCGTCAATAGCCTGGATGCCTGCACGGAAAATCTCTGCAATATAGGCACCACTGTTGATGCCGCAAGCGGTAATGGCGGCAATAAATGGATCCACCCGCTGTCCCAGCACCATTGGCAAGGCAAAGTAAATCAAGAAGATCTGCACCAAAAGTGGGGTACCACGGAGAAAGTCAATATACACCGTAGCCAAAACCCGCAGCAGCTTTACATTGCATATTCTTGCAATGCCCACAAACATACCAATAATCATGCCCAGACCTACGGAAATAGCCGTAATCTGGATGGTTATTCCGGCTCCCGCAATCAAAAGCGGTATAGAATTGATCATCAGATCAACGTTTAGATTCATAACCAACACCTAACCTCTACATATTTTTTCGCATATAATTATACAGTATAACACTAGTATTATGCAAAGGGAATTTTCCCTTGCATTTGTCAGCAAAAGAAAAGAGCCACCCTGCATCTGCAAGGCAGCCCTGAATCATTCAGTGAGTATCAAATTATTTGGATACGGTACCAAACCACTTGGTGAAGATGGCATCATACTTGCCGTTGCTCTTCAGATTGCTGAGAGCCTCGTTGATCTTCTTCTGCAGCTCGGCATTGTCCTTGGACATGGCAATACCATAATCCTCAGAGGTCAGCAGCTCAGGCAGAGCCTTTACATTGGTTTCGCCACTCTTCAGGATGTAGTAGTCATTTACAGGACGGTCATTTACTACAGCATCAACGCCCTTGGCACGAAGTTCCATGAAGGTATCAGCAGAGGAGTTGAACTCCTTTACCTCAACGCCCTCGATCTTCTTTACTTCCTCAGCAGAGGTAGTACCGATCTGCACAGCAACCTTCTTGCCCTTCAGATCCTCAAACTTGTTGATTTCGTTGTTGTCCTTGGACACAATGATGGACAGGCCAGACTTGTAATAAGGATCGGAGAACAGTACATTCTGCTTACGCTCCTCGTTAATGGTCATACCGGTAATGGCAACGTCGATATTGCCAGCCTGGATAGCAGGAATCAGGCCATCAAACTGGATGTTGTTAATCTCTACCTTGTAGCCCATTTCCTCACCGATAGCACGAATCAGATCCATATCAAAGCCCTGATACTCCTTGCCATTCTCGTCCTGGAACTCAAATGGTGCAAAGTCAGCGTTTGTGCCAACCTTCAACACTTTTTCATCGCTGGCTGCCTTATTGTCGCTGCCACAGCCTGCTACCAGAGCTGCCATAGCCATTACTGCAGCCATGAATAAAGTCAAAAGTTTCTTACTCATGAAATTTTCCTCCTCATTTTTCATAAAACAAGACCCAAGAAACAATTAAGTATCCTGGGCCTCATTGCCACATATTTATGCGATTGACAGCTTCTTAGCCGTTTCTTCTGGCCTGGAAGCAGTCACGGCAGTATACTGGACGGTCATTCTTTGGCTCGAAAGGAACCTCAGTCTCCTTGCCGCATGCTGCACATACAACAGTGAACATCTGGCGCTGTTCCTTCTCGCCACCCTCACGATTACGACGTCTCTTGTCGCGGCAATCACGGCAGCGTACAGGCTTGTTCTCAAAGCCCTTCTCTGCGTAAAATTCCTGCTCGCCTGCGCTAAAGATGAATTCCTTGCCGCAGTCCTTACATACTAAAGTCTCGTCTACAAATGCCATGAAAAAAATCCCCCATTTTTGTTTTTGAATATCCCATATGACTCTTAATTCTTTTACCTATGTACAGGTGGACAAAGAGACATCCTGCTACGAATCAGTATACTTGCAAGTGACAAAAAAAGCAAGTAAAACTTTCGTTTAGGCATTATTTGCCATTATTTAGGACTTTCGGGAAGTTACGCCAAAACGTCCAAATTTGCACCTACGCCTGTCATGGCAGATACATCAATGCTTTCCAGCATATCACTCATAGCTGTTTCTGATGTGTCCATGGCCATTTTCAGCACCGAGGTACCTACCTGGACATCCAGCTGCTGCTGATGCATGCCTACTGACAGGGCTGCAATGTTCATAAAATCCATACAGCTCACTCCAATCTATCTTGCTGGAATTATTATCGTCAAATCCGACAGAAATCTTTAGTTTTTTCTTGGCAGACAAGCTTTTCCTCCATTTTATGCCTTGATGCTTCCCTCTGCAGCCTTGTTCTTGGAGGCAAAATAGCCTACGGCCACTACTGCCACTGCCAATACAGCCTGGATAATATAAGCTATCATATCTCCCCCTACTGCCACCAGCATCGGATTCAGCATCCTGTCATGAGCAATCATGGAGCCACCGGTCCAGCCCAGCAGTGCAGCACCGGCATAAAGGATAGCAGGGAATTTATCCATAAGCTTCCCCAAAATGGTGCTTCCGCCTACTACCACAGGAATGCTAATAAGGAAGCCCAGAGCCACCAGCAGGAAGCTGCCGTGGGATGCTCCTGCAATGGCCAGCACATTGTCAATACCCATGGCAGCATCGGCAAGAATAATGGTCTTTATGGCACCAGAAAGATTCTCTGCTGCCTCCACATGGGCATCATCATCATGAGGCAATAGCAGCTTTACCGCAATAGGCAGGAGAATAAGTCCTCCTACAGCCTGAAGATAAGGTATGGTCAAAAGCCACACAGCCACAAAAGTCATAAGCAGGCGGATGATTACCGCACCGGCTGTACCTATAAGCACCGCCTTTTTCCGCATTTCCGGGGACAATCTATTGGCTGCCATGGCAATAACCACTGCATTATCCCCTCCCAGCAGCAAATCCAACAATACAATGCTGCCCAGGGCTGTTATAAACTGAATTGACATAATATCCATTTCCATGATACATCCTCCTAACAAAACAAAAAGAGACCTTCGCATGATACATCATCAGTACCATGCGAAAGTCTCACCTGTTGCAAAAACAACGCCATTACCAGCCGGTTTCCCGACATGCTTGTTGACAATGGCCAGCGAGGTTACTCCCCTTCGCTATTTGATTGTACGAAAAGTATAGCAGATAGATATTCTGCTGTCAAGATGATTTGTTTTAGCCCACCAGTAGCTTGCGGATAATGTCCACAGGAATTACCAGGGCTGCCAGCAAGCCGCAGATAAGCCATGTTTTCAAGGTCAGAGGCTCCACGCTGAGCACCTCTCCCCCCAGCTCCACGAAAATCCACTGGCCAACCAGAATAATCAGGGTAATGAGCAGGAAGGTCTTGTTTTTACCGATATGCTTAAAGACATTGACACTTTCCGTCCTGGCATTGAAACCATTGAAGGCAATAGCCATCATAAAAGTGGCAAATACCGCCGACTTCATGTAGGTAATGTCCACATCACCGAAAAGCTCATGAACCTGAGGCAGGAACAACACTCCTAAGCACACTGCCGTAATATATAGAGAGCACACCGTTACCTGCTGTAGCATCTTGCCGGTAACAATGCTTTCTCGCCGTGGCACCGGTTTTTCCTTCATATAGTCCCTCAGGGCAGGCTCACTGCCAAAAGCAATGGCCGCTAAGGTATCCATGGCCAGGTTTACTAAAAGCAGCTGAATAACCGTCAGCACCACATTTTCACCAAGCAATGGCCCAATAAAGCAAATCAGCACCGCTGCCACATTTACCGTTAGCTGGAAAATCAGGAACTTGCGGATGCTTTTGAACATGGAACGGCCGTAGAGGATAGCCTTTTCAATGGAGGAGAACCTATCATCCAAGATGGTAATATCTCCCGCTTCCTTGGCTACCTCGGTGCCGCTGCCCATGGCAAAGCCTACATCAGCCTTCTTCAAAGCTGGGGAATCGTTGACTCCGTCGCCGGTCATGCCTACTACATAGTCCATTTCCTGTGCCAGACGCACCAAGCGGCTCTTATCTGTTGGCAGTGCTCTTGCCACCACCCGCAGTTGAGGCAATTTCTCCTTCAGTTCTTCATCTGTGAGACAGTTCATATCTGCTGAAGTCAGCACCAAATCCTTATCGGATTTCAACAGCCCTGCCTCACGGGAAATGGCCATGGCGGTTTCCCGCTTATCTCCTGTTACCATTACCACCTGGATGCCTGCCTTTTGTACTTCCTCAATGGCAGCTACTGCATCCTGGCGGAGATTGTCACGGATGCTGAGAATGCCTACCAAGGTCATATCCTCCGGCATGATTAGCTCACCCTCTGCTCCCCGCTGAGTATTGCCCCTGGCAATGGCAAGAAGCCGCATGGAGCGATGGGCCTGCTCATTGGCATAAATTTGCAGACTGTTTAGGCTGCCTAAAGACTGCAACTGCCCCTTGCCATCCAAATAGCTGTGGCAATGCTCTAAAAGCACCTCTGGTGCTCCCTTTACATAGGTCAGATTCTGAGACTTCAGCTCCACGGCTGCATATTTATCCTTAGAATCAAAATGCCTAAAGGCACCAGCCTGACTTCGGTCTATCTCCCCTGCCAGCTGGTTTTCCAACAAAAAGCCCATAACCGCCCGGTCGGTGCTGTTGCCGCCAATAATGCTGCCATCGCTGACCTGGGAGCTATTGTTCAACCCCAGTCCCAGCACCAGCTCAGAGAGATATTCCCTGCTACAGCTATCTGTCAGGGTAGAATTTTCTTCCCCAGCTTCTCCCCGCTGGAAAAGCACCTGTCCCGCTCCATCGGCAAGCTCCACCACAGACAGCTTGCCCTCGGTAATGGTGCCTGTTTTATCGCTAAAGAGAATGCTAAGACTGCCGGAGGTTTCCATGCCGTTGATTTTCTTTACCAGCACATTGTCCTTCTCCATGCGGAGGCTCTGGGCAGAAAGCAACATGGAGGTCAGCATAGGCAGTCCCTCAGGCACCGCACAGACAATAACCGTAACAGCCACTGTCACCGCATCCATAATCAGGCGAATCCACTGAAAAATCCCCTCAGGCAAGTTACCTGTAACAAAGGTCTTGATAAGAATACCTGCTACAATAGCCACTGCCCCCACATAGCCAAAGGCAGAAATCTGCTGAGCCAGCTTTCCCAGCTTTACCTGCAAAGGGGTTTTTCTGGTATTTTCCTGAGCTTCCAATGCCAAATGGCCAAAAAGAGTATTATCTCCCACCACCTTAGCCTGCATATAGGTTTCTCCACTGCACATAACAGTGCCACGATATACATAATGGGGATTCAGCAAATCCTTGGTATCTATCTGGGCAGCTTCATTCTCTGGGGGATATTTGGTAATTTCCTCAGTTTCACCATTTAGCACAGCCTGGTCGATTTTTGCCGTGCCCTGCACCAGCATACCATCTGCAGGCAGCTTGTCCCCAGCCTGGAGAAAGACAATATCTCCTACAACCACGTCATTGACAGGAATTTCTGCCAGACGGCCATTGCGGACAACCTTGGTAAGATCCTTGGCACTTTCATCCTCCCGCAAGGCTACGGCCTTGCCCTCCTGCTGATTTTCACTGATGGCAGCTACGCCATTGGCCAGCAGGATAGCTATAAGCACACCTACAGCCTCATACCATTCCGCCTGTCCCAGCAGATACAGCACCGCCTGGATCAGCAGAGCCACCAGTAGAATCATAATCATGGGATCCTTGAAACCCTGCAGGATTTTCTTCCACAAGGGATCCGGCATAATCTGGGTCAGGCTGTTGCTGCCGTACTTCTCCCGGCTTTCTGCCACCTGACGGTCATTTAGGCCTTCCAAATTCATATTAAATTCCTCCTAAATACATACACACATATTTTTTAAAGGTATACCAATTGAGCAGCCATCAGGGTGCTCATTCCCTGTTTCCCACCCGGCAGACGGGTAGATGGCTGCCTTGTTAGACCCTGTGCCAACTCCTCTCTACAAAATAAAAAAGAGACTCCGCATGATACATCTGGTATCATGCGAAAGTCTCACCTATTGCAAAAGCAACGCCATTGCCAGCCAGTATCCTGGCAATCTGTTGACAATGACCAGCGAGGTTACTCCCCTTCGCTATGGATTTGTACAATGAGTATAGCAAGTATCTCCCTCGGCTGTCAAGATAAAAATATCCGGCTGCCGCATTGACAACCGGATATCATAAATTCATCTTACATCAAATACCTGAGATATACATATACCGTGCTGATGATGATAGAAATTATCATGCAAGGAAAAGCAATCTTCATAAATCCGATAAAGGAAATCTGCTCTCCGTGCTTTGCCGCCAAAGAAGCTACTACCACATTGGCACTAGCACCAATAAGGGTTCCGTTACCGCCCAAGCAAGCACCCAAGGCCAAAGACCACCACAGTGGATCCAAATTGGCAATGCCCATGGCTCCCATATCCTTAATCAGTGGAATCATGGTGGCAACAAATGGAATATTGTCCACAAAGGCAGAGGCAATGGCACTCATCCAGATAATCAGGATAGCTGTAGCATTGACGGAGCCCTCCGTAATAGCCATGGCTTCCTCAGCCAGCATCTTGATAACGCCGGTTTCCACCAGTGCACCAACCAGGATAAACAGGCCGGCAAAGAAGAAGATGGCTGTCCACTCAATCTTGCTGAGAACCTTGGCAATCCGCTCCTCATCCCTGGTAAAGGTAAGAAGGAGCAGCAGGCCTGCACCAAACATGGCGGCAGTGGCAGACTCCAGCCCCAAGGCACCATGGAGCACAAAGAGGCACATGGTCAGAGCCAGTACAAAGAGGCACTTTTTCAGCAAGGTTCCATCGGCAATCTGCTTCTTCGGATCCAGCCTCATTACCTGTGCCTGAAGCTCAGGTGTGGTATGGAGGTTCTTGCCGTAGATAGCCTCTAAAATAAACACTGTAACGGCAAAAATTACCACAATAACCGGAGCCAGATTTACGAGAAAGTCCACAAAGCTCAGACCAACAGCAGAGCCAATCATAATATTTGGCGGATCGCCGATAAGGGTGGCTGTACCACCGATATTAGAAGCCATAATCTGAGCCATCAAGAAGGGCTTTACATCCACCTTTAGCTGGGCAGTAATACTAAAGGTAACAGGCACTGTCAAGAGCACCGTGGTTACATTATCCAACAAAGCAGAGCACACTGCCGTCAGGGCTGCCAGCGCCAACAGCAGCTTCATAGGCTGCGCCTTTACCTTCTGGGCTGCCCAAATTGCAAGGAAGTTGAACAGTCCTGTCTCTGCCGTAATATTGACAATAATCATCATGCCCATAAGCAGTCCCAAGGTATTGAAGTCAATATGGTGGACTGCTACATCCTGGGAGAGTATGCCAAACATAATCATGAGCATGGCACCAAAGATTCCCACAATGGTTCGATGAACCTTTTCGGAAATAATCAGTGCATAAGCAACGATAAAGATTATTACTGCAATAGAAGTTGAGTCAAACAATGTTTTTGCCCCCTTTTTAGATAAAACAAAGCATTATATCGTTTGTCCAGCTCATTCCTGTTAACTCATAACCGAGCAGGAAAGGGTTGAGGCTGCGGTACAATACTCACTCCTCACACATTTCATCTTCGGCGGTCTTAGCTGCCTCCTCTATATTAACAGCGGTTGCCCTTATTGCTTTTCTCTTTCAGCACCACAGGCTTGATGGTAATGGTCTGGCCATCCTTCTTTACCTTCATGGTATAGTTCTTGATGCCTTCCCTAAAGAGTTCCATCTTCAGCTCCAGGAGCTTTTTACCCAATTCCTCCACCAACTCATCACTGAAGCCCGTAAGGGCAATATTTTTTTCTGGCTTTCCTAGTCCTGCCCGAGCTCTGCGGCGACGGTCCTCTGCCTCCTCAGCAGCCATGAACTGATCTTCCATGGTAACCTGCTCCACATAGCCCTGAAGCATATCCTTGTCTGAAAGCCCCTTTGGAATCTTTGCCATAATTATCCCTTCTTTGCCTTGGCCCAGGAATCCTTCAAGCCAACCACACGGTTGAATACCAGATGATCTGGCTGGGAATCCTTGTCCACCACATAATAGCCCTGACGGAGGAACTGATAGTGAGTGCCTTCCGCAGTCAGTGCAGCACTTGGCTCCACCTTTACATGTTCCAAAACCTCCAGGGAATTTTTATTGACAGCATTCAGGAAGTCAGCTGGTACCTCACCCTTCTCATCAGTCTCAATGAGATAGTCATAGTGACGTACCTCTGCATCCAGGGCATCCTCGGCAGATACCCAGTGAATGGTGCCCTTTACCTTGCGATTGGCAGTAGCACCGCCGGTCTTGGAGTCCGGATCATAGCTGCAGTGGAGCTCTACTACATTGCCAGCCTCGTCCTTGATAATTTCCTCGCATTTGATGATATAGCCATGCTTCAGGCGAACCTCACCCTCTGGCTTCAAACGGAAGAACTTCTTTGGTGCATCCTCCATGAAATCCTCCTGCTCAATGTACAGCTCCCGGGTAAATGGCATATAACGATGACCCCCATTGGTTGGATGATTCTCTGCCAGCATGTATTCCTTCTTGCCCTCTGGATAATTGGTAATAACAACCTTCAATGGACGAAGAACTGCCATCATGCGGTCAGCTGTATTATTCAGATCATCCCTGATGCAGTGCTCCAGCATGGCTACATCCACCAGGCTGTTGGCCTTGGCCACGCCTACTTCACGGCAGAAGTTCCGCAGAGCAGCAGGAGTATAGCCACGACGACGCAGTCCGGAAATGGTAGGCATCCGTGGATCATCCCAGCCTGCTACGTATCCTTCTTCCACCAATTGACGAAGCTTTCTCTTACTAGTAACGGTGTTGGTAAGGTTCAAACGGGCAAACTCAATCTGACGAGGGCGAGTATTTACATCAAAGCCTACAGACTCCAGCAGCCAGTCATAGAGAGGACGATGATCCTCAAACTCCAGTGTACAGATGGAGTGGGTAATGCCCTCAATAGCATCGGAAAGAGGATGGGCAAAGTCATACATTGGATAAATGCACCAGACATCCCCGGTACGGTGATGGGTGGCATGGGCAATACGGTAGATAACAGGATCACGCATATTGATATTTGGAGATGCCATGTCGATCTTGGCTCTCAGTACCTTCTCCCCATCGGCGAACTCGCCGTTTTTCATACGGGTAAAGAGATCCATATTCTCTTCAACGCTGCGGTTCCTATATGGGCTTTCCTTGCCTGCTTCAGTCAGGGTGCCACGCATGCTGCGGATTTCCTCGGCAGTGGAATCGTCAACGTATGCCTTGCCATTTTCAATGAGCTTTACGGCAAATTCATAGAGCTTCTCAAAGTAGTCAGATGCATAGAACATCCGCTTATCCCAGCTAAAGCCCAACCATTTTACATCCTCCTGGATGGAATCCACATATTCCACGTCTTCCTTTACAGGATTTGTATCATCAAAGCGGAGGTTGCACAGTCCATCGTATTGCTGCGCCAGTCCAAAGTTCAGGCAAATGGACTTGGCGTGGCCAATATGGAGATAGCCATTTGGCTCTGGAGGAAAACGGGTGTGGACACCCTCGCTGTAACGGCCATTTTTCAGGTCATCATTTATTTCATTCTGAATAAAATTGGACGGATTCGTCAAAATCTCTGGCATAAGCTTATCGCTCCTATTATAAATTTATTGTACAATTAATTTCTTAATTATAGCATAGTTTGCTTTTTCCTGCCATAAAACCGGCTCATTTCTTGCCTACTATGGCAATGTATACAAAAGCCATATCAGATGGCTGTATCCGGGGTGTTGCATTTCTTGGCCACATACTCCCGCAACCGTTCTGTCCCCAATCTCACCATAGGCAAATCTGGCAGATTGGCCACTATAGCATCAATATAGCCCTTATTACATATCCGCTGCAAGGTCCAGGCATAATTTACATCATATACCCACATCAGCCGCACCAGCTTCCTATCCTCATTGGTGCGAATCATGCTATAGTCCACCTGCTGTCCATTGACATACCGCTCCAAAAATCCAGGAGCAAATACGCCCATTTCTCCAGTTGCCTCACCATTTGGTCCCTTCATAAACCTACGAATAGTAGCTGACTGCTTGTTCATATCTGGATTCTGAGTAAGATATGGTGCCAGAACCCTGAAGATGTCCAACTTGTCTGCATCCCTTATGATACGGGCAAACATAAGATGCCGTGCTGATGGTGCTGGCTCTATTTCCCTTTTATTGTGATTCTTGATGGCAAACAATACCAGCTCCCTGTCCTCCTGTGCCATCATTTCATAAAAGGGCAGCTCTACAATGGTCTTTACTCCCAGATCTGCATGATCCTCTGACTCTGCATCCACAAAGGTCTTGTACAGCTGCCACTGACGGAACCGCCCCACATCATGCAAAAGACCAATAAGCTCTGCTAGCTGCACATCATGGTCATTGAGATTTAGATGCAGTGCCAAATTCCTGGCATTGGCTGTCACATAGCCTGTATGCTTTTCCTTCATCTGTATGCCAAACATGATATCCTTGTCCTCACAGTAAAAGGACTTCATATATGCTTCCATCCACTGATGGGCTGTCTGCAAAAGTTTTTTCACAAAAACACCTCCCAATATATCTCAATTTTAGCAGAAAAAATTGAGTCTTACAAGAATATGAGCGGCGACAATGCTCTAGCATATATTTGACTCTCAATACAACAACAGATGCAATCGTGTAAAGTGCTTTGACAAAAAGTACGTTGTTTTTTATAATAAAGATATATTTTTTAAGTATCAGAAAGGATGAAAATACAATGCTTTATCCACTTTTAATGCAAGCACCGGTAAAGGACTATATCTGGGGCGGCACCCGGCTCAGGGATGTATATCACAAGGTATCCGATGCAGATAGGCTGGCAGAGAGCTGGGAGCTATCCTGTCATCCAGCAGGGCCAAGCATCATTGCCAATGGCGAGGCTGCTGGCCAGAGTCTAGAGCAGTACCTAGCAGTCAATGGCAAGGAACTACTAGGCACAAAGGGAGCAAATAGCGAAAAATTTCCTATCATGATAAAACTAATTGATGCCAAGGACAATCTATCCGTCCAAGTCCATCCAGAGGATGAATATGCCCTGAAAAACGAGGGAGAATACGGCAAAACGGAAATGTGGTATGTGATAGATGCGGAGCCAGGAGCTGAGCTTCTCTACGGTGTAGAAAAGGAAATCACCCGCCAGGAGCTTTCCGACAGTCTTGCCAATGGCACTATTACGGATATCTGCCATCATGCCCCAGTCAAGAAGGACGATGTATTCTTCATCCCTGCCGGCACCATCCACGCTATCGGCAAAGGTATCCTCCTAGCAGAAGTACAGCAAAATTCCAATATCACCTATCGTCTCTTTGACTACAACCGCTTGGGCACTGACGGCAAGCCTCGTCAGCTTCATGTAAAACAGGGCAGTGAGGTATGCAACCTGAAGCCATTGCCACTGAAGGACGAAAAAGAAATGGTCCACCTTTCTCCTGACTGCCAGGCAGAGCTGCTGGTAGGCTGCCAGTATTTCAACACCTACAGCATTAAGCTAGAAGGCACTGCCCATCTCACCGCCGGAGCAGACAGCTTCCACACCTTCACAGTGCTAGAGGGCGACCTCCAGCTCACCACTGGCTCCACTACCCTTGACCTAAAAGCTGGTCAAACCGTATTCCTCCCAGCTACCCTAGGGGACTACACCATCTCCGGCCACGCCCACCTCATCTTCACTACTCTCTGAGATTTACCGCTTTGATGACTCTGGTATTGACCGCAGACCTGATGATGTACCATGCACAGGCCTTAAATGAACCTCGGTGCTTAGCGATTCGTGAGCC
>CAVFWX010000018.1:0-19566 GCA_963626225.1 Anaerotignum sp.
ATCACCTTGCGGACTTGGCTAATTTTTTATGTGATTTTTATAGGATTCATCTGGAGTACCGTATCCACGCAGGCGGGGCTTATATTATATACACAAATCCCGCTTATCTCTTACAAAACTTCACCAACGTCCGCAGCAACAACTCCTTATCCAGAGGCTTAGCCAGATGCTCATTCATCCCCGCCTCATATGCCCTTCTCTTATCATCCGTAAACGCATTGGCCGTCATGGCAATAATTGGAATCCGCTTGGCATCATCCCTATGAAGTTTCCGTATTGCCTCTGCCGCCTCATATCCATTCATCACCGGCATCATCACATCCATAAGAATACCATCAAAGGTACCCGCCGGTGACCTGCTAAAGATATCCACTGCCTCCTGACCGTTCATGGCCTTGGTGTAATTGGCTCCTACGCTGCCCAGGATAAACTCCGCAATTTCCATGTTCAGCTCATTATCCTCCACCAGCAGGAGATTTACACCGTTCAGGTTGATTTCATCCGCCGGCACTTCCTGCTCCTCCTGGAAGGCATGCTGTTCCCCTGCCTCAGGATCCAATTTCAACGGCAGCTTGACAATCATGGTGGTGCCCTTCTCAGGCTCGCTGGTAAAGGTAAGGCTGCCTCCCATTTTCTCTGCCAAATTCTTGGCAATGGACATACCCAGACCTGTACCACTTACCCCCTTGGTATGCTCCCCCTGCTCCCGGGAAAAAGCATCAAAGGCGTGCTTCTGGAACTCAGGGCTCATGCCTACGCCGGTATCACGGCACACGAACTCGATATGTACCATATCCTCGTCACAGCCCGTTTCACGGCAGTTGATAAAGACCTTGCCATTGTCCTTATTGTACTTTACCGCATTGGACATAAGGTTCATAAAGAGCCGCTTGATATGCCCCCGGCTGCCCAAAATGTTTTTGTGCCGCAGCACCACATGCTTGTGGATGGTAATGCCACGAGCTCCGGCCTGCTTTTCCAGGATATCCACCAGAGTGTCCAACATCTGCTCCAGGTCAATAGGTCGGCTCTCCAGATAGATTTCCCCGGACTCCAACTTGCCCATGTCCAGCACCTCGTTTACCAGCTCCAGGAGGATTTCCGAGGCTTCCGCAATCTTTCGGCGGCACTCTGCCTGCTTTTCCTCATTGCCAGCATAGTAGTCGGCCACCTCCACCATACCCTTGATACCGTTAATCGGTGTGCGAATATCATGGCTCATCCGCTGCAAAAACTCCGTCTTGGTGCGATTGGCAGCCTCCGCCTTGTAGGCACTGGCCTCCAGCTCCTTTTTGTACTGCTCATCCAGACGGTCCTGAGTCCGCCGCATCCTGTTGATGGCATGCATCCTAAAGAGCTGTACCACACTAACTGCAGCCAGCCAAAATATCAGGCTCAGCAAAAGATTCCTTGGCAAAGTAGCAAAGACCCTTTCCGTAGGCACGAAGATATATACGAAGAAATTCCGTCCGCAATTATATAGACCATAGTTCCAAGGCTGTCCCGGCATATCCATCAGCACCAGCTTCCCCGGCTTGGCCTCGCTAAGGAGATTCTGGATATGGTCACTGTTCTGCACCGAAGTATTGATGAGCTTCTCATTATTTGAGGCCAAAATCTTGTCTCCGTCGCTAATTACTATGGTACCCATATCCACATCCCCGTAGCTGGCAAGAAGCTTTTGTATGGTAAGATTCTGCTGCTGGGCATCATCCTTGCTGGTATAGTGGTAGCACACTATGACCCCAGGCTTGTCCGGCCGCCACACTGCCGCCAGTGCAAACTGCTGACCATAGCGGTCTGTGATGATATCCGTATATATCTTCTCCGGATGCCATGCCACATTCCGTACAGCTTCCTTATTTAGCAGGTACAGAAGGCTGCTATATGGCACCCCTTCCCTGTTGTAATGGGCATCAATACTGCCCCTTTCATCCATGACGATGATGCCATCCAGCCACATGGACTGGCCATATTCCACCAGGGTTTCGTCAGTTACCACCAGCCTGCCCTTGCTTATCTCCCGGCTGATTTCCTCACCTAGCACGGAGATATTGGAAATATCCTTGGCCATGGATAGGTTGTTGTGCTGAGTGTATACCAGCACTTGCTTGCGGATAAAGCCGTTAAGCTGGCTCAGGGACTTTTCCGCATCAATTACCGCATATTCCACAAAAAACAGGGTAGCACAGCCCATGAAAATAAGTCCTGACAGCAGGTAAAGAAGCCAGTATTTCCTGTCCAGCAGGTTCTTGTCATTGTCTGCTACCACTGCCATCACCTTCCATATATGCCGCACCTACCCTATGCTCCTTGTAGTCCATGTACATTTCTGCATCAGGCAGGTATTTTTCCGCTATTCTTTGGATGGTACCATCACGCTTCATTTCCTTCAGCACCTTGTCCAGCTTCTGAGGAATGCCGCTATTGTCGCTTTTTCTGAAGGCAACCCCTAGGTGCACCTCCATGAGAGCCTCGTCCAGGATGCGATAGTCAGCCCCATAGTCCTGGGCAAACTGCCACAGAGCCTCCCGGTGGGCAGCAATGGCATCTACCTTTCCATTTACCAGCAAGGTAAAAAGCACATCCCCGGAATCCACCACCATAAGCTTGTCCACCTGGGGAATGCGGCTATCCTCATGGGCCAGAAACATATCCTCAGGCTTAGTGGTAGCCTGAACTGCCACCAGCCTTCCCTTCAGGTCGCTAAGCTTCTGGATGCTGCTGTCATGAGGCACTGCCACCGCCTGAGTGCTTTTCATATAAGGGCCAGCCCACTGATAGTCATCTTCCCGGCCGTCCTTGGTAAAGCAGCCCCACAGGCAGTCCACCCTGTTGTAGTTCAAAATCTCATCCCGGCTCTTCCAGTCGATAATTTCAAACTTTGGCTTCAATCCCAAACGGTGAAAGGCCTCCTTGGCCAGCTCCACATCAATGCCAGCAGCCTCACCCTTTTCGTTCATATAGTAAAAAGGAGGATATACATCGCTGCCCACCACAATCTCCGGCAGATCCTCATCCACCGGGTCAGCCTTGCCATTATACACCAGGCAGCCTCCCACCAGCACTGCCACCAGCAGAAGCAGCACACCCATCCACTTCCTCATGCACCCACACCTCTTCATCTATACATTCTATACCCCAAGAAGAGGTACAAACAGCCATTATCATTAAGAAAATTATACAACAGCTTATGAAATCTGACAATATGAAAAGTATAGATGCGAAAAGCAAGTAGCCCAGGAAAACGCCGGAAGTTGTACCCTAAGGAGACCATTGCTCGACATCGGTGCTTAGCGATTCGTGAGCCATGATAGCGACCAGCTATCATGCCCCTCACGAGAGCTTAGCATCCGCTATGTCGAGTTATGAGCGAGAGCGAGTCGACGTGGGTACACTTCCGGCGTTTCTGTACACCTAGTTATTGCTATATTGCTTTAATATACCTTCATAGGAGACGAGGCACCCGCCTCTTCCTGCGCCTTAATATCCCCAAACACCTCAATAAGCTTAGACCGGAAGAAGGGCCTCCCCACCAGAGCCACCGCCCCAGCATTCCTGGCCTCTTCCTCCACCCCCTTGGCATCAAAGGCAGATATGATAATCTTCGGCATATGCTTGCCCACAATCATCCGCATATTTTCAGCGGTTTCCACACCGTTCATATCCGGCAGCTTCCAATCCAGTATGCAGGCATCGTAGCCCTGCTTGTTGCGGAAGGAGGTGACCACTTCCTGTACTGCCTGAAAGCCTCCTTCTACAGCCTTGGTCTCCATGCCTAGCTCCTGAAGGATAGTCTCGCAGGCTTCCCGGCTTACCTCATCCTCATTGGCTACCAGCACCTTCATCCCAGACAGGGATTGCACCAACGGAGATTTTTCCTCCTCCTGGATTTTCAAGGAAACCTTCACCGTAATAGTCGTCCCTTTGTTCAAATGGCTCTCAGCGGTGATTTCTCCCCCCATCATCCGAGCAATATTCCTGCTAATGGCCATACCCATGCCTCTGCCCTGGCTGTTGCTTATCCTGCTATCCGTAGCACGGCTAAAAGGCATAAACAGCTGAGGCAAAAACTCCTTGGACATGCCCACGCCGTTGTCCTGGCACACAAAGGTAAAAGCCGTATTGCCAAAGGCATCCTTCTCTCCCTCTTGGACAGTCAAGGAGATACTGCCTCCTTCCGGGGTAAAGCGGATGGCATTGGTAATGATATTTACCAGCACCTGCTGCAGCCGCCTAGGATCTCCCACCACCATCTCATGCCGCAGGCCGGAGGTATCCACCCCAAAGCTCTGCCTCTTGGCCCGAACCTGGGGCAGCAGCATGGACACCAGATTCTCTGACATATGGCTAAGGTTGAACTTCTCCACTGCCAGGCTTTGTTTCCCCGTAGCCATCTTGCTAAGATCCAGCACCTGGTTGACAATATCCAGCAGCTGCTTGCCGGAGCCAGAAATCCTCTGAAGGCTCTCTCGCACCCTGGCAGTATCATCAATATTGGCAGAAGCCTGATCCGCTGTGCCCATAATTTCATGCATAGGGTTGCAGATGTCATTGGACATCATCTCTAGGAAGTCTGACTTGGCATTATTGGCAGACTCAGCCATGACCAAGGCATCCCGCAAGGCGGAGTTTCGCTCTGCCCTCTCCAGGAATTCCTGCTTTACATCCCGCAGAATGCAGCCGCAGTACCCTTTCTTCCCCGTAGGAATAACATCTATATGAAGGAAAATTCCGCTTTCCTCTGATATGTCATCAAAGCTCTGAGGCTCCATATGATAGGCCGCCCGGTAGTAGGCACTCAGCCACTTGCGGCTGCCCTCTGGGAATAGCTCATAGAAGCTTTTGTGCAAAAGCTCCTCCTTGGCCACTCCCTCCAGCCGTGCCAGGGCATCGTTGCAATATACAAAATGCCAGTCCACAGGCTCATCCTGCTTCATATCTATCTCAATCACGCAAAAAGCCAGCGGACTATGGTCAAAAATATTAACGCTAAAGTCAACAACTTTTCCAAAACCCATATGCATCACTCCTGCTTGCAAAATATGTTGTTATTATAACATATTTTTTCCAAAAGGTAAAATATTTGATAAGGAAAACCACCCTAAACTTTACTGTAACGAAATGACGCAAACGGATTGCATATACTACTATTATTTCCAGGTACAAAAAAACCTGCATGATGCTTCTACACCACACAGGTCTTCTTCATTTAGTTAAAATACACCACAGTATCCTCTGGCTTGGCCTTTTCCTTAAAGTCCTCTACCTTGAAGGAAAGGTTCTCCACCTCACCGTCTGCATCCCGCTTGCAGTGGACAGTACCGGTAATCTGGCCCCACTTCCGCTGGTTTTCCTTGTGGTTCAGCTGATGGAATGGTGCACCGCTGCCGGCAATGCCTAGGAACATCATATCCTCAGCACAGCAGGCCATGCCCACCCGGCCTACGCCGTAGTGAATCTTGTGGTTCTTCTCCGCCGAGCAGAGATAGCCGTCAAAGATGATTTTCTTCTTGTCATAGGTATCAGGATGATCCTGCATATCCACAAACCAAGCCCCATAGTCATCAAAATCCAGGTCAATAACCTCCTTGGTGTTGTCAAATGGCAGCTCCGGCTCCTCCTCCACAAAATCCTCTAACTCAGACTCGAAGATAACATTGGCACGGCGGTTTACCACCCGCACATTGCGGCGGATATCCTGCTGGCGGGTATTGTGGTCGCAGCGGTTGAAAATAATCAGCTCGCAATAGCGGAACAAATCAATGAAGCGATCCTTCATGTTCTTTTGATAAACCTCAAAGGTTTCTGCATTGACCATGCCGATATTCTGGAAGTCAAACCATTCCTTTGGCAGAGGGATGTTCATATAGTCCCCGGCGTTCCACATGCCGTTGGCCTCGATGAGGACACTGCTAGGATGGTATTTGTCCTGGAGCTGCTGGTAAAACTCCGGTGTCAACTCCTCTTCATCCTCTACGGTGATGATCTTGGCATGGCTCTGAGCCAGGAGCTCTTCGTCGATTTCCTCCTCGCCTTCTTCACCTAGGATAACCAAGTTGCACTCTGCCTTGCCAAACTGGTTGTTGGCCAGAAAGTCAATGATTACGCTGGTCTTGCCGCTTTCCAGCAGGCCCATAAAATAGTATACAGGTACATTCTGCTTGTCGCTCATATCTTATTCTCCCAAAAACAGTTCCTGGAGGCTATGCTCCTGAAGCTTGCTGCCGATTACGCAGAAACGGCCGGTATAGTCCGCAGCTCCTACCTCTACGCTGCTCTCGCCTGGCACATAGTTGAAGTGGAGCCACTCACCATCGTTGGCGGACTTTACTATGCCCTTGGCACGAAGCACTACGCCATACTCGTCAGCGTTCACCAGCTCAGCGAGGATCTCCTTCAGCTCATCAGCAGAGAACTTCTTGGTGGTCTCCTGGCCCCAGCTGCCAAATACATCATCTGCATGATGATGGTGATGGTCATGGTTGTGATGATGCTCATGGTCATGGCAGCTGCAATTAGGGTCGCTGCACTCACCCTCATGATGGTGATGTTCGTGTTCGTGCTCATGGTCGTGATGGTGCTCGTGCTCCTCGTGGTCATGATGATGACCACAGCACTCTCCCTCATGGTGGTGATGTTCATGTTCCTCATGGTCATGGTGATGACCGCCGCAGCACTCATGCTCATGGTCGTGGTCGTGATGATGGCCCCCACAGCACTCGTGGTCATGATCATGATGGTGATGGTGCTCATGCTCCTCTACCTCCTCCACAGTCAGGAGAGGGCTATTTGCCAGGGCAGAGAGAATCTGGCTGCCGCTGATTTCCTCCCAAGGAGTGGTAACAACAGGAGCCTTCTCGTTGTACTTGCGAATGATTTCCATGGTCTCAGCCAGCTTCTTCTCATTTACATCCTGGCTGCGACTCAGCACGATGCAGTCAGCATGGGCAATCTGGTCAATAAAGAACTCACCATAGTTACGGGCATACATCTTGCACTTCTTGGCATGAACCACCGCAATGCAGCCATCCAGCACCACATCATCCCTAAGGACGGTAGAAACAGCCTTCTTGACGTCAGACAGCTTGCCTACGCCAGATGGCTCAATGATAATCCGCTCAGGATGATAAGTGTCCATAACCTGCTTCAGGGACTGCTCAAAATCCCCCACCAAGGAACAGCAGATACAGCCAGAATTCAGCTCCTTTATCTCCACTCCGGCTTCCTTCATAAAGCCGCCGTCAATGGCAATCTCACCAAATTCATTTTCAATCAGGGCAATCTTGTCCGTAAAGCCATCAGAAATCAGCTTCTGGATCAAGGTAGTCTTACCAGCTCCCAAAAAACCGGAGAATATATTAATCTTTGTCATATAAAAGCCTCCATTTTCACATCCCGCCCATAGCAGGACAAAATCTCTCCCCCTAATTTTACCCCAATGAGAATATTTGTCAACCCAAAATATCAAAAAGACAAAACATCAAATAGTAGAATACCTTCTCCTCCTCTATCCGAAGCAGCAGATGTTGCCCATCATAGGGACATACAGCGAATCAGATACACGCCAGCCCTGTGCCATGGTATGTACCATGCACAGGCCTTAGATGAACCTCGGTGCTTAGCGATTCAAAAATTAATGCCCGTCCCAAGTAGGGGCGGGCATCTTATTTTTGAGAGCTTAGCATCCGCTAGGTGAATCTAGAGCGAGAGCGTGCCTGAAATGGTACTACCATGGCACAGGGCGTCCCATATCACCACTTCTCTTAAATTTTGAACTTCGACAGCTGCTGCTTCAGGTTATCCGCACCCTCCTTGGACACATTCACCTTGGTCATAATGCTGTTGGCCTTTTCTGCCACATTTACCACCTGCTCAGCCACGGTATTGTTGCCAATGGCCCCCTCATTGGTAGCCTTGGCGATTTCCTCCATGCTATTGGACATGGTCTGGATGGACTCAACCACCGCCTGGGCAGAAGCACTGCTCTTGTCGGCAAAATTGCTGAAATACTCCGCATCCTCCCGGTACTGCTGGGCAGTATCAGTAATCATATCATAGTCATGACGGACATTTTCCTCCATAAACTTCAACAGGTCAAATGAACTATGGGACAGATTCTGTACCGCATTGGTTACCTTGCCCGTCAGGTTCTGAATCTCCCCGGCAGTCTCATGGGACTGCTCAGCAAGTTTACGAACCTCGTCAGCTACCACCGCAAAGCCCCGGCCATGCTCACCGGCCCTGGCGGCCTCAATGGCAGCATTGAGAGCCAGAAGATTGGTCTGCTCCGCAATGGCAGTAATGCCCTGGGTCAGCTCTGCAATATTATCAGCCACCTTGGCAGCCTCAATGGCACGCTCCAAGGAGCCCTTGGTTTCATTATATACGGCACTAGCACGGCTCTTGGCATTTTCCATATCACGGTGGAGGCTCTCAGCCCGCTCATAAACAGTGCGGGTATACTGGGCACCCCTGGCAGCCTCACTGGCACTATCCTCCACCTGGGAACGAATCTCAGCACTAAGATCCTGAATATTGGTGGTGGAGGCAGCAGTTTCCTCCATGCTGGCAGCCATCTGCTCAGTGACAGCGGACATATCCTGGGTGCTGCCGTTCAGGGAGCTAACCAGCTCATATACCTCCTCCGCCATGGCAGCACTGTTATCTGCCTCATGGCTTACAGTGCCCATCATCTCACGGAGAGATACCTGCATCCGGTGGAGTGCCTGGGCCATGGTGCCTACCTCATCATGACGTTCCAGCACCTCAGGTGCCACATCAATGGTTAGGTCGCCATCAGCCACAGCATCCAGCAGTCCCACGGAATCCTGCAACGGTTCTGCAATACCCTTGGCAATGATATAGGCCGCAAAAGTACCGATTATCAGGCCCAAAATGATGATTACTGCAAAGGCAATCAGAGCGAAATTATAGGCTGCATCGCTTTCCTGAAAAAGAATTTTTCCCTGAAGCACGTTTTCCGGAGTCAGCAGGGCCAAATCACCGGCAATGCTGTCCACCACCTGCAGGGAAGCATAAATCTTTTGCTTATCCTCCTGTGTGGTACCAAGCTTCTTGGCAGCCTGAATATTGCTGGCTGCCTCTGCCAGCTTTCCTTCCATGCTCTCAATAATCTTCAGGCTCTTTTCCCCGGTGGTTACGCTCTTAACCTCAGCAATATCCTTGGTGATGCTGTCGATTTTAAGAGCCAAATCGTCCAAAAGAATATTTCTATTCTCTACTGAAAAGTCCTGCTGGAGAATATAATCTATATCCTTGCTGCCGGCTGACAGCTGGGCATCTGCATGGGTGAGATACTGGGTAGCCATCATGTTGGAATTGTACATAGTATCTACAGCCTGCTTGGATTTATTGTTGGAATACAGCCCTGCAGCAGCCACCAGGCAGGTAATAACCAGCATAATGGCAGCCAGAGCTACAATTTTTGTTTTTACGCTAAGGTTTTTCATATTAGCTCCTCCTGCTTATTTATACTGGGCCAGGTTGTCCTGGGTAATGGCAATCATTGGCACCAGGGTGTTGCCCTTTTCAGGAGCTGTACCCTGCTTTGCCTGCTGCAAAAGTCCCATAATGGTATCTACGATCTTGTCCGCATCCTGCTTGACGGTCATCTTCATCTCTCCGGCAGCAATGGAATTAAGAGCATTTTCGTTGCTGTCCACGCCGCAGACAATAACGGATTCATTGAAGCGGCCTGCTGCCTTCAGGGCCTTGATGGCACCAATAGCCATATTGTCGTTAGCGGAAGCAACGCCGTCAATCTGAGGATACATGCCCATCCACAGGGACAATTCCCTGATGCCCTGGGCCTCTGTCCAGTCACCCGTGCTATTGGAAGCCAGGATTTCCACATCCGGACGCTTGGACTTCAGGGTTTCCTTAAATCCCTCATATCTGTCCACAGCCGCACTGATGGTCATATCCCCCTTGATATAAACAATCTTAGCATTCTGAGGGAGATGGGCAGCCATGTACTCAGCCTGCAACTCCCCTGCCTGACGCTCGTTGTTGATTACATTACTGAATACGCCGCCGTTGATATCACGGTTTGTGGCAATAATAGGTATGCCTGCCTCATTGGCTCGCTTTACCGCTGGGATAATGCTGTCACCATTCTGGGCAATAACCACAATGGCTGCCGCCTTGTCGTCAATCATCTTGTTTACCTGGTCCAGCTGCAGATTGGCATTGCCCCCGGCAATCTCACTGACAAAGCTCCAGCCTGCTGCCTCTGTTTTGGCTCCTACATCATGCAATAGCTGTCCTGGAATCCCCTCTGGTTCCTCATGGATGGCAAAGCTTATGGCTCCACCTGGATTTGCTACCTTGTCTGAATTGTCTCCGCCACCGCAACCGCCTAGGAGCAGCATGGCCATAATGCCCGTAAGCAGCAGTCCGAATTTGCCTTTTTTCAAAAACACAACCCTCATCTCCTTGATAATGATACCCTCAAAATGCAGGGGCTCACTTCCCCATTCCCTGCCGGGCCTCCTGCATCATTTGCATTCTCTGTATATTTCTACAAATGTAGCCTAAATCCTCTTTTTGCAAAAAAAATCCCCGCAGGTTTGACCCTGCAGGGATTGCAAGCAATAATAAAATTAACGCTTGGAGAACTGAGAAGCCTTACGTGCCTTCTTCAAGCCGTACTTACGACGCTCCTTCTCACGAGGATCACGGGTTACGAAGCCTGCCTTCTTCAGTGCAGGACGCAGCTCGCCGTCCAGAACCATGAGAGCACGGGTAATGCCATGACGGATTGCACCAGCCTGGCCGGAAGCACCGCCACCCTTTACATCTGCGATTACATCGTACTTGTCAACAGTCTCGGTAAGCTCCAGAGGCTGACGAACGATCAGCTCGAGAGTCTTGAGACCAAAGTACTCATCCATTGCACGACCATTGATGGTCACTTTGCCTTCACCTGGAACCAGACGAACTCTAGCAACGGAAGACTTTCTGCGGCCAGTACCGTAGTAGCTAACTAATGCCATTTTTTATGTTCCTCCTTACCAAGTATTAGCGAATGCTGAGCTTGAGCTCCTCTGGCTGCTGTGCAGCATGTGGATGCTCAGGACCTGCATATACATTCAGTTTTCTATACATCTGCTCACCAAGACGGTTCTTTGGAAGCATGCCACGAACTGCGTGCTCAATTACACGAGTTGGGAACTTCTCAAACATCTGACCGGCTGGAGTAAAGGTGGTACCACCATTGTAACCGGAATGACGGAAATAAGTCTTGTCAATGAGCTTCTTACCAGTGAATACAGCCTTCTCAGCGTTGATTACGATAACGAAATCGCCAGTATCAACATGCGGAGTAAAGGTTGGTTTATGTTTACCGCGAAGAACTTTTGCAACTTCAGCGGCCAATCTACCTACAGTCTGACCTTCAGCGTCTACAACATACCACTTACGCTCTACATTCTGAGCATTAGCCATAAATGTTGTCTTCATGCGATATATCCCTCCCTAGATATTTGTAAATTTCTGGAATGATTCGCAAGCTATGTCATTGCCTCCGGGGCTAATGGAAGCGGCTGTACACGGCTCACTTGCATTATTTTATAAAATATCGACTGCAATGTCAAGGGATATTTAAATTTTTTTCTAAGCCCTAATCTTCTCTGCCTATTACTTCTCACGCTTAATGCCGAAGATTAGCTCGTCCATCAGTCCGATGAGCTGGTTGATTTCTGGCTTGGAAATCTGTCCATTGGCCCCTAGGGCATCCCCCTTGCGGCGCATTTCCTCGCTAATCAGTGATGAGAAGAGAATGAATGGAATATCTTTGAACCGCTGGTCTTCCCGCACCAGCTTCAGCAGCCGGTGGCCGTCCATCTGAGGCATCTCAATATCGGAGATGATGATCCGCACCTGATCCTCGATAGGCAGGTCTGAGGTAAGGTTATTGGCCAGATAATTCCAAGCATCCTGGCCGTTGTTGAAGTCCCGCACAAAACGGTAGCCGGACTCGTGGAGGGTATTGACTAGCAGCTCCCGCAGCAAAGGAGAATCCTCGGCACAGAGCACATGAACATTGGAGCGCTCCGCCTTCAAGTCCATATTGGCGTCATCAAAGGTAGTGAGCTTGGCATTGATTTCCGGATTTATCTCCGCAATAATGGTCTCAAAATCCAGCAACAGGATAATCTTTTCCTGCATCTTCACAATACCTACCACACGGGACTGGTCCCCCACCTCAGGGGCTGGCTCCATGTCCTTCCAGCTGATGCGGTGTATACGGGATACACTGTCCACCAAAAAGCCGATATTGTAGTTGTTGATTTCAGTAACAATAATGTTCTTTGGCTCCCCCATGCTAGGCATGTTCAGGCACCGTGGCAAATTTACCAGCGGTATGGCCTTGCCCCGGAGGGTAAAAAGCCCGTCAATATACGGATGTGCCTGTGGCATCTCCGTAATAGGTGCACGGGTAATAACCTCCCGAACCTTGGCTACATTTATACCATAGTTTACGGAACCAATGCTGAACTCCACAATCTCAAACTCGTTAGTACCGGTTTCCAGCAGAATCCCCTTTTTATCATCAACTGCCATTCTATCGCCCCCATCTTATTTTATGACCGCCCCGGCTGGCTCTATCGCTCCAGGCAATCCACTCCACAACTGCATATATACTCTACTGGGTAATATATTCGTTGCAAATGAAAAAATTCCTGCCCGATAGGAAAATTTTTTAACTTTTCCTACTTCAAATAGGTCCAGCCATCTTCCATATGAATAAGTCCCTGCTTGTAGAGGTGTCCCAGGGCCCGCTTGAAGGCTGCCTTGCTGATCTTGAACCTGCCCTTGATAAGCTCAGGACTGCTGGTATCGCAATATGGCATCCTGCCGTTGTTGTCCTGTAAAAACATAAGGATCTTGTCCCCATCGGACTCCATGGCCTTGACCTTCACCTCCCGGAGAGAGGCGTTAATGCGACCATCTGGACGGATATATGTTACCCTGGCCTCCAAAGTCTGACCCACCCGTGGAACTTCTACCATTTCTTTCCGGGCAATAAAGGCAATATAACGCTCCTGGGTCAGCATAAAGGCACCACTTTCCGTCAGATTGTACACGGAGCCCTTTACCATCTGACCAATGCGAACGTTTTCTGCCGGCACTGATGCCCGACGCATTTCGTCCTCCACCTTCATGGTAACAGCCAAACGACCTGACTTGTCCGTATAAAGCTTGGCCCAAACGATTTCGCCGATTTGTAGCTTGCCCCGCATTCCGGCATAAGGCATAAAGATGCCCCGCTCTGCCCCAACATCAAGAAAGGCACCGTCCTTGCTGACATTGATGACCTTCATACGGGCAATCTGGCCTTCTTTCAGCTTTGGCACCCGCATACTGGCGGTAAGGCGGTGCTTGGGATCCAGGTATAGGAAAACCTTTACCTCATCCCCGATATGCACCTCATCAGTCTGCTGGGTCTTGTGGAGAAGGATATCGTCATTGGTATTGCCAGTTTCTGCATCTAGAAAGGCACCCATTTCTGATTCACGGACTACCTTCAGCACAGCCACCGTGCTAGGGCCGTATTTTCGCTCCGGCCGCTCCTGGCGAGGGGAGCGACTTTCCCGTCGGCTGCCCCTGTATGAACTATTCATGCCTGCCATATCAGTCCTCATAAGGGGTCAGCTCTGCATCCCCCCACAGGGTCTCCAGGGCATAGTATTCACGGCTGTCCTGCAGAAAAATATGGGCTACGCAATCGCCATAATCCATGAGCACCCACTCACCCTCACGATAGCCTTCCTTGTGCATGAACTCAAGTCCAGCCTGCTCCTGAAGCTTGTCCTCAATACTGTCGGCAATAGCCCGTACCTGGGTGGTGCTGCCGGCGGAGCATACCACAAAATAATCAGTGGCAGGGCTCAGGTTTTCCATATTCATGAGGACAATATCCCTGGCCTTCTTATCGGAAGCCGCAGAGGCAATCAAAGTTGCCAGTTCGAGAGATGTCTTTACCATAATATTCCTCCTGTTCGTATCAATCATTATATCAAATACGTTGTTATTGCGCTGGAGAGTACCCACGTCGACTCGCTCTCGCTCCTATATCGACATAGCGGACACTAAGCTCTCACGAGGGGCATGATTTATGTCCTACCGGCATAAATCATGGCTCGTGAATCGCTAAGTGCCGATGTCGATAAAGGGTCTCCTTAGGGTACATCTCCAGCGCTTTTACATACTCGTGCTCAAAAGCTCATAAAATATCAGCTATTGTCTGACGTGGGTACATCTTCAGCGTCATCACAATGCCTAATTGCTAAAAATGCTAAAAAATCCGCTATTCTCCTGTGGTGGTTCTTCTGGTGGGAAGATTTCCTTCAGCACCTCCTGGGTGGCATTCTGGTCACAAATCCAGGAGCCGTAGGCATCCCAGCCCCCCGGCAACAATACCACATAAGGCTGGATATGGGACAACTGACGGATGAGATTGGCAAAATGCCCCGCATCAAAAATCTCAATGGTGGTATTCACCCGCCGCTGCCATACATCGGCCAGCATGGGCAGCTTCATTGCCATATCTGGTTGCAGCAATTGATTGTACACCGCCTTGATAAAAGCCTGCTGCCGCTTGCTGCGGCCATAGGTGCCCAAATCGTCGCTGGCAAACCGCAAATATTTCTGTGCCGTATCGCCGTCCATATGCTGATAGCCCTTAGGGATGTGGATGTACAAATCCCCTTCAGGATCCTCGTAGTCCATGGTGGTTTCCACATAGACATCTACGCCCCCCATGGCATCCACCATCTCCTTGAGAGCTTCCGTGTCAATGGCCACGTAATGATGGACCGTTACTCCTAACAGCTTTTCCACAGACTGCTCCAGAAGGCGGATTCCTCCATAATGGTAAGCATTGTTCAGCCGCTGGGGCTGCCCCTCCATGCCCGGCAACTCCGCAATGGTAAACCGTGGGATATTGATGATGCTGACGGCACCGTCCTCATGGCGGAAGCTCAGCAAAAACATATTGTCCGCCTGCTGTCCCAAGTCTTCCCTACCGGGATCCAGTCCCACAAAAAGGATATTGGTATAGCCGTCAAACCTTGGGTCAAAGCTGGCTGCCCTAAGGGCTCGCCGTTGACAGTATTCATCGTAAATTTGAGCATAAACGCCATAAACCTCTGCGGCTTTGTTGTAGGCCTTATGCCCCACCCACCCCAAGGCTGCCAAAAGCAAGGACAGGATAATAAGTGCCACAAAAACACGAAAATACTTGATCCGCCGTCGCTTTCTTTTCTTCTTCCTGAGAAGCTCCACATTTCTTCTTGTCTGGCTTTCCATGTGCATCAATCCAAACTTTTCTTCATCTTTTCCAGCAAAATGCCATTCCGGGCCGCTATGGTATCAGGGTGCAACAAATGCCCCTTGGCCACTACGAAATCAATGGACTGATCCATGCCTGCCAGCACCATTTTGTCCAGAGAGGCTTCTCGTGACAGCCGCCGCAGCTCCTCCACCTGGGGATAATCCCGCCTTGGCTCAATCATATCCGCAAAATAGATGATTTTATCCAAGGCAGTCATCTGTGCTCCCCCTACGGTGTGCCGCCAAATGGCCTGAGAAATCTCTGTATCTTCTACGCCATATTCCTCAGCCACCAGCCGAGCACCAATATAGGCGTGAAGCAGCAGGGGCATGGCCCTTTCCACTTCCCCAATGACGATACCACGCTTCTCTGCCTCTGCCATCATGTCCTCATTGGCATATTGGCGGGCACAGTCGTGGAGAAGACCTGCGGTCCTGGCCTTCTCCACATCTACATGGAATCTTTCTGCCAGAAAAGCTGCCGTATCTGCCACTCCCAGGGAGTGCTCATAGCGTCCTGGCTTTAGCCTGGACTGCAATTTTTTTTTCATATCCTCGTATTTCATAGCTGCACCTTTTTAGTATATAGCATAAGTCCCGGATTGTCCAAGGGCAAATATAGCAAATGAAGCTTCACTGCCCTGAGAGGCTTTTAATTTTCCAAATACAATTTTTCCTTGTAAATATACTGCTCCACTGCCTCCGGCACAATATACCTGATGGTCTTTCCCTGCCGTACCCTTTTGCGGATTTCCGTGGAGGAAATCTCCAGCTCCGGGGTTTCCAGACAGTGGATTTTCTCTGCCAAGGGGCCAAAACGCTCCTGTATCTTGCTCATATCTGGCATGCAGCCGGGACGGGAAGCCCCAATAAAATGGCACATACCCAGTAGCTCGTCAATGCGATTCCAGGTATGAAGGCTCACTACGGAGTCCGCCCCTACCACAAAATAAAACTCCGCATCAGCTCCATGCTTTTCAATAAGCTGTGCCAAGGTGTCCCGGCTATAGGATGGGCCCTGGCGGTGCATCTCCATATCGGATACCTGAAAGCGAGGGTTGGAGCAGGTGGCCAGCATAGTCATCATATACCTGTCTCTAGCAGGTGAAATCTGCCGACCCAGCTTGTGAGGGGGGACAGCCGCCGGGATAAAGACTACCTGGTCCAGACCAAATTCGTCCATGATGGTTTCGGCTACGATCATGTGGCCCATGTGGATGGGGTCGAAGGTGCCGCCGAAGATGCCTATTTTTTTCTTGTGCATGTGTGAACAGCTCCCTTCTATTGTAGCACAGAGGTAGTGCTTTTTTGTCCACCTTCCTTATTATAGCCCAGATAGTATACCCTCGTCGACTCGCTCTCGCTCCGATGTGGACCTAGCAGACACTAAGCTCTCGTGAGGGGCTTGATAGCTGTTCGCTATCAAGGCTCACGAATCGCTAAGTGCTGAGGTCCACATAGGGTCTCCTTAGGGTATAACTATCTGGGCTGACTAGGTCGAAACTTAGTGCTCCCTCTGTAAACACCTTTACCTGTGACTGTAAAACCCGCAAATACACTAGTAACTAAATAAAATAGTCACTTCGACGGCAGGGGGAGTAAGAAGGTTACCTTCAGATATACTACTTTACCAAGTAATATACAATCCCTGCAGTGGCACAGATAATTAGGATAGCTTTGCCGTAATCTTTGATGTCGTAGTTTCCCTTTGTGTCCTGCCAGTATTGTCCAACTGTGCGGAGGTAGCCTCTGGCTTTCCTTAGCATCCTGGCTCCTTAGCGGGTCTGGCCGTCGCCCATGACCAGATATTTTGTACTGGTGAGGGCCAGGAGGCCCATTGGCCCTCTGGCGTGGAGTTTCTGGGTGCTGATGCCGATTTCTGCCCCAAAGCCGAACTCACAGCCATCGGAGAATCTGGTAGAAGCATTGACATAAACCGCTGCCGCATCCACACATCTCTGGAAAAGCCGTGCACTATTCAGGCTTTCGGTAATAATAGCCTCAGAATGGCCGGTATTGTATTTATTGATATGCTCAATGGCTTCCTGAATATTGTCCACTACCTTTACAGAGAGAATCAAATCTCCGTACTCGGTGCTCCAATCCTCCTCCGTAGCCTCCAGCATATCCGACAGGATGGCACGAGACTTTGGACAGCCCCGCAGTTCACAGTTCAAATCTGCCATACGGGTCTGGAGAGCCGGCAGGAAGCTATCGGCCACGTCCTTGTGCACCAGCAAGGTTTCCATAGCGTTGCACACAGATGGCCGGGATGTCTTGGCATTAATGGCAATATTCATAGCCATTTCCAAATCAGCAGAGCTATCCACATAGGTGTGGCACACTCCAGTGCCGGTTTCAATAACAGGCACAATGCTTTTTTCCACCACAGTCTTAATAAGTCCTGCTCCTCCCCGAGGGATAATCACATCCAGATATTCCTTCAGCTTCAGCATAATATTCACAGCTTCCCTGTCGGTGGTGTCAATAAGCTGGATAGCCCCCTCAGGTATGCCTGCATGATAGGCTGCCTCTGCCATAATCCCTGCAATAACCTTGTTGGAAATCAAGGCCTCGGAGCCTCCCCGCAGCAGCACGCTGTTGCCGGACTTCAGGCAAAGGCCGATGGCATCAGCGGTAACATTTGGCCGAGCCTCGTAAATCATGCCCACCACGCCCAGTGGCACCCGCACCCGGCGGATTTCCAGACCGTTGGGACGGACAGTGCAATAGTCCCCTTCCCCAATAGGATCCGGCAGGGCTGCCGCCTGACGGAGGCCATCAGCCATGGACTTGACCCGGCCCTCATCCAGCATAAGGCGGTCCAGATAGGAACGCTTTACCCCCTTCTTGCGGGCTTCCTCAAGATCCACGGCATTGGCCTCAATAATAGCATGGCAACGCTGCTCCAATGTATGGGCCATTTCCAGCAGGGCCTTGTTCTTTACCTCTGTGGACAGCATATTCATGGCCTGAGAAGCCCTCTTGGCCTCTGCCGCCTTTTTCAAAATCATTTCCTGCAAATCCATATGCAACACTCCTTAGCCACGAGCAAATCAGATCATCAAAACCATATTGTCCCTGTGAATAACCTCCTCATGGATTTCTCCCTCAATGAGGCTGGCAAAATCACAGGTTTTTCTGCCCTTTAGCTTCTCCACCACCGCAGCATCATAATTTATGGTACCTCTGGCTATCTCCTGATAATCCCCCGTCAGGACACGGACGGTGCTGCCTGCCTGATATTCTCCCTCAGTGCCGGTAATTCCCGCAGCCAACAGGCTGGAGCCAGCCTTCAGTGCCTTGACGCAGCCCTTATCCACAAAAAGCACTCCAGAAATCCGGCGGCCAAAGGCCAACCAACCCTTTCTGGCCCTGAGATGGGCAGGCTTTGGTGGGAATACAGTACCATAGTCCTCACCCTGCAAAATAGCCCTGACCACCCCATTCTGGGAGCCGGAGGCAATAAACATGGTAACACCGGCTGCTGTGGCGATCTTTGCCGCCTCAATCTTGGTGGCCATGCCCCCGGTGCCTACGTTAGAGCCTGCCCCTCCAGCCAGCTGCTCCACTGCCTGGGTAATTTCTTTGATTTCCCGCAGCAGCTTGGCATCAGGATTGGTCTGAGGATTGGCATCATAAACTCCGTCAATATCCGACAGGATAATCAGCACATCCGCATCCACCATGGCCGCCACCGTGGCAGACAGGGTGTCATTGTCACCGATTTTTACCTCGGCAATGGTAACGGCATCGTTTTCATTGATAACAGGAATCATGCCCTTTTGCAGCATGGTCATAATGGTATTGCGGCCATTAATATACTGGCTGTGATTGGCAAAATTCTCCTTGGTTAAGAGTACCTGCCCTGCAATCTGGCCGTATTCCGTAAAAAATTTATCATAAAGATGCATCAACAGTACCTGACCTATGGAGGCCAAAGCCTGCCGCTCCTGAATGCTGTCAGGCCGTTTTTCCAGCCCCATCCGCACCATGCCAACGCCAATGGCACCGGAGGTTACCAGAACCACTTCCTTGCCCTGGCTGGCCAGATCCGACAGCTCCCGCACCAGATGCTCTATGCGGTAAAGGTTGATTTTGCCATTGGGGTGCAGCAGGGTGCTGGTTCCAACCTTAACCACAATCCGCTTGGCATCTTTTATCTGCTCCCTGGTATTCATGACAAAATCATCCCTTCTTATCTAA
>CAVFWX010000018.1:20045-21387 GCA_963626225.1 Anaerotignum sp.
TCTTTGATGCCCTTTTCCTGCAGCTTCTTGTCAATGCCCTTAATCCGCCAGATGTACTGGAAGCGGCGGACAGCCTCGTCATTGCCGAAGTTGGTCATGGCCACCAGCTTGTCCAGGGATTTGCCACTAACCACGAACTCACCGGAAATATTCCGGCTAATGGTGATCTTATCCGGGTCCTCCTGCTGGGCCTCGTAGACCTTCTCCCCATCTTCCGTTTCAGGCTCTTCCACATATTCGTCCAAAGCCTTGGCCACAGCGTTAATAAGCTCCTTCAGGCCCTGTCCGGTAGCGGCACAGATAGGGAAAATCTGAATCCCTTCCTTCTCTGCCAGCTCCTTCAGGCGGGTAAGGTTTTCCTCAGCCCCCGGCAAATCCATCTTGTTGGCTGCCAAAATCTGGGTACGGCGGGAAATCTTCTCGCTGTAAAGCTTCAATTCCTTATTTATCTTGTAATAATCCTCCACAGGATCCCTGCCTTCGATGCCGGAAGCATCTACAATGTGGACAATAATCTTGGTACGTTCCACATGCCGCAGGAAATCATGGCCAAGGCCTACACCTTCGGAAGCACCGTCAATCAGGCCAGGAATATCCGCCATAACAAAGGTCTTTTCATCCCCCAGCTCACCTACATTTACCACGCCCAATACCGGGGTAATGGTGGTAAAATGGTACTCCGCAATCTCAGGCCGTGCGGCAGAAACCTTGGACACCAGACTGGACTTGCCTACGCTTGGATAGCCTACCAGACCTACATCCGCCAAGAGCTTCAGCTCCAGCTGCAGGTTGCGGCTCTCACCAGGCTCACCGAACTCCGCAAATGTAGGGGCACGGTTGGCACTGTTGGCAAATTTGGCATTGCCACGGCCACCACGGCCACCTTTGGCAATAACAGCCTCCTGGCCCAGCTCCGTCAGATCTGCCAGTAGCTCCCCGGTATCTGCGTCCTTTACCAGGGTGCCCTGAGGAACCTTGACGATGCAGGCAGGAGCATTGTGGCCATACTGGTTCTTGATGTCCCCGTTTTCGCCGTTCTTGGCCACAAACTTCCGATGGAAGCGGAAATCCAGCAGGGTGTTCATATTGTTGTCCACCCGAAAAATAATATCGCCGCCCCGGCCGCCGTCGCCGCCGGAAGGGCCTCCCTTGGCTACGAACTTCTCACGGCGGAAGGCGGACTTGCCGTGGCCGCCAGTACCGGCCGTAACCTTGATGGTGATTCTATCAATAAACTGCATACATGCCTCCTTGTGTATATACTATATTATAGCGTAAATTCAAACAATATGATGTACAAAAAGCTGGTATTGACCCCAATGCCAGCTTTTTATACACCATT
>CAVFWX010000019.1:0-20488 GCA_963626225.1 Anaerotignum sp.
AGGCTCAGTCCGAGGAGTACAAGGCTCAGGTTCTGCCAAAGGCAGTTCGTGCCCGTGTAGCTGTTGAGGCTGCTTCCGACTTTGGCTGGGGCAAGTATGTAGGCCTGGACGGTGCTACCGTATGCATGAAGGGCTTCGGTGCTTCCGCTCCTGCCAACCTGCTCTTTGAGAAGTTCGGCTTCACCAAGGAGAATGTAGCAGAAACCATGCGCCAGCTGCTGAAATAAGCTAGGCTGAAAAGCTGCAAACTGAATAGATGAAAATGAAAATCTCCCTGTGTGCTGGATGGTATACAGGGAGATTTTTTAGAGTTACAATATTGACAGTGTAAATAAAAAGCAATACAATTAACAGAAAAGGAGGGGATATTATGTCGAGCATAAATGTAAATATCAGAATGGATCAGGATTTGAAACAGCGTTTTGAGGAATTTTGCAACGATATGGGGATGACCATGACCACAGCTTTTAATGTCTTTGCCAAAAAAGTAGTTCGTGAATATAGGATTCCCTTTGAGATAGGAGCAGAAAGACCTAATGCAGAAACTAGGGAAGCCATAGAGGAAGTACAAAGGATGAAGGCAGATTCAACAGTAGGCAAAACCTATAATGACGTGGATGTGATGATGAAGGAGCTGCTGTCGTGAAATACGAGATAAGACCTACTACAAAGTTTCAGAAGGATTTGAAAAGAGCACAGCGTAGAGGGTATGATATTTCTAGGCTAACAGAAGTTATCAAGATATTGGCTGCTGGAGAAACACTTCCAGCAAAGTATAAGGATCATAATTTATCTGGGGATTTTATCGGATGCAGAGAATGTCATATTACACCGGATTGGCTGCTGATTTATGAAATTGTAGAAGAAAGCTTGATTTTGTATTTGACGAGAACTGGTACCCATAGTGACTTATTCTAAATTTATTATACAAGAAATTTGAAAAATACGATTTGATGAACGGAAGGAGGTGGAACATATCATGCTGACATTGTTTGATCAGGAAGAAGTAATGGATATTTATCTGTATAATTATGGTGAGGAGAAAAAAGCTGAAGGGGAGGCACAAGGCAGACTTAAAGCACTACGAGATGCTGTCAGAGATGGCATAACCACCTTGGCAGCTATCAAGGCCACCGGACGTTATTCGGAGCAGGAACTGGCACTAATAGCAGAACCATGATAAAAATTTTCACAGCATAGTAGAAAAATACCTTTCGACTCCAGATTGATTCTTAGAGCTGAAAGGTATTTTTTGTTTTGTTCTATTTTAGATACAGGTTTGATTTTTTTAGAGTAATGCTTTCGCTGGTTATTTAGCCAATCAGTTCAAGGATATTGGCACAGGCGGCGCAGGCTGGGCAGTCGCAGAACTTGGCACCAGCGGCTTTTATTTCCTTGGCATGAGCTAGGCAGTTTGCAGCCATTTCGGCACCAAATACTTTTACTCCTGCTTCAGAGCCGGCAAAGGAAATCAAGCCGTCAATAGGCATAATATCAGCAGCAAGCTCGGCTTTTAGGGTAGCAGTTTCCGCTTCAAACTGAGGGGTATCAGCTGCAGCCAGCCATTTTTCACCGGCAGCCTTTGCCTCGGCAGAGCAGGATGGGGCGGCAATCAGCTTCTGGACTTCTTCCTTAATCTTGGCAATAATTTCAGCAGTCATAAATAAAACTTCCTTTCATATATCTATCTGATTTCTTTGACGACCGTCGATACATTTATTATACTAAGCATAGAAAAAGTTTCAAGTACGCAGATTTTTCTTACCTAGTACAATTTTGCATACCATAGAGATATACTGGAGTTGAACCATGAAAGGGAAATGGTGAATTATGAATAAGCAGCTGACATATGAGGAATTTTTAGGCCGACTGGAAAGCATGATTCAGACAGAAAACGGCAAATGCCCTGTATCAGAGGTATTGAAGCACCTTCAGGGCAAGTGGAAGCTGCAGCTTATCTATATGCTGTGCATCAAGAATACCATGCGTTTTGGGGAGCTGCGGAAAATCCTCACCGGCATCACCAATACCATGCTTACCAACGTGCTGCGGGATCTAGAGAAGGACGGCATCGTAAATAGGGTGCAGTTTAACGAAATTCCACCCCATGTGGAGTATAGCCTGACAGAAAAAGGCCGTGACCTGCTGCCGGTATTCCACAGCATACTAAACTGGGGCATGAAATATATACCTTGAAATGAGTATGTTTTGAGTATCTTGCCAGATATTAATATAATATTTTGAGGAGCTTGGGAAATTTTTTAGAAAAATTTTTCCAGCTCCTTTTGTTTACACTTTTGGTGGATTTTTTGCTTTTTAGCTGTTTTTGTGTAAAATGTTACGATATGTCCACAGTAAATGGAAAATAATATTTTTTAAATGCACACTAAAATCAAAATGATACACCGGGTAGGGTGTATAAGGTAAATCCTTATATAATAAGGGTTGACAAAGGTTTCAGTGGGTGATATTATACTTATGCGCCTAAGATATGGCAGTTTCAGGCGAAGGAGTGATTGTGTGACGCTGGAGAATTTAAAGAAGGCTCAGAGGGTTATCGGTGTCAAACAGGTAACCAAGGCCATCAACAAGGACCAGGTGTCATATGTCTTCCTGGGAGCCGATGCAGATGGCCGGGTGGTTGAACCACTGAAGGGCCTTTGCACAGAGAGGAATATTCCTCTTGAGACAGCCTGTACCATGGGGGAGCTTGGCAAGGCCTGCTCCATCGAGGTAGGGGCTGCCGCAGTAGCCGTATTGAAGCAAGGCTAAATCGTTAAAAACCTGGCGGCTTGCCGTAAGGTTTTGCTAAATACTTAATTTGAAGGAAGGAGGTGCATGTATGCCTACAATTAATCAGTTAGTTCGCAAGAGCAGAGAGAGCATGCAGGAGAAATCCACAGCACCGGCATTAAAGAATTGCCCACAGAAACGTGGCGTTTGCACAAGAGTTTATACCACAACTCCTAAGAAGCCAAACTCCGCACTCCGTAAGGTTGCCCGTGTTCGTTTGACTAATAGCATTGAAGTAACCGCATACATCCCAGGCATTGGCCATAATCTTCAGGAGCACAGCGTTGTTCTGATCAGAGGTGGACGTGTAAAGGATCTGCCAGGTGTTCGTTATCACATCATCCGTGGTTCTCTGGATACTGCAGGTGTTCAGGATCGCAAGCAGGGTAGATCCAAGTACGGTGCCAAGCGCGCTAAGCAGAAGAAATAATTCTGCTGCGTAGAGAATACGCAAAATACTGAAAGATTATGGAAGGAGGCAAAAATAGATGCCAAGAAAAGGTTCTGTACCTAAGCGTGACGTTTTACCAGATCCGGTATACCACTCCAAGATCGTCACTAAGTTCATCAACAAGGTAATGCTTTCTGGTAAGAAGGGCGTTGCTGAGAGAGTTGTATATGATGCTTTCGAGATCATCCGCTCCAAGGGTCATGAGGATCCACTGGAGGTTTTCGAGACTGCACTGAAGAATGTTATGCCTGTACTGGAGGTTCGTGCCCGCCGTGTTGGTGGTGCTAACTACCAGGTTCCTGTAGAGGTTCGTCCTGATCGTCGCATGACTCTGGGCATCCGCTGGATCGTAAACTACGCAAGACTGCGTGGCGAGAAGACCATGGATGAGAGAATCGCCGGCGAGCTGCTGGATGCTGCCAACAACACTGGCGCTTCCATCAAGAAGAAGGAAGATACCCACAAGATGGCTGAGGCCAACAAGGCTTTCGCTCATTATCGTTGGTAATATATATTGTGTAATTAAGGAGCGATAAAAGTGGCAAGAGAATTTTCCCTTGAAAAGACTCGTAACATCGGTATCATGGCTCACATCGATGCCGGTAAGACTACTACCACTGAGCGTATCCTCTTCTACACCGGTATCAACCACAAGATCGGTGAGGTTCATGAAGGCGCTGCTACCATGGACTGGATGGCACAGGAGCAGGAGCGTGGTATTACCATTACCTCCGCTGCAACTACCTGCCATTGGAAAAATCATCGTATCAACATCATTGATACCCCGGGTCACGTTGACTTCACTGTAGAGGTTGAGCGTTCTCTGAGAGTACTGGACGGTGCTGTAGCAGTTCTGACTGCCCGCGGCGGCGTTGAGCCTCAGACTGAGACCGTATGGCGTCAGGCTGAGAAATACAATGTACCACGTATGGCCTATGTAAACAAGATGGACATCACCGGTGCAGATTTCTACAATGTAATCAAGATGATGAAGGAGCGTCTCAACGCCAATGCAGTTGCTATCCAGCTGCCAATCGGTGCTGAGGATGACTTCCAGGGCATCATTGACCTCGTAAAGATGGAAGCCATCGTATATGAGGATGACCTTGGCAAGGTAGCCGATGAGGTTGCTATTCCTGAGGATATGCAGGATATTGCTGAAGAATATCGCGAGAAGCTCATGGAGGCTGTTGCTGAAGTTGATGATACTCTCATGGAGAAGTATCTCGGCGGCGAGGAGATTTCCGAGGAGGAGATCAAGGCAGCTATCCGTAAGGCTACCATCGCTTGCACCATGTGCCCAGTAACCTGCGGTACTTCTTATCGTAACAAGGGTGTACAGCCTATGCTGGATGCCATTGTTGACTTCATGCCTGCTCCTACCGATATCCCACCTATCAAGGGTGTTGACCCTGAGACTGGTGAGGAGGATCATCGTCCATCCAGCGACAGCGAGCCATTCTCTGCTCTGGCATTCAAGATTATGGCTGATCCATTCGTTGGTAAGCTGGCATTCTTCCGTGTATACTCCGGTACCCTTTCCTCCGGCTCTTATGTATATAACTCCACTAAGGGCAAGAAGGAGCGTATCGGCCGTATCCTCCAGATGCACGCCAACAACCGTAAGGAGCTGGACATCGTTTATAGCGGTGATATCGCTGCTGCTGTTGGTCTCAAGGATACCACCACTGGTGATACCCTCTGCGACGAGGCACATCCAATCATTCTGGAGTCCATGGAATTCCCAGATCCAGTTATTTCCGTAGCTGTTGAGCCAAAGACCAAGAACGACCAGGAGAAGATGGGCGTTGCCCTTCAGAAGCTGGCTGAGGAGGATCCAACCTTCCGCGTTCGCACTGATGAAGAGACTGGTCAGACCATTATCTCCGGTATGGGTGAGCTTCACCTGGAGATCATCGTTGACCGTATGCTTCGTGAGTTCAAGGTTGACTGTGCAGTAGGTAACCCACAGGTTGCTTACCGTGAGACTATCCGCAAGGAAGTTGAGTGCGAAGGCAAGTTCGTACGCCAGTCCGGTGGTCATGGTCAGTATGGTCATTGTAAGCTGCGTCTCATTCCACAGGAGCCTGGTGAAGGCTTCAGCTTCGAGAACCAGGTTGTTGGTGGTGCTATTCCTAAGGAATTCATCAACCCTATCGAAGCAGGTATCAAGCAGGCTATGGAGGGCGGTATTCTCGCCGGCTATCCTGTTGTTGATGTAAAGGCTATCGTATTCGATGGTTCTTACCATGAGGTTGACTCCTCCGAGGCTGCGTTCAAGGTTGCCGGTTCCATGGCATTCAAGAACGGTGCACTCAAGGCTAACCCTGTTATCCTGGAGCCAATCGTAAAGGTAGAGGTTATCGTTCCTGAGGAGTACATGGGCGATGTAATCGGTGACCTGAACTCCCGTCGCGGCCGTATCGAAGGTATGGAAGCCCGCAACGGTGCACAGGTAATCAACGGCTTCGTTCCACTGTCCGGCATGTTCGGTTATTCCACCGACCTGCGTTCCAAGACTCAGGGCCGTGGTAACTATTCTATGGAAGTTTCCCACTATGAGGAAGTTCCTAAGAATATTGCAGAAGGCATCATTGCTAAAAACAAAGGTGAATAAGGAGGAAATTTCTAAATGGCAAAGGCTACATTCGAAAGAACTAAACCACATGTAAACATTGGTACTATCGGTCACGTTGACCATGGTAAGACTACCCTGACTGCTGCAATCACTAAGGTTCTGGCAGAGAAGGGCATGGCTCAGTTCGAGGACTATGCAGATATCGATAAGGCTCCAGAGGAGAGAGAGCGTGGTATTACCATCAACACCGCTCACGTAGAGTATGAGACTGACGCTCGTCACTATGCTCACGTTGACTGCCCAGGCCATGCTGACTATGTAAAGAACATGATCACTGGTGCTGCTCAGATGGATGGTGCTATCCTGGTAGTTTCCGCTGCTGATGGTCCTATGCCTCAGACCCGTGAGCACATCCTGCTGGCTCGTCAGGTTGGCGTTCCTGCTATGGTTGTATTCCTGAACAAGGTTGACCAGGTTGACGATCCTGAGCTGCTTGAGCTGGTTGAGATGGAAGTTCGTGAGCTGCTGAGCTCCTACGAGTTCCCTGGCGATGACATTCCAGTTGTTGCTGGTTCCGCTCTCTTGGCTCTCCAGGATGATGCTGAGCAGAAGGCTAACATCCTGAAGCTGATGGATGCAGTAGATGAGTACATTCCTACTCCTACCCGTGACACTGATCTCCCATTCCTGATGCCTGTAGAGGACGTATTCACCATTACCGGTCGTGGTACCGTTGCTACCGGCCGTGTAGAGCGTGGTCAGCTGAACCTGAACGATACTGTTGAGATCGTTGGTATCGCTGAGGAGACCAAGTCCACTGTTGTAACCGGTATCGAGATGTTCCGCAAGCTGCTCCCTAGCGCTCAGGCTGGCGATAACATCGGTGCTCTGCTCCGTGGTGTTGACCGCAAGGAGATTCAGCGTGGCCAGGTACTTGCTAAGCCAGGTTCCATTAACCCACACACCAAGTTCAAGGGCCAGGTTTATGTACTGACCAAGGAAGAAGGCGGCCGTCATACCCCATTCTTCAACAACTATCGTCCTCAGTTCTACTTCCGTACTACTGACGTTACCGGTGTTGTAACTCTGCCAGAGGGCACTGAGATGGTTATGCCTGGCGATAACGTAGAGATGAGCGTTGAGATCATCAGCCCTATCGCTATCGAGGCTGGTCTCCGCTTCGCTATCCGCGAGGGTGGCCATACCGTTGGTGCAGGCCGTGTAACCGAGATCGACGGCTAATAGCCCCTTTCGGACACAACCCAAAGTAAATTATTTCCTTAATATAAGGGCGGCTAATTTAGTCGCCCTTATAATTAAGGTTTTTATCCTAAATTTATTGACGATAACATTGTATAATGTTATAATATGAAGCGGTGTGCTTCTAAAGATAAGTACCCCTGATGCGATGACGTGGTAGATGGCTTAACACGACGCAAGGGCGTGATTAAGGGAACTACTACGGAGAAATGTTTGGGCCTGGAGCCCGGACGAGAAGGAGGAAAATAAATTGTCTAAGCAGCAGAAAATCAGAATCCGTTTAAAGGCTTATGATCACAAAGCACTGGACCAGAGCGCAGTTAAGATTGTTGAGACTGCCAAGAGAACCGGCGCTAGTGTATCCGGCCCTATTCCACTCCCAACTGAGAAGCAGATTTACACTATTCTGCGTTCCCCACATGTAAATAAGGACTCCCGTGAGCAGTTCGAGATGAGAACCCACAAGAGACTTATTGACGTGCTGGACCCAACTTCCAAGACTGTAGATGCACTCACCCGTCTTGAGTTGCCAGCAGGTGTGGATATCGAACTTAAATTGTAATAGGAGGTGGAATGATGGCTAAAGCAATTTTAGGTAGAAAGCTGGGCATGACTCAGATCTTTACTGAAGAAGGTCAGGTCGTTCCAGTAACAGTTGTTGAGTCTGGTAACAATGTAGTTGTTCAGAACAAGACTGTTGAAAATGATGGTTATAATGCAATTCAGATTGGCTTCGGCGCAATCAAAGAATCCAAGGTAAATAGCCCAATGAAGGGTCATTTCGCAAAGGCAGGCGTAGCTCCTGTTAAGTTCATCCGCGAGATGCGCTTGGAGAATGCTTCTGAATATAATGTTGGTGACACCATCAACGTTGACATATTTTCCGCCGGAGAATTAGTTGACGTAACCGGTACTTCCAAGGGCAAGGGCTTTGCCGGCGGTATCAAGCGTCATAATTTTGCACGTGGACCAATGGGACATGGTTCCAAGTCTCATCGTGAGCCAGGTTCTACTGGTGCGATGATCAGTGGTCACGGTGGCCGTGTATTGAAGGGCAAGAAGCTGCCAGGTCATATGGGCAGCGAGAAGGTTACTGTACAGCGTCTTACTGTTGTAAGAGTTGATGCAGATCGTAACCTGCTCCTCATCAAGGGTGCAATTCCTGGTCCAAAGAAGGGCCTCGTAGTTGTAAAGAGCACCGTAAAGCCGGGCAAAAACTAATTCGGAAGGAGGATAAGAAATAATGCCTACAGTAGCAGTTTATGATATCAAGAACCAGCAGGTTGGCGATATCGAATTGAATGAGAATATTTTCGGCGTAGAAGTGAATGCAGGCCTCCTGCACCAGGCTGTTGTTATGCAGCTGGCATCCCAGCGTCTTGGCAATCATGCAACCAAGACCCGTGGTATGGTAAGAGGCGGCGGCCGTAAGCCTTGGAAGCAGAAGGGTACCGGTCGTGCACGCAGTGGATCCACCCGTTCCCCTATCTGGGTAGGTGGCGGTACCGTTTTCGGTCCATCCCCTCGCTCCTACTCCTTCAGCATGCCTCGTAAGCAGCGTCGCCTTGCTCTCAAGTGCGCCCTGTCTGACAAGGTAGCCAACGGTGAGTTGGTAGTATTGGACAGCATTGATTTCGCAGCTCCTAAGACCAAGGCAGTTGTTGAGATGCTGAACGTTTTCAACGTAGAGAAGAAGGCTCTTATCATCACCGCAGAGTATGCTGAGAATGTTGATAAGTCTTCCCGCAATATCCCAGGTGTTAAGACCATTAACACCATCGGCCTGAATGTATTTGACATCCTGAACGCCAACAAGCTGTTCATCACTAAGGATGCTATTGCTCGTATTGAGGAGGTATATGCATAATGGAAGCACGCGACATCATTATCCGTCCTCTGATTACTGAAAAGAGCACTACTCTCATGGCTGAGGGCAAATATGTATTTGAGGTAGCTAAGGCTGCCAACAAGATTGAGATTGCCAAGGCAGTCTCCACTATCTTCAACGTAAAGGTTGCATCTGTCAACACTGTAAACGTTGAGGGCAAGGTAAAGCGCATGGGCCGTTCCGTAGGCAAGCGCTCTGACTACAAGAAAGCAATCGTGAAGCTCGCTGCTGGCGAGACCATCGAGTTCTTTGAAGCTTAATAGGGAAAAGGAGGTTAATTAAGTGGCAATAAAGAGTTTTAAACCATATTCCGCAGGTAGACGTTTCATGACTGTAGCGTCTTTTGAAGAGATTACTACCGATAAGCCTGAAAAATCCCTCGTTGAGCGTCTCAAGAAGAACGGTGGCCGTAATCAGCAGGGTAAGTTGACCGTTCGCCATCAGGGTGGCGGCCATAAGCGTCTGTATCGTATCATCGACTTCAAGCGCAACAAGGATGGTATTCCAGCCAAGGTTGCTACTATCGAGTACGATCCAAACCGCAGTGCACGTATTGCACTTTTGAACTATGCAGACGGTGAGAAGCGTTATATTATCGCTCCTAACGGTCTGAAGGTTGGCGACCAGGTTATGTCCGGCCCTGAGGCTGACATTAAGCCAGGTAACGCTCTTCCACTGAAGAACATTCCAGTTGGTACCCTGATCCACAACGTTGAGTTGAAGATCGGTGCTGGTGCACAGCTGGTTCGCTCCGCTGGTGCTTATGCACAGCTCATGGCTATCGAGGGTGACTATGCTACTCTCCGTATGCCATCCGGTGAAATGCGCAAGGTACATGTTAACTGCCGTGCAACTATCGGCGTAGTTGGCAATGCTGAGCACATGAACATCACTATTGGTAAAGCAGGCCGTTCCCGTTGGATGGGCAAGCGTCCAGAGAACCGCGGCGTTGCTATGAACCCTAATGACCATCCACATGGTGGTGGTGAGGGTCGTTCCCCAGTTGGCCGCAAGCATCCTGTTACTAAATGGGGTAAGTGCGCTATGGGTGCCAAGACCCGCCGTAAGAAGGCTTCTGACAAGCTGATTGTTAAAGGCCGTACCAAATAAGTGATAATCACCGGAAGGAGGAAATAAATTGTCAAGATCTGTTAAAAAGGGACCTTATGTTCATGAAAGCTTAACTAAGAAGATTGATGCCCTGAATGAAGCTAACGACAAGAAGGTTGTAAAGACCTGGTCCAGAAGCTCCACTATTCTGCCAACTTTTGTTGGTCACACTATCGCAGTACATGATGGTCGCAAGCATGTCCCAGTTTATGTAACTGAGGATATGGTAGGCCACAAGCTTGGTGAGTTCGCACCAACCCGTACTTTTAAGGGCCATGCCGGTGAAGAGAGAAAGACCGGACTTAGATAAGTTGATTTGAAAGGAGGATTCCTCTGTGGAAGCAAAAGCAGTTGCTAAAAATGTTCGCATTGCACCTCGCAAGGTTCGCGTTGTTATGAATCTGATTCGTGGCAAGAAGGTTGCTGATGCATTTGCGATTTTGAAGTTCACTCCTAAAGTAGGTAGTGAGGCTATATATAAGGTTCTCAAGTCTGCAGTAGCAAACGCTGAGAACAATTTCGACATGAATGTTGATAACCTCTATGTATCTTCTTGTTTTGTAGATGAGGGACCAACTATGAAGCGTATTCATCCACGCTCCCGCGGTCAGGCCTTCAAGATTTTGAAGCGCACTTCCCACATCACTGTAGCAGTAGAAGAAAACTAATAAAGGAGGGTATTAACTTTGGGTCAGAAAGTAAATCCGCATGGTATAAGACTTGGCATCGTAAAGACTTGGGATGCTAAGTGGTATGCTGGCAAAGATTTTGCAGCAAACCTGCATGAAGATATTAAAATCCGTGAGCATTTGCAGAACACTCTGCAGAGTGCCGGTGTTTCCAAGATTGAGACTGAGCGTTCCAAGAACCGTCTGAAGCTGACTATCCACACTGCAAAGCCAGGCATGGTAATCGGCCGCGGTGGTTCCGGAATCGAGCAGGTTAAGGCTGGACTGAAGAAGTTCACCGACTGCAACGTTGACATCAACATTGCAGAGATTAAGCAGCCAGATATGGATGCAACTTTGGTAGCAAAGAACATTGCTGAGTCCCTGGAGCGTCGTATTGCCTTCCGTCGTGCTATGAAGCAGGCTGTTGGCCGCACTATGCGTCTGGGTGCTAAGGGTATCAAGGTTATGGTAAGCGGCCGTCTCGGCGGTGCTGAAATTGCCCGTAGCGAGTCCTATCGTGAGGGTTCCATTCCTCTGCACACCCTGAGAGCTGACATTGACTATGGTACTTACGAGGCAGCAACTACCTACGGTCGTATTGGCGTTAAGGTTTGGATCTTCAAGGGTGAGGTCCTTCCTGAGAAGAAGCAGCGTACTGCTGCTGTTGAAGGGAGCGAAGCTTAATGTTATTACCAAAGAGAGTTAAATACCGCAAGCAGTTCCGTGGTCGTATGAAGGGTAAGGCACAGCGCGGCAACAAGGTTTCCCATGGTGACTTTGGTCTGGTTGCTCTTGAGCCAGCCTGGATTACTAACCGTCAGATTGAGGCAGCCCGTATTGCTATGACCCGTTACATCAAGCGTGGTGGCCAGGTTTGGATCAAGATTTTCCCTGACAAGCCTGTAACTGCAAAGCCTGCTGAGACCCGCATGGGTTCCGGTAAGGGCTCCCCTGAGTACTGGGTAGCAGTAGTAAAGCCAGGTCGCGTTCTCTTCGAGATGGATGGCGTGACTAAGGAAGTTGCAGCAGAAGCAATGCGTCTTGCTGCTCACAAGCTTCCAATCAAGTGCAAGTTTGTAACTCGCGAAGAGACTGAAAAGGCAGAGGGCGGTGAAGTAAATGAAGGTTAATGAGATTAGAGATTTGAGCGCTGAGGAACTTAACCAGAAACTTGCTTCTCTCAAAGAGGAGTTGTTCAACCTCCGTTTCCAGCTGGCTACTGGCCAGTTGGAGAACCCAATGCGTATCAAGGAAGTAAAGAAGACTATTGCCCGCATTAAGACTATACAGACTGAGCAGGCTAAGGCTTGATTGATTCGACACAGAAAGATACGTATTAGGAAGGAGGCTCCTTAATGAGCGAGAGAAATGAACGCAAGACTAAAGTTGGTAAGGTAGTAAGCGACAAGATGGACAAGACTGTTGTTGTAGCAGTTGAGGATATCGAGCAGCATGCTCTTTATAAGAAGGCCGTTAAGAAGACTGTAAAGTTCAAGGCCCATGATGAGAATAACGAGGCTCATGTTGGCGACATTGTTTCCATTATGGAAACCCGCCCACTGTCCAAGGATAAGCGTTGGAGAGTTGTAGAGATCGTTGAGAAAGCAAGATAATTCCATTTTGGGAATTGTGGTTGAGGAGGTTAACTGATGATTCAGCAACAGACTTTACTCAATGTTGGCGACAACACCGGTGCTAAGGAAATCATGTGCATCCGTGTATTGGGCGGCTCTTATCGCAAGTATGCTAACATTGGTGATATAATTGTAGCAGCAGTAAAATCTGCATCCCCTGGCGGTGTCGTAAAGAAGGGTGACGTTGTTAAGGCCGTTGTAGTTCGCAGCAAGAAGGGCCTGCGTCGCAATGATGGTTCCTACATCCGTTTTGATGAGAACGCAGCCGTTATCATCAAGGAGGACAAGACTCCAAAGGGAACCCGTATTTTTGGGCCAGTAGCAAGAGAGCTTCGTGAGAAGGACTTCATGAAGATCGTATCCCTGGCTCCAGAAGTTCTTTGATGTTAGGAGGTGCGACTTTGGCAATTACAAAACTGCATGTAAAGAAGGGTGATACCGTTCTGGTATTGTCCGGCAAAGATAAAGGCCAGCAGGGCAAGGTTATTCAGGCTCTGCCAAAGAAGGGCAAGGTTGTAGTAGAGGGCGTTAACAAGGTTAAGCGTCACACCAAGCCTAATCAGAGTGCTCCTCAGGGTGGCATCCTGACCAAGGAAGCTCCAATGTTTGCAGCAAAGGTTATGCTGGTATGCCCAGCTTGCGGCAAGGCTACCCGTGTTGCACACAAGGAAGTTAACGGTAAAAACGTTCGTGCTTGCAAGAAGTGCGGCGAAGTTGTAGATCAGACTAAATAAGAAAGGAAAGGAGGATATCTAGTTGGATAGATTACAGGAAAAGTACATCAACGAGGTAGTTCCAGCATTGACTGAGAAGTTCGGCTATAAGAATGTAATGGAAATACCTAAAATCGCAAAGATCATCATCAACATGGGTGTTGGCGAGGCTGTAGGCAACCCTAAGGCTCTCGACGCTGCTGTTAGCGATCTTACTATTATCTCCGGTCAGAAGCCAATCCTCACCAGAGCCAAGAAGTCTCTGGCTGCTTGGAAGCTTCGTCAGGGCATGCCAATCGGCGCAAAGGTTACCCTTCGCGGCGTTCGCATGTATGAGTTCCTGGACAAGTTCATGAACGTAGCACTGCCTCGCGTTCGTGACTTCCGTGGTATCAGTGCCAATTCTTTCGATGGTCGCGGCAACTACGCAATCGGCCTGAAGGAGCAGCTCATTTTCCCAGAAATTGAGTATGACAAGATTGACAAGCTCCGTGGTATGAACATTGTTGTTGTTACCACTGCCAAGACTGACGAGGAAGCTCGCGAGCTGCTGAAGCTCATGGGCATGCCTTTCAAAGCATAAGAAAAGGGGGTACTGACTGTGGCCAAGAAGGCAATGATTGAAAAGTGGAGCAAGGAGCCAAAGTTCCCTGTTCGCAAGTACAACAGATGTAAGATTTGCGGTCGTCCGCATGGTTATATCAGAAAGTTCGATATGTGCCGTATTTGTTTCAGAGAGCAGAGCTACAAGGGTGCCATCCCTGGCGTAACTAAGGCTAGCTGGTAATATAGCAGAACTTCAAGGGCTCTCCCAGATGGGAGGGCTCTTTTTTATAAAAAAAATAAATATCTTGTAATATATTGCAAAACTAGCGTATAATTAATGTCATCAATTACATTTCGATGTTAGGTTCTAGGTACAAAGGAGAATATTTAATGAACAAGAAGGCAGAAATCTTTAAGAAGTATTTAGAGGAGAAGGAAATCACCTGCTTCCAGGTAGATGAGATTGCAGATGATCAGCTGAATACCGTAGTATTTCGTTCCAATATTGCCGTAGAAGGCCAGCAGCTGCCAACCCTGATTCTGGCAGACAGCACTATTTACACCGTAATCCGTGTGCAGGTAGCAGCCGCTGCCCTGAAGCAGGAGAACGAGGTGGAGCTGGTAAAGGCCATCAACGAGCTGAATCGCACCTACAAGGTATTCAAGTATTACTTTGCTGCAAACGGTGACTTGGTATTGGACAGCGTAATCCCAGCTCCTGCTGATAAGCTGGATGGAGATATGGTATACACCGTTCTGGATGTTATTGTACAGCATCTCACTAGCGAGTACCGTAATCTGATGAAGAAGATTTGGGGCTAATAGCCATAGATCTTCATAGAAAAATAAGCTGAGCCGACTCCTGCCATAAAAATATGGTGGGAGTTTTTTTAGGTAGGAAAAAAGTTGCATTTTTATAGTAAACTGTAATAAAATAAACTATTAATGGTTATAAGTAAAAGAGAAGTATAGTCAAATAGATAAATCTTGTGGGATTGATATATGGAGGTATTAAGATGAGTGCGAAACGGAAACATACCAGGAGCATGCAGCGACAGGTTTCCATGGGAAAGAAGGTGCTCAACACCGCTATGGCAGCAGCCTTTGCCCTGAATCCTTTTGCTAATATTGCCCTGGCAGCGGATATTGAAAGAGTAGCTGGTGCAACTGGTGGCATAGAAACCAATGGCAATGTTACCAATGTTTATGCAGAGCAGGTACAGGGAGATGTGGGCATAAACCGTTTCCAAAAATTTGAAGTTAATGCAGGCAATATTGCCAATTTGTATTTCAAGGAACAGGGCGGTAATGTAGAAGCAGCTAGCCTGTTGAACTTTGTCAATGGTCAAGTCAATGTAGCAGGTACCGTCAATGCCATTAGAAATAATGCCATTGGGGGTAATTTGTATTTCTTCACTACCGGCGGCATGGTAATTTCCGGCAACGGCGTTATCAACGCTGGCCAGCTGGTAACAGCAGCTGTTACGGAAGATTACATGAAAAAAATCATGGAGAAGGTTAATTCTGGCCAGAATACAAATATCCTTGAGGCTACTAAAGATCAGATTACCGCATTCTTGAAGCAGGATAATCTAGTGGAGAACTTGGTAGCTGAAGTGCCTGCCAATAGAAGTGGTACTATAACAGTAAAAGGCCAGATTAACGCCAAGGAAGCTGTCAAGCTGATGGCGGATCAGATTAACATAAATGATGGCGGCTTGGTACGCAGTGCTATGGACTTTAGCCAGATAACCAATATTGGCTCAACAGATCCGGCTACTTTTTCTAACAATCATAATAGGCTTCAGCTTACTAGCAATGAGGACGGAACTATCAGCCTGTTGGCTGTAAGCAGTGTTAATGTAGCAGAAAAGGGAACTGTAGATGCCGATACCCACAAGGTTGAAATCAAGGCTGAGAATACCAAGACCGTAGACCTAAGCCAGGCCAGTGCCGACAAGGCTTCTCTGTTGAACCTGAAGGAGGCCAAGGCTACTGCTTCTGTAAATATTGATGGTACAGTCAAGGGTGGAGATACGGAAATTTCTGCCAAGGCTACCACCAAGTTTACCGGCAATGTTTTCAATGCTCCTGCTGAGGAAAGCAAGGATGCAGGCCAGAGTGGCAGCCAGGATAGCAGCAAGGCATCACAGACTACTGATAAAAAGAATACTGTTGCTAATAACATGGCCGATACCATTGAAAAAACAGGAATCGGCAAGAAGATTTCCGACAAGGCCAAGAACTTCCTTGGCAAGATTAATATTCTGGTGGATGAAAGCGAAGCCAATGCTACTGTTACCATTGGCGAGAATGCCAAGGTAGAGTCCACCGGCAAGGTGGATATTTCTGCCACCAGCTCCGCCACCAATAATCTGAATATCACTGCCCAGGCAGATGTAAAGGATGCCAAGAAGGACGAAAAGGACACTGAGAAGAACAGCACCATCAGTGGCCAATATCTTATTGCCACCAGCATTTACAACAAGAGCACCAGCAATGCCACTGTAAATGTATTAGGTGAGGTAAAAGCCAACAACGCTTCTGCAGATAAGACTGGCATTACCATTACTGCCGATGCCACCAACAGCTCCACCATTGCCAACAAGATTTTGAAGGCAAAGAATGCCTCTGACAGCAGCCAGTATATGGATGCTGTTGTCAATGTGGTAGCCAATACCACCAAGGCTACCGTGAATATCGGAGAAGGCAGCAGTGTTACCTCTAATAATGGCGGGGTAACTATGAAGGCCAATACCAATAGCTCTCTGGATGTTACCGGCAACGTGGTGACAGACAATCATGCAGCAGCAGCTACTGCCTTGAATATTGTTGCTTCCACTACTGATGCCACCGTAAATGTAAATGGCACAGTACAGGGCAAGAGTGTGGAGGCAGATGCTGCCAACAAGGTCAGCAAGCTGAACATCACAACCAGCAATGCCTATGACAAAGCCTCTGAGGCCAAGAAGGACGAGACCAAGAAGGACGAAGCCCAGAACAACAATGCAAATGGGGAATCTACAGCAGGTGTTGACGGTAGCGGCACAGATGCAGCACCAACTCCAGGTGGTGGTACTGCTGACACTGAGGACTATGGCCAGGAAGATGGCGATAATGTTATTGATATTGATGCTGCACCTCCGGCAGGCTCCTCATCTACCCCTGGCGACAGCTCCGCTGCTGAAGGGCTGTCAGAGCTTCTCAAGGGAGATAGCAGTGATAAAAACAAGGAAAGCGGCATCTTGGGAGCCAACAAGGATGCAGATAACAAAAAATCTGCCACCAGCGGCGACTCTGAGGCCGTAAAGGATGCTAAGGGCACTTCTGAGACTGACCAGGCCAAGGATGCTGAGAACAAATCCGATAGCAGCAAGGATGCGGAAGAGAAAAAGAAAGAGGATGCCCAAACTAAGGCAACAGGCTGGAACCAGTATTTTGATATTGGGGCCTCTGTTATGGTGGGCAATTTTACCAACAATGCCACTGCCAAGGTGGGTAAGACCGGCAGCCTCACTGCTACCGGCGGTGATGTGACCGTTAAGTCTGATGTGGAGATTGCCAAGGGGGATATCAAGACCACCAACACCATTCTCAACACCGATGCGGCAGCTAAGTTTGCCGTTGGAGCAGCTGTGGCTGTAAAAAATATGCACAACGATGCAGCTATCGTGCTGGAAAATGCCGGTAGTGCCACCACTGCCATTAAAGCAGAAAATGGCTCTGTAACCTTGGCAGCTGCTGTAGCCAATCAGGCCGCTGCCTCCGGCTCCATGGTGGTACAGTCCACCATGTCCTCTGCTGTGAAGGAAGAGAAGGACAAAGACAGCGAGAAAAAGGACACCAATCTGCCATTTGTGGCAGCTGGTACTGTGGGTATCGAAAACACCACCAGCAATGCCAATATCTATGTAGGCAAAAACGAAAAAATCGAAGCTGGTCAGAAGGTTTCCATGACTGCCAACCTGAAGGGTGAGGATAAGCTGGAAGCCGGCAAGGCAAATAAGAAGGGTGAGGCAGAAACTACCACCAGCGGTGCCAAGGTAGCTGTAGGCGGTACTGTAGCTGTACAGAATTCTTACCTTAACAGCAAGATCGAAATTGCCCAGGGTGCTGCTATTGAAGCAGGTCATATCGAAGCCAAGTCCACCAATGAAATTACCAATACCGTTAGTGCCGTAGGCGGAACTACCACCAGCAAGGGCGGCGTAGACGGCATGGTGGCATATATGGGTGGCGAGTCCAATGCCCGTGTCCTGGTGGACAGCGGAGCCAATTTGACTGCTGGCAGCAAGATTTCCCTTGCTACAGAAAATAACACAACCCTTACTAACAAGGCAGGCCTGACGGACAAGAGCGACAATGTAGCCGTAGGTGCCAGTGTAGGGGTAGTTTCCTATGATCTTTTATCTGAAACCAAGGTAACCAGCAGTAATACCACAGCAGCTCAGGGGACTATTACTGCGGCAGAGTTCTCTGCCCAGGCCAGCAATGAAAGCACCGTAAAGAACAGCACCGTAGCCGGTGTTACTGCCGGAAAGTCTGCTGAAAAGAAGGATGACACGTCCAAGGACGATAAAAAGGCAGATAAGAGCAGCAATGACGATGCTTCCGGTACTACCCTGAAGGTTCGTGACGAGAAAACATCTGAGGGCAGCGACAGCTCCGAAAAGGTGGAGGATATTGACAAGTATTCCATCAACAGCGAGGGCAAGGAGGAAGCTCAGGATGGTGATCCAGCTCCAGCAGCAGGTAGCGAGATAGCTAAGGATAGCGAGGAAAATGCCGATACTCAGGACAAGGAAAAGACTGAGGAGCAGAAGAAGGCAAATTCTACCGTCAATATTGCTGCTGCGGGCAGCGTTTCCTGGAACGATGTAAAGACCAATGCTATCGCTGAGGTTGCCAATGTAAAAATCGTGGGTGCATCTAATGCTGAAACTACCACGGTTACGGTAGCTGCCTCTGATACCAGCACCATCAAGGCTTCCAGCGGTGCCGCTACTTTGATTGAGGTAGGCAAGGAAGGGGACACTGGTTTCTCCGCTTCTTTGGCTGGTGCCGTAGCAGGCAACGATATTCTCAAGACTACCCGTGCCAAGATTAGCGGCGTTACCATGTCCAATATTGACGAGGTAAGCAACACTGCTGAAAACAACGGCACTGTCTGGGCTACCGGCAAGTCCGTAGGCACAGGCAAGAAGGCTGCGGCAGGGCTGACAGCCGTAACTTCTGCCGATGTAAACTACGTAAAATCCAATGTAGATGCCATCATTGAAAACAGCAATATCAATACCAATGAAATAACCAGCAAGGACTTTAAGGTAGTCAACCAAGCCACTACCATGGACACCCAGATTGCTGGTGGTTTGGCGTACGACAAAACCAAGACTACCATAGCTGCTGGTGCATCTGTTACCATCAACAAGCTCACCAACAATATTAATGCCAAGATTGCGGGGGGCAAGATCGGTACAGAGGGCAAGGCCAATGCCAATGTTACCAACCAGGTTGGCACCAAGCTGGATCAGGTGGGTGTAGCATCCTCCATTGGTGTAGCTGAAGGCGGAGCATATCTCAATGCCAATGCCGCTGTGGCTGCCAATACCGTAAAGAACAATATTGATGCCACCATTGACGGCACCACCATTTATGCTGAAGGTAAAAAGGGCGGGGTAGTAGTCCTGGCCAAGGATGGCAAGCTGGATGATACAGCAGATGAGGAATACAATCAGAAGGTTGCAGCTCTCAAGGCAGAGGGCTATGATGCTGATGCCAACGATGTACAGGAGGCTGCAAACAACGATGCTGAAGCAAAAGAAGAGAGCGAGGACGGCATTGTTAACAAGGTAGTAGCCTGGGCCACGGAAAAATACATGGCTCTCCAGAACCAGGGTGGCAATCGAGTGGTTACCGGTGCCCTGGGACTGGGGATTACCAAGTCCGGCTCCAGCTCAAAATCTGATTCTGACTCTGGTTCTGGCGACAGCACCAAGGCTGCAAGCAATTCCGGCAATGGTAGCCTGACTGCTGCTGCCAGCGTGGCCTATAGCGATGTTACCAACAATGTAACAGCCAATATCAAGAATGCCAATATCAAGGCCAAGACTGTAGAGACCAATGCCAATACCAACAGCTTGATGGTAGATGTGGCTGTGGGAGCTTCCGTGGCTACCACCGGCAAGGGCCTTACTGCGGCAGGCTCCGTGGCTATCCAGAATCTCAACAACGATGCTAAGGCACTGGTGGAAGATTCTACCATAGCAACCAATTATACCAATGTAAAGGCAGACAATCAGTCCATGGTAGTTACCTCTGCCGGACAGGCCAGCGGCACCAATGGGGCACTGGCACTGGGCATGGGCTGGGCACAGAATGATATTAACAATACTACCTCTGCCCGCATTAATGGCAGCACCATCAATGCTCTTGATGATACCGCAGGCACAGAGCTGAATGTGAAGGCCAACAATGCTGGCAAGATTTATGCCATCGGTGTGGCTGCAGGCGTAGCTACTGGTGGCGAGACTGTCGGGGCTGTTATTGACGGTGCCTTTGCTGGCAATTCCGGAACCAACAACACTGAGGCTGTTATTGACCAGGATAGCAAAAAGAAAAAGACTCAAATTAATAAGGCCAACAAGGTAAATGTGGAGGCAAGTTCTGCCACTACCCAGAAGGCTATCGCTGGAAATATCAGCGTTGATGTGGCTGGCAGTGGCAGCAAGTTCAATGCTGCCATAGGCGGTGCTGTGGCTGTCAATAAGCTGGGCTCAAGCAATGAGCACCAGTCTGTTAAGGCTGCCATCAATAATGCAGAGATTACTACTGTAGAAACTACTGC
>CAVFWX010000020.1:0-20114 GCA_963626225.1 Anaerotignum sp.
ACATAATGAAATGTGCGATTACATATCCTACGCAGCAGCCTACGGATACGCCGATAAGGCCTGGTATCATGAAGCTGTGGTTCAGGATGAACTTGCCAATCCTAGTGGTACCGGAACGGTCAAAACCGATGCAGGCCAGATCTGATGGATAGGTTGGCAGGAAGAAGTAGCCGTAGCAGGCAGAGATGAAGGATAGAACCAGTACAGGCTCTACTCCGGCACTGAGAGCCATTGGCACAACAATGGCAATGGCAGCTGCCTGGGAATTTACCAGCTTGGAAGTAAGGAATGCGATAATAGCATAAGCCCAAGGGTAAACAGCAACGGAGGTGCCCAAAAATTCTTTCAGGGTTGCCATGTGGACGGAAAACAGGGTGTTGGCAGTCCAGGCTACGCCATATACGGAAACCAGAGCCACCATGCCGGCACGGAATACATTGGAGTCAGCTACCTTCTTGGCATCAACCTTACAGGTAAAGAGGATGGCTGCCGCAATGCACAGCATTACCATCTGGATAACCAAAGTCATAGATACCGGCTTCATAGGCTTGCCTTCACCAGCAGAGAAGTGAGGCAGCAGCTCAGGGAAGTTGCCCAGAACTGCAATGATTACAATGCCTGCCAGGAAGATGAACAAAGCACGATAGTAGGACTTTGGCAGCTCCTTGTCCAGCAGGGATTCGGTAGAGCCATATACATACTTGCGATTTTCTGGATCCTTGATGTATTCCTGGAACTGCTCATCCTTTTCCAGGTCCTTGCCACGGCGAAGTGACCAAAGTGCTGCTACCACTACACCGGCGAGGGTAGATGGAATGGAAACCATCAATACCTGGGCAATGGTGATATTAACGCCGGCAGTAGTCAAGAATGCCACGATAGAAACTATGGCAACGGAAACCGGGGAACCGCAGATACCCATCTGGGCGGCTACGGAGGATACGGCCATAGGCCGCTCCGGGCGGATATTTTGCTTGATGGCTACATCATAGATGATTGGGAACATGGTGTAGCATACATGGCCGGTACCGCAAAGTACGGTCAGGAACCAGGTGGTAACAGGTGCCAGAATAGTAACATATTTTGGATTATTGCGTAGCAGTTTCTCAGCATATTTCAGCAACACTGTCAGACCTCCAGAGGTCTGCAGGAAGCCGGCACAGGTTACTACCGCCAGAATAGTAAGCATAACATCATTTGGCGGTACGCCTGGCTTATATCCAAAGCCAAATACATAAACTACCAGGCCCATGCCGCTGACAGCAGCCAAGCCCAGTCCTCCGAACCTTACACCTATAATCAGGCACAGGAGGAATACGATAAATCCTAAAGCCATCTCCATAATACATTTCTCCTTTTTTGTCCAGGGTCGAGGCTTTTCCGGCTCTGGATGAGTGTTTATTGTATACATATTCTATCAAAAAATTATGATTCACGCTACCTGTTATAACTATATTTTATAATTATATAATAATGTATTCTAATTATGTATCAATATTAATATTTGTATATAATAGTCGAAAAATTCCATAAAATTTCTTGCGTATAGGTCGCAAAAAAGATATAATGAAGCCATTACAGGGATATGGCAAGGGGGTTATAACGTGGAAAGCGTAGGGGAAAGGATTAAGGCTGTCATGAATTCATGGCAGGAAAAATGGGGCGGCAAAATAATCTTGCTGGCAGATAAGCTGAAAAGGGGGCTGCAGGAATCCTCCCAGGTCAGGGCAATGACGGCGGTAGTGGTGACTGCCTGTGGATTGGGGGGATTTTTCTGGCTGCAGGATGATGTGGGGGAAACAACAGCTGTGGCAAATATCCTAGAACCAGCGGCAGTGGTGCAGACCAATGGGAAGAAGGTTGATAGGCTGGAGGTGGCAGGAGCAGAGCAAGCAGTGGACAAGTCGCCATTGCGGAATCCATTTTTGCCGAATCATCCTACAAGGGAGGAAAGCCTGCAAAACAGGAAAAATTCAGCAAATAATCCAGTGCCAGGGGGGAATGTCAAGGGGGCAGGAGGAGCTGCTGCTAGTGGTACTTCCCAAGGACAGATTTCTGGCATGCCTATATCTGTGCCGGTGAAACAGACTGTGGAAAAGGAGCAGAAGCAGATTTATCTTCAGGGCATAATAGATACTGATGGCAGACCTGGGGCATTGCTTACCCTGGAGGGCCAGAGCAGGTTTCTGCTGGCTGGGGAAAGCTGGCAGGGCTATGTGGTGGAATCCGTATCTGGGGAACAGGCTGCCGTAAATGGCCATATCATAAACATAGGAGACACTGTAGCCATGTAATATTGCAAAAAATGAGGGGGCAAAGGGATGTTTAGGAAAAAGCTGTTCATGGGATTAATTGTGGGCATGGGGCTGTTGTTGCAGACAGAAAACGGCATGGCCATGTCATTGAATGTGCAGAATGGGGAAATCGGGGAGTTGCTGCGGTCGGTGGCAAGAATGGGCAATATAAATCTGATTCTGGATGAATCCGTGCGGGGGCAGATTTCCTTGAAGCTGGAAGATGAGGAACCGGCAGAGATTATACAGAATGTAGCAAGGGCCAGGGGCTTGGCCATTACCAAGGAGGGCAGTACCTGGATTGTGGCGGTCAGGGGAAATTTGGACAGAGGCTTTGCCCAGGTTCATGTGATACCGGTAAAGTACGCTCCCCTAGAGGATTTACGTCAGGCAGCAGCCATGTATTTTGCCGGAAACGACAATGGCAAGGCATTGACTTCAGCTACAGAAAGCAAGCAGAAATCTAACAGCAAGGCTGCAGGCAGTGAGGCTGCATCCGCATCAACCCAGGAAAATGCCAACATTAAGCCAGAAAACAGGGTGCTGGCAGATGTAAGCACTGGTTCCCTGTTGGTATATGGCACGGCAGATGATGGGGAAGCCATCAGGCAGCTGGTAAAAAAGCTGGATGTGCCTGCCAGTCAGATTTCCATAGAAACCAAGGTGGTATCCATGTCCAAGGAAAATGCCAGCAAGCTGGGCATCCAATGGGATTGGACCAGCCTGCCTCAGTACAATAGCAGCACTGATGACAGTGGCAATGTTACAAGACCGGTATTCAATAATTCTGGCACGGCTGGGGGTATTGTCAGCTTTGGCAAGGGGCCGGAGGGACGGCCTTATGAATGGCAGTATTCTGCCACCCTGGAAGCCCTAGTGACCAATGGCAAGGCAGAGGTGCTGTCCAGACCGAATATTGTGACCCTTCAGGGGCAGGAGGCTGTTATCAATATTGGTGGTGAGGTACCTGTGCCTAAGGTATCTACCACAAATTCCACTGTTACCACTTCCATTGAATATCGTCCGGCAGGCATTATCCTCAAATGCCGCCCAATGGTAAATCAGGATGGATATATTACCAGCCGCATCCATACGGAGGTATCTTCCCCTCAGTATGTGGAGGAAATGAATGCCTATAGCTTCCAGAAGCGTTCTGCAGATACCACGGTACGGCTAAAGGATGGAGAAACCATGGTCATTGGTGGGCTGATTTCCTCGGAGGAAATAAAATCTATGTCCAAGGTGCCGTTTCTAGGGGATATACCCATATTGGGGAACCTATTTAAGAGCATCCATACCAGCAAGAACAACTCAGAGATATTCATTATTCTAAAGGCAAGTGTTATTAAGGATTGAGGAATTAAATATCTAAAACCGATTTGATATACTTCGGCACCCAGTGAAGAATGCTAAATAATATAGATAAAAAGTATTATTTTTTATAAAATTATGTTATACTAACCTTGACAGATTGGACGTTGCTGTGTCCGTGAAGGAGGCTGTCGGCAGTGAGGATAGCTTTGAAGGAAATAGAGCTGCCTACGTGCTTGGAAGTAGGGATATAATATGAGTTCCAAGCAGATGTATTTGGAAATTGGGGGACATAAGTATGTCAATAAAGGTTTTAATAGCAGATGATCATGCACTGCTTCGCCAAGGGATTAAGGGCGTGCTTGATTTTGAAAGCGATGTGGAGGTAATCGGCGAAACCGAGGACGGGCAGGAAACCCTGGCTAGGACCTTGGTGATGCAGCCGGATATACTTTTGCTGGATTTGAATATGCCGGGGCTAAGCGGTATGGAGGTGTGCAAGCAGTTGGCAGCAGCCAAGTGCCACACCAAGATTATTGCATTGACCATACATGATAATGATAACTATGTGGTGGAGCTGCTGAAGAATGGTGCCAGAGGCTATCTGCTGAAGGGCGTGGAGCCTAGTGTGCTACTGGAGGCTATCCATACAGTAGATGATGGGGGCTTCTACATTTTGCCAGAGCTGCGGAAGCGGATTTTCGGCAATATCAAGCCTAATGATGATATTCAGGAAAAGGCTCGCACCATTTGGCGTGAAGGGCGGAACGAACGGCTTACCACTAGGGAGCTGGATGTTATTGCCTGCATCGCCAAGGGCTTTAGCAATCAGGATATTGCCCAGGCACTTTTTGTCAGCGAAAAGACCGTCAAGAACCATCTGACCAATATTTTCCGCAAGCTGAATGTAAACGACCGCACCCAGGCATTGATTTATGTGTTGAAGCACAATATGATGTCCTTGGACTAAGGCGGGGAGCTTTGAAAAGCTATGATGATTTGTCATAGCTTTTTTTGTGCCATGATTTGCAATGGTTGTGTTGGTCACGCATAGGAAAGAAAATGTAGAAGGGCATTTTCTTTGAACAGTTTAGGTGTTATAATTAAAAAATGAATTCTATTCGACTTTAAAAATATTTCAGGATGCAGGTGATATGATGTATCCCATAAATCTGAATATGACAGGCCGCAGGGCGGTGATTTTTGGCGGGGGCAAGGTAGCTTTAAGAAAGCTGCAGCGACTGCTGGAAGAAGGGGCAGAGGTTACAGTGGTGGCTCCTAATGCCTTGTTAGAAATCGCAGAGCTGCATGAGGCTGGCAAAATATATTGGCTCAAAGGGAATCACACCGCCTATGATTGGAAAAAGGCAAAGCCTCGATTGGTATTTGCAGCCACAGACAGGGCAGACATCAATCACGCAATCTGCCAGCTAGGTCGAGAGTATGGTGCATGGATAAATAGTGCCACAGCACCAGATGACTGTGATTTTCAACTGCCTTCTCGCATCAAGCAAGGTCATTTGGAGCTGACGGCCTCCACAGATGGGGGTAGCCCTGCCTTTGCCCGGCTGCTGCGGCTAGATTTGGAAAGTCGCTACCACGAGGATTTCGGCAGATTTCTGGACTGGCTGCAGGAAGTACGGCAGGAGTTGCAGAGTAGGGAGCCTGATACGGCAATTAGGCAGAAGCTGTGGCGGAATGCCATGAATCAGGAAATATTCAATTTAGTATTAAATCATAGATTGGAACAGGCAAAAGATGAAATCAGAAGAAAGATTGGTGGTGCTGGGGCTGAATCATCGCACAGCACCGGTAGAGATTCGTGAAAAATTCAGCATAGCACCGGACAAGATGAATCTGGTGCTCTCCAGCCTGGATCAGATTGCGGGGCTAAAGGAGGCAGTGGTGCTTTCTACCTGCAACCGCAGTGAGGTTTATGCCGTGGTGGAGCTGGAGAACGATATTGCCCCGGCAGTAGCTATCTGGCAATGGCTGACAGACGTGCCTATTGACAGGGAGTTCCGCCAGAAATATACATACGAATTTTGGGGTGAGGAGTGCATTCGCCATCTGTTGCAGGTGTCCTCCAGCCTGGATTCACTGGTAGTAGGTGAGGGACAGATATTGAGCCAGGTAAAGCATGCCTATGCTACGGCATTGGAAAACAGTGCGACGGACACTATGCTGAACTTGCTGTTTCACCGGGCTATTGCCACAGGCAAAAGGGTGCGGACGGAGACCCGGATTGCCTATAATGCAGTTTCTGTTAGCTATGCAGCAGTGGAGCTGGCAAAGGATGTTTTGGGCAGCGTGGACGGCTGTCGGGTGCTTTTATTTGGTGCTGGCAAAATGGCAGAGCTGACGGCTACCCACCTTATGAGCCAGGGAGCACCAGAGCTGTATGTGGCTAACCATCATATTGAGCGGGCATTGGCACTAGCTGAGAAATTCAAGGGCAAGGCGGTACCGTGGACTGAAGTCTATGAAATGATGGGGGATATGGATATTATCATAACCTCTACAGGAGCACCCCATTATGTGATTCGTCCAAGGGAAATGGCCAAGGCGTTGGTAAAAAGGGATAAGTCCCATCTGGTGCTAATAGATATTGCGGTGCCCCGGGATGTGGATCCCGCAGTAGGAGATTTGCCGGGCATTGATTTATTTAATATTGATGATTTGGAATCAGTGGTAGATGAAAACCTCCATCAGAGGCAGCAGGAGGCTATAGCGGCTCAGGCCATTGTGGAGGAGGAGGCTGGGGCTCTGTTGGAGCGTTATCAGTATCTTTCCATGCAGCCTGTTATGAGCCAGCTTTCTGCCAAGGCAGAGCAGATTCGCCGCACGGAACTGAAGCGTGCCATGCGAAAGCTACGGGATCTTTCAGAGGAAGATGTGCGGGTAGTGGAAAACATGACCAGAATGCTGGTGCGGAAGCTGCTTAGGGAACCAATGAGCAGCGTACACGATGCAGTGGGAACAGACCAGGAGCAGGATATGAAGGATGCCATGGAGATATTGTTCCAGCTGGAGGATATGGGAAACGAGGTAGATGCTGATGCGTAAAAACAAGCTGGTGGTAGGTACCAGAAGTAGTCAGCTGGCATTATGGCAGGCAGATTTTGTGATTGGGGAGCTGCAGAAGCAATACCCCCAGCTGACCATAGAAAAAAGGCTGATGACCACCAAGGGTGACAAGATTCTCAATGCACCTTTGGCAAAAATCGGTGGCAAGGGGCTTTTTACCAAGGAACTGGAAACTGCCATGCTGGCTGGTGAAATAGATATTGCAGTGCACAGTCTGAAGGATATGCCGGTGGTGGTGCCGGAGGGACTGGTTATTACAGCCATTACCGAAAGGGCTGATCCGGGAGATGCTTTTGTCAGCCCTAAATACGACAGCTTTCAGGAACTGCCTCAGGGTGCCAAGGTAGGTACCTCCAGCCTTCGCCGCAAGGCACAGCTTTTGCATGTCCGGCCGGATCTGCAGATTGAGGATTTGCGGGGCAATGTAAATACCCGCCTGCGGAAAATGGAGGAAGAGGATTTTGACGGCATTATTCTAGCCTGTGCCGGTCTAAAGAGGCTGGGCTTTCAGGACAGGATTCGCCAGGTTTTGCCTAAGTCCTTGTGCTTGCCGGCAGTAGGACAGGGAGCCTTGGCCATAGAATCCCGTGAGGATGATGAGGAAACTCGCCAGCTGTTGGCTTTTCTGAACCACAGTGGTACCCGCAGCTGCACTGAGGCGGAGCGGGGCTTTTTGGCTACCGTTGAGGGAGGCTGTCAGGTGCCGGTAGGTGTCTATGCAGTGCCTACAGAAAATGGCAACATTCATGTGGAAGCGATTATTGCTTCTCTGGATGGCAAGAAATTGTTGAAGGATAGTGTTGATGGCAGTGCCCAGGATATGGCTGCGGCACGTCAGCTAGGTGTGGAGCTGGCAGAGAAATTGCTGGATATGGGAGGCAGGGAGATTCTGCATTCCATTGGTATAGAGGTTTAGGAGGTTGCAATGAAAGGCAAGGTTTATCTTATTGGTGCAGGGCCGGGAGACTACCGCCTGTTGACGCTGAAGGCCTGTGACTGCCTGAAGCAGGCAGATACAGTGGTTTATGACCGTCTGGCAGATGCCAGGATCCTGCAGTATGCACCACAGGATGCAGAATATATCTATGTAGGCAAGGCTTCTAGCCAGCATACCATGACTCAGGACAAAATTTGTCAGCTGCTGGTGGATTTGGCTAAGGAGGGCAAGACCGTAGTACGATTAAAGGGAGGAGATCCTTTTGTTTTTGGCAGAGGCGGAGAAGAGGCTTTGCTGCTACAGGAAAACAATCTGCCTTTTGAGATTGTGCCGGGAGTAACCTCCGCTATATCTGTGCCGGCTTATGCCGGGATTCCTGTTACCCATAGGGGTATTGCTGCTTCTTTTGCCGTGGTAACAGGCCACGAGGATCCAACCAAGGATAATTCTGATATTAACTGGCAGCAGCTGGCTACAGCTACAGACACGGTAGTATTCCTTATGGGTGTAGCCAATCTGCCAAAGATTACGGCAAAGTTGATGGAAAACGGCCGCAGCGGTGATACCCCAGTGGCAATTATCCGCTGGGGCACCAAGGCTCAACAGCAGGTGTGGACCTCCACTGTAGCTGAGGCAGCGGAAATGGCAAAAAGGGAGCAGATTAAGCCGCCATGTATCTTCTTGGTAGGCAATGTGGTAAAGCTGCGGGAGAAGCTGGCTTGGTTTGATAATCCACAGTTGAAACCCCTCTTTGGCAAGCGGATTTTGGTAACTCGTTCTAGGGCTCAGGCTTCCAAGCTGACAGCAGGGCTGGAGGATTTGGGGGCAGATTGTTTGGAGGCACCTGCTATTCGCATCCAGCCACCAGCTGATGGCTATGCAGCACTGGACAAGGCCATTGGTGGGCTGGGAGATTTTGACTGGATTATTTATACCTCTGCCAATGGGGTGGAGCATTTCTTCAACCGCCTGTCAGAAGCCGGACTTGACAGTCGCAGTCTTTGTGGCAAAAAAATCTGTGCTATTGGCAGTGCTACGGCACAGGCTCTGGCTGCCCATGGCATCAAGGCAGATGTAGTACCTGATGAATATCGGGCGGAAGGCATTCTGGCTTCCATGTATGGCAAGCTGAAGGAGGGTGATAAGGTTCTATTGCCAAGGGCGGCAGAGGCCAGAAGCATCCTGCCGGAGGAACTGAAACGACAGGGAGCAGATGTGGTAGTTGTTGCTGCCTACGAAACAGTAGCCGGTGAGGCTGATGGCAGCAGTTTAGCAGATGAGCTGGCCAATGGCACCATTGATGCTGTTACCTTCACCAGCTCCTCTACCGTAAAAAATCTCCTGAAGCTTTTGGGAGATAATGCTGTAGAGCTGCTGAAAAATGTAAAGATTGCCGCTATCGGGCCTATTACCGCCGAAACCTGCCTGAAGAACGGCCTTAAGGTAACAGTACAGGCTCAGGAATATACAATAGATGGCCTTATCAAGGCTGTAAAGGAGGCTTTTTGATGAGCGAGAAGATTTTTGAACAGAAGCTTCGTCCTCGCCGCATGAGAATCAACGAAAATATCCGCAGCATGGTGCGGGAAACCAATATTTCCGTCAAGGATTTTGTTTATCCTATCTTTGTGGTACCTGGGGAAAACGTCAAGGAAGAAATCCCAAGCATGCCTGGCTGCTACCACCTGTCTGTGGACAAGGCTGTGGAGCTGGCACGGGAAATTTCCTGCTTGGGTATCCCTAGTGTTGAGGTATTTGGGCTGCCGGAGTACAAGGACGAAATCGGCTCCAGTGCCTGGGATATGAAGTCCCCTGTACAGCGTGCTATACAGGCTATCAAGGCCAAGGTGCCTGAGCTGGTTATTGTAGGTGATGTATGCCTTTGCCAGTACACCTCCCACGGCCACTGCGGACAGCTTTGCGGCCATTATGTAGACAATGATGCCACTCTGAAGCTTTTGCAGAAGGTTGCTGTCAGCCAGGCTGAGGCGGGAGCAGATATTATTGCCCCATCTGATATGATGGATGGCCGTGTGGCTGCTATTCGTCAGGCGTTGGATGACAATGGCTTTGTTAATACCTCCATTATGTCCTATGCTGTGAAGTATGCTTCTGGCTACTATGGGCCGTTCCGTGATGCAGCAGATTCTGCTCCCCAGTTTGGGGACCGCCGTGCCTATCAGATGGACCCTGCCAACAGCCGTGAGGCTATGAAGGAAGTAGAGTTGGATCTGGCAGAGGGGGCAGATATCATTATGGTAAAGCCGGCACTGGCTTATCTGGATATTGTCCGTCAGGTGCGGGACACCATCAACCATCCTGTAGCTACCTACAATGTCAGCGGTGAATATTCCATGGTAAAGGCAGCTGCTGCCAATGGCTGGATTGATGAGAAGCGTATAGTGCTGGAAACCCTTACCAGCATGAAGCGTGCAGGATCAGATATTATCATTACCTATCATGCTATTGATGCGGCCAAGTGGCTCAAGGGCTAATAGCCAGGAGGAAAACAGATGCTGAATTTGGAAAAATCTGCTGCTGCCTTTGCAGAAGCAAAAAATCTTATGCCGGGGGGCGTAAACAGCCCTGTCCGCTCCTATAGAAGCGTGGACTGCAATCCACCTTTTATTGCCAGGGCGGAGGGTAGCCATATCTACGATATTGATGGCAATGACTATATTGACTATGTAGGCTCCTGGGGCCCTATGGTGGTGGGCCATGCTCATCCACAGGTGGTAAAGGCAATCCAGGAGGCTGCTACTCGTGGTACCAGCTATGGTGCACCTACCTTGATTGAGTCCCAGCTGGCCAAGAAGGTTATGGAGGTATATCCATCCATTGAGGTTATCCGCATGGTAAACTCCGGCACAGAGGCTACCATGAGTGCCCTGAGATTGGCCCGTGGATATACCCGCCGCAATAAGATTGTGAAGTTCATCGGCTGCTATCATGGCCATAGCGACAGCCTGCTGGTAAAGGCCGGTAGTGGCATGGCTACCTTTGGCGTGCCGGATAGCCCTGGGGTAACTCCTGGTACGGCACAGGACACCATTACCATTCCATACAATGATGCAGAAGCCTTCAAGGCTGTCTTTGCCCAGCAGGGTGAGGAAATCGCTGCTGTTATTGTGGAGCCGGTAGCTGGCAATATGGGATTGGTATTGCCAAAGCCAGGCTTCTTGGATTTGCTGCGGAAGGAAACCAAGGAGCATGGTGCCTTGCTGATTTTTGATGAAGTAATGTGCGGCTTCCGTGCTTCATTAGGGGGAGCACAGGCTGCCTATGCCATTAAGCCTGACCTGACCTGCTTGGGCAAGATTATTGGCGGCGGACTGCCTGTAGCTGCCTATGGTGGCCGCAGGGATATTATGGAGCAGGTTTCTCCAGCTGGTCCTGTATATCAGGCAGGTACCCTCTCTGGCAATCCGTTGGCCATGACAGCTGGTTTGGAGACGTTGAATATAATCACCGCTCTACCAGAGCCAGGAGAGCCTGACTATAGCCGTGTGCTGACCCTGAAAACCAAGAAGCTGGTACTGGGGGTAGCCCAGAAAGCCAAGGAAGCCGGTGTAACCCTGCAGGTGCAGCAGGCTGGTTCCATGTTTGGTTTCTTCTTCAGTCCTGTGGAGGTTGTGGATTATGAAACTTCTGCAGCAGCAGATCAGGAGGCTTTCAAGGTATGGTTCAAGGCAATGCTAGAGCAGGGAATTTATCTGGCACCAAGCCAGTTTGAAACCTTGTTTATGTCCGGTGCCCATACTGATGAGGAAATTGAGAGAACTATCCAGGCAGCAGGAGTGGCTCTGAATAAGGTAGCAGAATTTTTGCAGAATAGATAATGGTGTGAAGCGAAATGTTCTGCTAGGTTAAATAAAGTGTAGCGTGTTGTGCTCTAGGACAAGGGGACACACCTGCACTTTTTTGCTGCCTGCTATTTTTGCATAAAAAAATGGCCGGGGTCTGCATCACCCTGGCCGAGCACATGAAAAAACAAAAATATAAGTGCTTTTGAGTTGAACTTAATGTTCCCCGCTAGTATAAACGAAAACAAAAAGATTGTCTAGTAAAATTTAGGTAAATTAGAATACGATGAGAAACAATATATAGCTTTGCATTTAAAGAGAAATATCAGTATAATATCAGTATGATACTAATATGGAACAATAGAAGATGGTGGATGTTTGACCTGTGGCAATGCTATGGGTGGAGAGGATTTTTAGGAGGATTGCATATGCTAAAGAAGTTTTTTAGTCTGGTAATGTGTGCCGTGTTCATGTTTACCATGACCGCCACGGCATTTGCTGATGTGGCCAATACTGCTGAGGACAAGTTGGGGGCAGTGGAAACTACCCTTTATGGCACCGTCCAGACAGGAGCATTGGCAGAACGAATCAACAAGTTGGAAAAGGATTTTGAGGGAGCCCATACAGGAGGCAGCATGATGGACCGCATCAATGCCCTGTATGATGCTACTTATGACAATTCCAGCAGCCCGTCTCTGGTGACCCAGATGAATGCCCTTGAATGGGCCATTTCTCACAAGGTTAGCATGGAGTGCATGCAGCAGCGGGTTACGGATATGGAAATCAGCGTCAATGGCAAAACCAGCACTGGCACCTTTAAGTCCAGGGTAGAGGCTTTGTCCCAGTTTGCCTTTGGCTCCAAGACCATTCCGCTGGTGCAGACCAATGTGCCTGCCAATACCCTGGCCAAGATTGCCTTGGTGGACAGGGTCAATGCCAAGAATTTGAAGGCAGGAGATGTAATACGCATCCAGGCTGCAGAGGATGTGGTTGAGGATGGTATGCTGCTCTTTACCAAGGGAGCTGCTGGTGAGGCTGTGGTAACCAAGGTTTCTCAGGCCAAGAACTTTGGCCGCAATGCAGAAATCGAAATGGATTTCAAGTATCTGACCGCCGTAGATGGCCGTCAGCTGGATATTATCCTGGGTGAGGAGTCCAAGCAGAGCATGGAGCAGCTGGGCATGGCTGCTGGAGCCAGCCTGGCAGGCATGCTGGTGTTGGGACCTATCGGTATCATTGGTGGTGCCTTTGTCAACGGCAAGAATATTGACCTGCCAGAGGGAACAGAGCTATATATCCAGACCCTCAATGACGAGGTAATCTACGCCATTCCAACCACCAGCAATTAAATGATAGCACAAGCAGAAAGGAGGCATGGCTGTGACTATTGAAGAAATCCTGGCAGAGGTTGTAAGGATATGCCGGCAGCATCATGCCTCCCAGGTGGTGCTCTTTGGCTCCCGCAGCAAAGGAACCGCCAGGAAGGAAAGCGACATTGACATAGCTGTTAGCGGCGTAAAGGATATAGATGCCCTGCAGGAAGAAATAGCAGATATTCCTACTCTGTATACGGTGGATGTGCTTTCCTTGGATGAATGCAGCAATGAGCTGCTGCTGGAGGATATCAGGCAATATGGACGAGAAATTTACAAGGCGGTTTGAATCCTATCAAAATTCGCTGGCCAGTCTGACAGAGGCCAGGACGAGGGATTTGACGGATTCCTTTGTGCTAAGTGGCACCAGTGCCAAGTTTTCTATTACCTTTGACTTGGCATGGAAAGTAATGAAGGATATTATGGTGCAGTATTATGCCATGACAGACTTTGTGGCAGGCTCTCCTAGAGAGGTGCTGCGGAATGCCTTCAAGGCAAAGCTCATAGATGATGACTGCTGGCTGGATATGCTAAAAGTGCGCAACCAGCTGGCTCATGACTATGACGGGGCGGTGGTGGAAAAATACTGCCAGGTTATCATAGAAACATATATTGATAAGCTGGAGGATTTCCGCCAGAAGGTGCTGAAGCTGCAAAAGAATATGTAAAGAAAAATCTCCTGGGCGGTGTGAAAATACTGCTCAGGAGATTTTTTTGCAGGAAAGCGGCTGATGCGTACAAGCCATCCCATGTATAAAAAAACAAAAAGCCCGAAGCTTTCGCTTCAGGCTGAATATTCATGGTGACGCGTAAGGGATTCGAACCCTTGAAGCCGCCGTGAGAGGGCGGAGTCTTAACCACTTGACCAACGCGCCGTGAACAAGAAATATAATAGCATAATGAAATGGATAATGCAAGTGCTTTTTTAGAAAAACTTAAATTTTTTTTGAGTGAATAATGTTGCGGAGTTGGGGGTGTAGATATAGGAAAAAGCAAGCGTTAGATTTTCTAATACGAGTTTTGAATATGTTGAAAATTTATACTGCTGTCTTGTGCGGGGGGGCAGATGTATTATAATAAGATACATCAATGGAGAATACATTCAAATGCGAAAGAGGGATTTATAATGAAAAAACAGTTTGTAGCTAGTGCCGTTGCTTGTATGTTGCTGATAGGTTCTAACGCCATGGCGGCGGAGATTCACGAAAGCCAGGTACAGGATAATCTAGTGAACCGTATCAGAAATGCAGAGATGGAAGCTCAGCCACAGCAGGATAACATAAAGACCAGGATTGCAGAACTACTGAAGGAGAATAATAAGGATGCCGTTATAGAGCAGAAGTCTACGCTGCCTAAGGTAGTTGTTATGTATGTGAATAATGCCAAAAGCACATATGATGACGAGGTAGACAAGGAAATCTTCAAGTATCTCAATCAGGCTATGCCAGAAGATGTATATGAGCTGGTAGATGGAGCTCCATACATGGAAAAGCTGAATAAAATGGGGTATATGGATATTTCTATGGCTGAAAGGGCGGATATTATTGCGGCCTTTGAGGGTGAGGACATAGATTATTGCCTATATTTGGAAATCCAGCCTTTTGTGGCTAGGGATAAAATAAGTTTCTTTAGCGTAGGTAAGGATGTTACTACAGCTATTCCATTCAAGTTGATTAATATGGGGACAGGCAGGTATATTTTTAATGGCACATTTACAGAAAAAGCCTCCGACAGCTCCATGATTGGCGGGATTGGTAACAAGTCTGTAGCACTGAAGGCCATAGACAGTGCTGGCGAAAAGATTCTTTCCGAGATACAGGTTCGTCTGCCAAAGACCAAATCTGTCAATCAGGGAGAATGATGGTTAGGCTAGGCAGGATGCTGCCCGTTATAATGATGCTGCTTATGATATTGCCTGTCTTTGTGGGGCATGCTGAGGCTGCCAAGGCTAAGAGCAGGGTACTGGTGGTATTCAACAATCAATCTGGGCGGGATCAAGAGGAAAGACTGGATGAAATAACTAGGCAGTATCTCCATAGAAAGGTTGATGGACTGTATCAGGTGCTGGATGAGAAGCTTTATGCAAAGCCTTTTGTCCGGGAAAGCAACTACGATAAGGACATAACTCAGTTTCTTATGGAGGCTGGTGAAATCCCTGGAGATTACCTAGTATATGTGGAGCTTCTGCCTTTTAAGCAGGCAGAAGGCTTCAACGTCATATGGCATCGCAAGAAAATGACAGCCACCATGGGATTGCGTATTGTAGACCTAAGGACGGAGCAGGAATTATTCAAAGATAAATATACTGGTGTCAGGGAAGATGAGACGGATTACTTTTTTGTAGGAAGCCAATCCATGGCACGAAAGTCCTTAAAAGGAGTATTGTTTACCGTGGGAGAGGCTATATCTGTGCATCTGCCATTGTAAGAGCGGGCTGCTGTACTGTATATCAGGCAGCAGCTCTTTTGTATAGGGGGAATTATGGGTCTAATATCTGATTATTTGGAGGAAAACAGGGAACGGCTGGATGGCTTTGATCCATGTATTCCTATAGGGAGATATTTTCGAAAAAGAGATTGCCTAGCGAGCATTGAAGCAGATTTGCAGGCGTATTCTGCAAACCATGAAAAGCAGGAGAAAAAGCTGATAAGGCAAAGGCTACTTTCTAAGCTGGGAGATTTGGAGAGGCTCATAAACGGCTATCTGGCTGGGGAAAAATATATCCTGTTTATATGCAATGGCAGTAGGTTGAAATCCACATTGGTGCAAGAAATATTTGAACAGCTTCGTGAGGAAATGCAAAAATCTTACTATGGAGCCTGTGAGCTTAGGCAGGAAATCCTGCAGAAGCTAGGCAATAAAAATAGAAGTCAGGAAAGTATAGAACCTGTTGAGATAGAAAATGAAATTTTGGGATTGGTGATAAAATCAGTCATTATGTGCCTGGGACAAGGTGGAACATTGCTGAATACGGCTCAGTGCAGGAACACAATATACGATCTAGGTAATTTGCTGCTAGACCAAGGGGCAGTGAAGGAAGGCCAAGCTCCTAAGAAGGTATTGGCAGAGTATCTACAAACGGAGGGCTTGGCTAAACAGGGAGAAAAGAACTGTTGTAATTGTGGCAGACCATTATATAAGGGCGTAAGATATTGCTTGAATTGCTATGAAAGGAATTAACATGGACGTAAAGGAATGTTTGCAGGAGCTGAATGAAAATTTTGATTTGCCTGCAGAGGAATATAAAAATCTAGCGGGGTTTAAGGAACTGGAGCAGCAGCCAGATATTGTTGATAGGCTGCTGGCATATCCATGCCCTGAACTGGTAAAGCTGGTATGTTTATCGGATAAACTACCATCAGAAGAGTTTCCGTATATGAAAAAGTTATATTCAGATATAGCTGATGAGGAAATAGGGGCTTTGCTACAGGAATTGAAAAATCCTATGAACTTAAAAAATTCCATAGTTGCTTGGGCAGATATGAGCATACTTAGAAAAATAAAAGGATATTTTCTAGGCTTGGATAATGAATATAATTTTCTAAGACATAAGAAATCTAAGGTGATTGCTGAACATAAGAGAATAGTACAAAAACATGCTTCAGAGCGAGAAATAGAAGATATAAAAAATGGAAGAATAGAAAAGCCTGAGGAGTTAATAAAGAAACAGCAAGAACTGGATGATGTTAAGCAGAGCTTGAAAGGGTTAGATTATAATATACAGTCGATGAAACCATATAGAGAATACATTGATAATGTTATGGCAGAAGATGGGAATAGTGCTGTACGGCAAGCAAGATATAAAAGCACATGTGTAGCTATTGATAAAAAAGAAATAGAAACTTTCTTGAGTGAGTTTATAGGTACAGGGAGTATTTCAGAAAAATATAAAAATCTCGATGATGAGACTATTGGTTATATGCTTCAGATTTTAGCCAGCAATGCTTATGAAGGCTATAGAATACTAATACTGATTAAATTGTATGAAAAGGGCAGCTTGAAGTTATCCAATAAGTCTATAAATACATTTTTGCTAAAACATGGCAGGAATGTAAATGATTATCTTGTCAAGCTAATAACAAGTGGTGAGGAAGCAAATTCTGAGATAATAGAGTTATTAGTGGATATCTTACTTCAAATAGAATTGGAAAATACCCATAAAAACCATACTGGTAGGGATATTGATGCATGGGCATATATAAAAGATGAAAAAATTTGGCAGAGTATTTTTCAGAGGTTGTCGGAAGTGACGGAGAATACGGATGTTATCAAGATTATAGCTGGTATTCTTGCTAGGCTTGAGGACAATGCAAAACTGTTTGTAAAGGAATTACTTGATTATGAAGCTGTGGATAGAAAATTCTCTGGGTTTCAGGTAGCTAGAGAGTTATTGTCGTTAGGTATTGCTAGCCATAGAGCAGTGCTTATGACGTTGTTGGATGGCTTGGCCCAAAAGCACTTGATGCTCCGGCGTGATATCAATAGATTAGAACGAGGGGAGAGGGCTCGCAGTCAGGAACTATTTAGTGCTATATATCAGCCAATAGAAAACCTAGAAGATTTGGCAATTAATCTGAGAATAAACAAGGACTTTATACCGTGGGACAAAGTGGGGACTCATTTGGCAGAAATATTAGTCTCGTTAAGGGAAGGGTTGGAAAATGTGGGCCTATATTCGCTGGCGAAACCAGAAGATTGGCAAAGCCAAAATTCAATACCATTTTCAAAAAAATGTCATGTAAGGCCGATGTCAAAAGATATTGAGCGTGTAAGATTAAGTACCATGGGATTTAGATATCAAAATGAAGATGGGAAAGAAGTTAGGCAGTTGGCTAGGGTGTATACTCCGAAAGGTATAAAGGTATCAATGTCTAGGAAAGTAAATTCTGATGATCAGAATTTTAACAAACAGATGATTACTCAAAAGCATAATTTACATAGCGGGAAAATTAATGAGGTGAACAGAGATGATTTATAAATACGGCATAGACTTTGGCACAACAAATTCATCAATTGCCATGTGTTTTATTGGAGATGATGACAATGAACATACCATAGTGGTGGATGTAAAGGATACGAATCCCCGGGTTACAATACCATCAGTAGTGCTGATAGAGCAGGATGGCAAAGTTTATGCCGGGGCAGAGGCGGTATTGCAATATAACCAATCTGCTGGTACAAAGAAAAAGCAGCAATTTATCAAAAGAATCAAGCTGGATTTGGAGAATCAGGGAGATAAGCTAGAATATGCTATAGGGAATAGAACCTTCAAGGGGAGTGTGCTTATAGCAGAAATTCTGAAGCAGCTTAGACTCAAGGCTGAAAAAATGGCAGATGAGCTGGAAATAGATATGTCCGGCGTGGTTATGGGCGTGCCGGTAGAATACGGAGATATACAGAAAAATATTTTGCGAGAGGCACTGGTCAAGGCTGGGTATTATAAAAATTTAAAGGAAGCCACAGCCAAGACAGAATTCGTCTCAGAGCCTATTGCAGTAGCAGTTCATTATGGACTGGGGCTGGAGCAGGATAAAAATATCATGGTATTTGATTTTGGCGGTGGTACGCTGGATGTAGCAGTGGTGAAGCTGAAAGGACAGTCTAGAAATGGCAAATTCAATCCTCATGAGACATTGGCTAAGGAAAGAAAGACCTTGGGCGGAGAGATGCTGAACAAGATGTTTTTCATACATAGCTTTTGCTCAGAGTCCAAATATGGAACTCGTAAATTGGCTAAAATCTTTGGGAGTAGAAGGAACATCGAACCAGAGGAATTTTGGGATGAACTGCATAATGATCCCAATGGTATAAGCTTTATAAATAAGCTGGAGGAGTGCAAATGTGAGCTTTCCAAGGGGCAGAAATGTAAATTTTCCTTTATTGGCAGAGGAGTGATTGTGCCGGAAATGACCTTTTACAGGGATGATTTTGTAAAAGCTATTGACGGCATACTGGATGATATTGATAGTTTGGTAGATAGCTGCTTGGAAAAAGCCCATATAGAGGATGTATATGAGATTGACCATGTAATCCTGGCAGGAGGATCCGCAATGATACCTGCAGTACAGGAAATTTTGATGGATAGATTTGGTAGCAGCAGGGTATCTGCCAAGTTGCCGAAGAATGACAGTGTTGTACAGACCATCAAACGCCGTAAAAGCAGTGCTAGTGAGAGCGAGGTACTGACCAGCATCGTTAGAGGCCTTGCTGCTATAGGCTGTAGGGAGGAAAGCCAGATTGAGGATGTAGTGGACAGCGATTATGGCGTATGGGATACGGAAACAAATCAGTTGATAACCATTATAGAAAAAGGCATGCCTGTAAAGGATACCATGTTTGATAAGATTACAAAGTATGGCAAATACCAGGATGTGGTCTGCAAGGATCGTATGGTTCCAGCCGTAGAGGTGTTGGTTTATCAGCAGAACCTTACAGGGCTGCATAAGCTAGGAACAATAAATATCCCCAATCCGGGCAGCATGCAGTATAGTATATATATGCAGATAGACAAGAAAACAGGAATGTTGACAGTGACCCTGTATGATATTGGCAAAAAACGCTGGATTGATGAGATACCATTGTCTCAGAGACAGTACACCATAAAATAAGAGAAGGAGCAGAAAACATGGAAAATTATGCAAGCTACAATTCATCCTATCCATTAGATTACTATGATGTGGGTACGATATATGCCTTTTATGGCCGCGTGGGTGTTAGTGCTGATGTGGCTGATGAAGAATATGTGGCAAAATATGCCCATTGTCTGCGAGCAATAAGTGCAGATGGTATTGAATCCATTGCGGCCAATGCCTTGCAGCCAGTTGTAAGAAATCGTCCACAAGTAAAAAGCTCTGTAAAGCGTGATGAACTGATACGGTTCTATGCGGTGGTAGTAGATAAGGAGTATGCAGGGGGCAAGGCATATATTGTAGTTATGTTCTGCAGCAAGGAAAATGGCCAGCGGGAATATTATACCAAAAGCTATGCGGTCAGTTATGGCTGTGAAACCGATGGCAAAAATCTTATGCCGGTGAAGGATAGCTTCAATATCAAAACCCCAACCAAGAAAAGGGTAGGCAATATTACTAAGGCAGAGGTCAGTAAAAAGGTAGGCAGCGTAACCAAGGCCAAGAAAAATCCAATCAAAAGCAGTAGCGTAGGTCAGATAACACAGATGCCAAAGGCAGAGGCTGAACCGGCCCAAAAGGTGGGAGGTATAACACTGGCAAAGAAAGTTGGGGGCATTACCTTGCTGAGATAGAAGAGGAAATTTGGATGGGTTATATGAATATATAGATCCTTTGCAGCC
>CAVFWX010000021.1:0-17086 GCA_963626225.1 Anaerotignum sp.
TAAGCTCTCCAATATCCCCATGATCAATAATCTCGTTCAAATCCGTTATATAGGAGCAATGCAAGATCCTGGCCCACTCCTGGCTGGCCTCCAAGGTTTTCTCAAATGACATAACGCCACCTCCTCGCTCAAAGTTTTGTTACGTATACAATTCGACAAACATTGCCAAAAGCCTTTAAAAATTACAAAAAAATACAGGAGAGTCCAGCTCTCCTGCAGGGATTCAATATTCTATTCGAAAATCGCCATCACAATCATATATGACAATGCTCCCATAACCGCTGTACACGGAATGGTCAGCACCCAGGCCATAACCATCTGCTTGGCTACGCCCCAACGTACTGCGTGGATACGCTTGGCTGCACCAACGCCCATGATGGAACCGGAAACCACATGGGTAGTGCTGACAGGCAAATGCAGCATGGTTGCCGTAAAGATAGTAATGGAAGAGTTCAGATCCGCCGCAAAGCCATTTACCGGCTCCAGCTTGAAGATCTTGCCCCCGACGGTCTTGATAATGCTCCAGCCGCCTACAGATGTACCAACAGCCATAGCCGTTGCCGCCAATACCTTGACAATGGTAGGAACCTCAAACTCCGTCAGCACGCCGCCAGATACCAGGGCCAGGGTAATAATACCCATGGACTTCTGGGCATCGTTGGAACCATGGGAAAATGCCATGGTAGCAGCGGTGAGAATCTGCATTTTCTTGAACCTATGATTCAGTTTGGATGGGCTGGAATTCTCAAAAACCCTAAAAAGAATGGTCATGATAATATAGCCCATAACCATGCCCAGGATTGGAGAAGTAACCAAGGCAATGACAATCTTGCCAATACCTGCGAAATTTAGCCCCGCCAGTCCCATATCAGACATAAGGACGCCGCCTATCATACCACCTACCAAAGCATGGGAAGATGAACTAGGCAGACCAATCTTCCAGGTAAAGAGATTCCAGAAAATAGCACCTACCAAGGAGGCGATAATAATAGGCTGCTCAATATGGCCCACTACAATGTCTCCGCCAATGGTCTTGGCTACACCGGTACTAATCATGGCTCCCAGGAAGTTCAGCACAGCCGCCATCATAATGGCCTTGCTTGGGGAAATCGCCCTAGTGGATACGGAAGTGGCAATAGCATTGGCTGTATCGTGGAAACCGTTGATAAAGTCGAAGATCAGAGCCAGGACTACAACGATAATTATAAAAGGATGAATATCAAGCATACTTCATTACCACACCTTTTAACAAATCTGCCATCCGCTCGCAATGATCCAGAGTATCCTCCAGTCCCTCCAGCAGATCCTTCCATTTAATCAGCTCAATAGGATCCTTTACATACTCAAAGAGATAAGCCAACTCGCCGCGGAATACATGGTCGCCCTCGCTTTCCAGCTTGTCGATCTTGCTGGCAATCCGCAAAAGCTCCTCCTGATTCTTGGTAATGGAATGAAGCAAGGTTGTAGCCCTTTTAATCTCAGCAGTGGACTCAATCAAAAGCTTGGTAAGACGCAGAGCACCCTCGCGAGCCTCGCCGGTATGATAGATAACGATACGCTGCAACATGCCCTGAAGCTGGTCAACACCATCGTCCATGCCGTTGGCAATGGCATAGATATCCTCACGGTCAATAGGGGTAATAAAGGTCTGGTTCAGCTTGTCGATGATCTCATCATTGACCTTGTCTGCCTGATGCTCAATTTCATTGATCTCCTTGACCTTTACATCAGCCTTGCGGTGATCCATCATAACCTCGTCCAACAGCAAGGCACCCTGATAGAAATAGTCGGCACTTGCTTCGAACAACACAAAAAACTCATTGCTTTTTTTCTTCGGTTTTAAATCAAACATGTATATCCTCCTTTAAGGATAAATTATACTTATTCCGCTACTATTTTAGCATTAATTATACAGTCGTGCAATAAAATTAAGTTACTTCTACAATGCAAAACCCTCCAGCAGCCCACTACAGCACCGGAGGGTATTTTTGAGATTTATTTGTTTAATACGACTTCTTTATACGACCTGCTGAATCTTGATCCGTGGAAAAAGCTCCTCTACCACGGACTTCTGGACAAAGCCGCTTTCGTCCTCCATAGCGTTGGCGGTACCACAGGACGCACCCAGGGCAAGAATATCCTCAATGGACATGCCCCTCTCAATGCCTACAGCAATGCCGGCAACAAAGGAATCACCGGAGCCAACTGGATTCTTGCACTGGATCTTTGGCACGGTAATCTTGTAGATATGCTGGTTGTAGCCAGCCATGGAACCTGCTGCACCCAGGGATACTACAGGCAGCTTGATGCCCTCCTCCATGAATTTCTGAAGAACATTGACAATATCTTCCTCACTCTTGATTTCTGTATTAATCAGAGCCTTGATTTCATCGTTATTTGGCTTTACAAAATAAGGCTTGGCCTTGATGCCTTCAATCAGAGCATCTCCGCTGGTATCCAGCAAGAACGGCTTCTTGACTTCCCTGGCCATCTCAATGAGCTTGCCATAGAAATCCTTTGGCAGTCCCTTTGGCATGCTGCCAGAGGCTGCTACCACTGTAGCCTTGGACAAAAGCTCCTTGTACTTGGCAATAAATGCCTCCTGCTCCTCGGCAGTTACCACCGGGCCTGGCTCTAGAATCTCAGTCTGTCCCCCATCATCGGTAATGATGGCAAGGCAGGAACGGGTCTCTCCTGCTACCTGGACAAAATCCTGCTTGATGCCATAGTCCTGCAGCTTTTCACTGATAAACTCGCCGCTTTTGCCTCCCAGATAGCCGGTGGCAATGCAGTCCTCACCAAGGATGGTGGCTACGTTGGCTACATGGATGCCCTTGCCCCCAGGTGTGTTGTCCACTTCACTGGCACGCATTACCTGGCCTTTTATTAAATCCGCCATGCGGTATCTTTTATCTACAGATGCATTTAGATTTATTACCAATATCACAAAAAATTCCCCCTATAATGAATTTCTAACTTTAAATCATCGCCTATTTTTTCTCAGGTTCTCTTGATGATTTAATTATAGTCCTTCATGATAGGGGGATGTTTTCTTGTTGCGAAAAGATTTTCAAATAAACCAAGAATAGCAAATGCCGCAAATCTATGCTATAATACCATTGGTGCTACCATAACGGTAGGCGGTTAGCCCTCTGAGTTTTTCCTTGGAGGGATTCTTACCCTCCAAGATATGAAGCCGTAGGCTTAAGCGGCTATCTTTTGAGGAGGGAGCGTGATACTGTGTCATTTGAAATTGCAGGATTTATTGTAGGGGCTATTGCCTTGACCATCGCCTGTATCAGCTTAGGCTATCAGATTGGCAAAGATATTCATAAAAGAAAATAACCGCCCCCAGCTTCCAACTTAGGCGGTCATTTTCAACCATCTATTGGGGCTAACCGTCTATCGGTAGCACCTTTTTGTATACCTATTATAACTCTTAGATTATTCTAAGTCAAATTTTTGCTCCCATGTCTAACGAATACCTTTTAAAAAGTTCTGCATCATCTCAGGCCCTTCTGGGGTTAAAATGGATTCTGGGTGGAACTGTACGCCTTGGATGTTGTATTCCTTGTGCTTCAGCCCCATGATCATGCCGTTTTCTAGCTGAGAAGTGATTTCTAGGCAGTCCGGCAGGGTATCTCTGTCTACTATGAGGGAGTGGTATCTGCCGATTTCTATGTCCTGTGGCAGACCTTCGTAAATGCCCGTTGCTACATGCTTTAACAGCGATGTTTTGCCATGGACGATTTCTCCCGCCCGGACAACCTTTCCACCGAATACTTCTCCGATGGCCTGATGCCCTAGACAGATGCCTAGGATCGGTACCTTGCCCTTCATGTAGTCAATGAGCTCCTCGGTGATGCCTGCTTCTGCCGGCACCCCTGGCCCTGGGGAAATGACGATGCCCTCATAGCCCCGGCTTTCTACCTCCTGTACGGTGATTTTATCATTGCGGATAACCTCCACCTGTGCCCCCAGGGAGGACAATAGCTGATATACATTGTAGGTAAAGGAGTCATAATTATCTAAAAGCAACAACATCGTTCTCCACCTCCTCTACCACAGTAAACATTGCCTTGGACTTTTGCAGGATTTCCTTGTACTCAAAGTCCGCCTTGGAATCATAGACGATGCCGGCTCCCGACTGGATATAGCCTGTATCTCCGTCAATAAACATAGTCCTCAGGGTAATGCACATATCCATATTGCCATCAAAATCCATATAGCCTACAGTGCCGGCATAAGGCCCCCGCTTTACTGGCTCCAGCTCGTTGATAATCTCCATAGCCCTCAGCTTTGGTGCACCGCTGACGGTTCCTGCCGGGAAGCAAGCCTTTAGCACATCCATAGGGGTATAGCCCTTTTTCAGATTGCCCCGCACCTCAGATACCATGTGCATCACATGGGAGAACCTCTCTACCTGCCGCAGCTTGGTTACTACCACAGAGCCTGCATCGCTAATGCGGCCAATATCGTTTCTAGCCAAGTCAACCAACATGGAATGCTCTGCACATTCCTTGATATCTGCCTTTAGCTCTGCTTCCAGAGCCACATCCTCTGCCTCACTCTGTCCCCGACGGCGAGTGCCGGCGATAGGATAGGTATAGACATACTCCCCTGCCACCTTTACCAGCATCTCAGGAGAAGCTGCCACGAATTTTTTCTTGCCAAAATTCAGGTAAAACATATATGGAGAAGGATTTACCTGACGCAGACGGCGGTAAAAATGAAAGGCAGGCTTGGTAAGCTTGGTCTTAAACTGTCTGGATGGCACTACCTGGAAAATATCTCCTGCATTAATATATTCCTTGCAGGCGGCAATGGTTTTTACGAAATCCTCTGGCAGCTCTCCGTATTTTGCCAGAAAATCCAGCTTATCCTTCCTAGGTGCAGTTTTCTGCAGCTTGTACTGGATAGGTGAATAAAGCTTGTCCACCAATTCCTCCATGCGGTGCTCCACCTGGTCGTACAGCTCGTCCAAATCCTCAGCATGGCGGGCATCGGCCAGGTAAATCAGCTGAGAAGCGTTTTTCTGCTGGTCAAAGACCATCAGCACCCTGCAGATCATAAACTGCCCTAGTAGCTCTTCCTCGCCTACTTCCAACCCTCTGATGCGGTCAAATACCGCTGCGGTTTCGTAGCAAAAATACCCTACGGCACCGCCATTGGCCAGAGGCAGCTGCTGGTTGCCCAGCACCGCCTTGAACCCAGCCAGATATTTGTTCATGGTTTCCACAGGGGTACCATCTAGGGCCTTCATCTGATCCTCTTCCTGAATCATCAAACGGTTCTTGTATATCTGAAGGTTAATAAAAGGCTCTGCCCCAATAAAGGAAAAACGGCCAAATTTCTGATGGGCATCTACAGACTCCAACAGGAAGCCCTTTGCCTCGCCTACCAGCTTGTAGTACATGGATACAGGGGTATCTAAATCCGTATCTATCTGCGTGCTGACTGCCACCAGATTGGCGGTCTGGGACAGTTTTTTGAATTCTTCTCTTGAAGGAGTCAGCTTCATTTTTTTCACCTGCCTAAATTTTATTTCTGATAGTTCTTATCCAGAGCCTGACGCATGCTGCCAACAAGCTCCATAGCTTCTGGCACATTGCCCTCCATGATACGCTTTACCACAGCAGAGCCTACGATAACAGCATCTGCCTCCCTAGCTGCCTCTACTGCTGCCTCAGGGCTGCCGATACCAAAGCCTACGGCACATGGGGTAGCAGTCTGCTTCTTTACATGGCTGATAACATTGTTGATTGGGCTGTAGTCGATTTTCCTCACGCCGGTAACGCCGTTGATGGATACGCAGTAGATAAAGCCATCGGCAGTGGTACAGGTTTCTCCCATACGCTCATCGGTGGTGCCTGGGGTAACAAACTCCACCAGATGCAGGTCATTGGCTTTGCAGGCCTCTTTCATCTCTGCGGATTCCTCATGAGGCACATCAGGGATGATAAAGCCATCCAAGCCAGCTTCCTTGGCATCCTTAGCCAGCTTGTCAAAGCCGTAGTTTAGCATATTGTTGATATAGCCCATGCCCACCAGAGGAATCTGGGAGGACTTGCGGATTTCCCTGACGATATCCAGCACCTTAGAGAGCCTCATGCCCTTCTGGATAGCCTGATAAGAAGCACTCTGGATAACAGGGCCGTCAGCCATAGGGTCGGAGAATGGTATCCCCAGCTCCACCATGTCTGCTCCTGCCTTTTCTGCCTCCAGCACCAGCTGGGCCGTTGCCTCAGCATCAGGAATACCAGCGGTAATATAGATAATCAGGCCCTTCTTGCCTGCTTTTTTCAGTTCTGCAAATTTATTTTCTACACGAGTCATTATTCTATCTCCTCTCCCAGTGCCTTTGCTACCTGCTGTACATCCTTGTCTCCACGGCCAGACAGGGTGACAACAACCACTTCGTCCTCCTTGGTCTCCGGCATAAGCTTTTCCAGATATGCCAGAGCGTGGGAGCTTTCTACCGCCGGGATAATTCCCTCTAGGCGGCTCAGAAGCTGGAAGGCATCCAGTGCTTCCTTATCGTTGATACCTACATATTTTACAGTGCCATTTTCGTGGAACATGGAATGCTCCGGGCCTACCCCTGGGTAGTCCAGGCCAGCAGAAATGGAATACACCTCGATGACCTGTCCGTCGTCATCCTGAGCCAGATAGCTATAGGCACCATGAAGGACACCTGGGCGGCTGGCTGGGTTTGAGAGGGTCTGGGCATTGTCTCCGATGGCTGGGCCACGGCCTGCTGCCTCTACGCCAAATTTATGCACCTGAGAATCGTCCTTGAACTCATAGAAGGTACCGATGGCATTGGAGCCGCCCCCCACACAGGCCAGGAGATAATCCAGACGGCCGCCAGTTTCTTCCTTCAGCTGCTGGCGGATCTCATGGCCGATAACAGACTGAAAATCCCTTACCATGGTTGGATATGGATGTGGGCCTACAGCAGAACCGATGATGTAGTGAGTATCGTTAATATGGGCAGCCCAGTAGCGGATAGCCTCGCTGGTGGCATCCTTCAGGGTACCGGTACCGGTGGTAACAGGCACTACCTCAGCTCCTAGGAGCTTCATTTTGAAAACATTCAGCTTCTGCCGCTCAATGTCCACAGCTCCCATAAATACCTTGCACTTCATGCCAAAGAGGGCGGCTACGGTGGCAGTGGCTACGCCGTGCTGGCCAGCACCGGTTTCGGCAATAACCTGATCCTTGCCCATACGCTTGGCCAGGAGAGCCTGTCCCAAGGCGTTGTTGATTTTATGGGCACCAGTATGGAGCAAATCCTCACGCTTCAGGTAAATCTTTGCCTTGCCGTAGTGCTCTGTCAGCTTCTCTGCATAGTACAGGAGAGTTGGACGGCCGGCGTACTCCACATAGTATTTACGCAAATCTGCCAAAAATTCTGGATCCTGTCTGTATTTTTCATAGGCAGCCTCTAGCTCCTTTAGCACCGGCATTACAATCTCCGGCACATACTGGCCACCGAATTTTCCAAATCTGCCCTTCTTGTTCTCAACTGTCATGGCTAAATCCTCCAAATCTATATCTCTTAATCCATATTTACAAAGCTTCTAGTCTGGGCTGCCACATCCTCAGCTGTGGAAAGCCCCTCTCCCACCAATATTCCCTGAAGGCCTGCATCATGCAAAAGCCTTGCCTCTTCCAGTGTATGAATACCGCTTTCGCTGATAAGCACCCTGCTGCGGTCTGCCACCGGCAATAAATCCAGTGTATTCTGAATGGTGGTTTTGAAGTATTTCAAGTTCCTGTTGTTGATGCCGATAAACCTGGCCTGAGTAGCCAAAGCTGCCGCCATATCTTCTTCATCATGTACCTCTACCAGGGCATCCATGCCCAGGCTCCAGGCTGTGTAAAGATATTCCTTCAGCTGGGCGGGAGTCAAAATCCTGGCTATCAGCAGGATGGCATCCGCCCCCAGCATCCTGGACTCGTATATCTGGTATTTGTCTATGATAAATTCCTTTCGCAGCACCGGGATGCTGACCAATTTCTTTACCATGGTTACATCTTCGTTTTTTCCCAGGAAATGGTCATCCGTATGAACAGAAAGCATGGCTGCTCCGGCCTTTTCATATATCTGGGCCAGCTCCGCTACACTGTGGTTGTGGCCAAAATTTCCTTTGGATGGAGACTGAAGCTTGCACTCAGCAATGAGATTCCATTTATTCTGCCGAAACCTGTAGCTCATGGCGAAGCTGCCTACATGCTGTTTAGCCAGCCGCTGTACCTCATAGAGAGGCAATTCCTTTTTGGCTGCTTCTACCACAGCTCCCTTTGCCTCCACAATCTCTGCCAAATAATCTCTCATAGCTTGCCTGCTTCCTGTAAAAATTCTCTGATTAATCCTGCCTGCTTCTGTCTACCTTGCTCCAGGGCACTGGATACGTCCACCCCATAGGGCTGAAAGATATCCATGGCCTCTCTGACATTACTACTATTTATGCCTCCGGCGATGAGATAAGGCTTTTGCACCTTTCTTATCTCCTCTGCCGCCTGGTGCCAAGCAAAGGCTATGCCGTTACCTCCCTCGGCATTTTTGCTGTAGCTATCTATCAGCACCATATCTGCCGGGTATCCGTTGGCTGTTTCTAGGCTGAAATCCTCCCCGTAGCGAAAGGCCTTGATAATTCCTGTTTGCAGGGATTTTGCCTGCAAAGCCTGCCTTAACGCCATAGCGTATTCTTCATCTTCGTGGCCGTGAAGCTGAACAAAATCCAACAGGCAATACCCTGCCAACTCTGCCACCTGCTCCACTGGCTCATCTACAAAGACTCCAACCTTGGCACACTGTGGCACCTGCTGGCATATATCCCTCACCACATCAGGCTCTACATACCGCCAAAACCTTTGGCTCATGATAAATCCCATGTAGTCAGCTCCCTGAGCTACCGCCTTGGCTGCTGCCATATCCCTGATGCCGCAGACTTTTACCTTGCAGCCTGTCATGCTCCCAGCTCCTGGGTGGCTGCTACCAGCTCCTTGAGCTTGGCCAGGGCCTTGCCGCTGTCGATCATTTCATTGGCAAGCCTTATGCCCTCAGCAATGGACTCTGCCTTGTCCCCAGCGTAGAGGGCGGCACCGGCATTCATTACCACAATATCCCGCTTGATGCCCTTGTCCTCGCCCTTGAGGATTTTCAGGGTAATCTCTGCATTTTCTGCAGGAGTGCCTCCCGCATAGTCGGCAATAGTACCAGGCTGGAAGCCATAGTCAGCAGGATTGATTTCGTAGGTGGTGATATTGCCATCCTTTAGCTCGCTAACCTTGGTGGTGGTATTGGTGGAAATCTCGTCCATGCCATCAGCAGATGCAATAACCATGGCGTGCTTTACGCCGATTTCCTTCAGAACTCCTGCTATGAGCTCTGTGAGATTCTTGTCATAAACTCCCACCATCTGATAGTCCAGGCCAGCTGGGTTAATGATTGGCCCCAGCAGGTTGAACACTGTCCTAAAGCCCAGCTCCTTGCGGGTTTTGGCCACATACTTCATGGCCTTGTTAAAAGCCGGAGCAAAGAGGAAAGCCATGCCGATGTCGTCGATAATCTTGCCTGCATTTTCAGCGGTAAGATTGTACTTTACCCCCAGCTCTCCCAGTACATCGGAGCTGCCGCTGGCACTGGATACACCCTTGTTGCCATGCTTGGCTACGGTTACGCCCCCAGCTGCCAGGACAAAGGCTGCGGTAGTGGAAATATTGAAGGTGTTCTTGGTATCACCGCCAGTGCCGCAGTTGCACATTACCGGCTGCTGATGTGGCACATGGTCGGCATGAGCGATAAGGGTCTTGGCAAAGCCCGCGATCTCATCTACCACCTCACCCTTCATCTTTAGCACGGAAAGGAAGCTGGCCAGCTGGCTGTCATTGGCTTCACCCCTGAGAATAATATCCATGGCCTCCCCAGCCTCCTGCTGGGTCAGATTCTGTCCATCTATAATCTTGGTAATATACTGCTTCAACATAATCTCAAATCCTTTCCTGCAAACAAAAAACCATTTCACTCCATGTACAACTCCCGCCTACATCTGGCTGTAGGGGTTATACATGGGGCGAAATGGTTCCGCTGTGCCACCCAATTTCAATACCATATCCATGGCCTATATAAACAAAAAGAACATCCCACCTCTAACGAGACGAAATGTTCGTGCCACTCGATATGATATCCTCTTGATACGGGAGCTATGCTCCGATACCTCAGCCCTATAACGGGAGCTCCCGTTTCAGCCTACTTTCTCTAAAAAGATTTCGGTGAACCCTCATGGGACCATTCGCTGAAACCCTGCCACCGGTCATCCCACCACCCGCTATTGCGGCACCGGCTCGCTGAAGACAAGCAAAATCAGTTACTATTTCCCATTCCATGGTTTAGATATTCACTTTTAGGAGCTGTGCTCCCTTCGATGGTTTGTATGATACACCTATATGTCCTGCTTGTCAAGACAAAAATAGTATTTTTTAGATATTTTTTTATTTCAAGGGCCTGTCCCAGCAGGTTTCCTTATCCTTGTCCGTAATAGGACGGATAACACGGCATGGATTGCCTACAGCCACAGAGTTGTCAGGAATATCCTTTACTACCACGCTGCCGCCCCCGATAACCACATTGCTGCCAATGGTAACCCCAGGCATTACCTGTACCCCGGCACCAATCCACACATTATCCCCTACTGTGATGCCATAGGCATATTCCAGACCTGCATTGCGCCGTTCATAGTCAATAGGATGGCCTGCTGCATGGAAGCCGCAGTCAGGGGCAATAAATACATTATCACCAAATTTTATCTTGGCTGCATCTAAAATCACCAGATTGTGGTTGGCAAAGAAATTCTCCCCCACCTCAATGTTGTAGCCATAATCGCAGTAAAAAGGAGCAATAACCGTAAAATTCTCCTTGGTCTTGCCAAAGATTTTTTTCAAAATCTCCCTCTGGCCTGCTGTATCTGATGGCCGCAAATGGTTAAAATCATAGCACAATTCCTTTACCGCTGCCCGCTCTGCCAAAAGTTCATCATCGTAGTTGGCATCATAAGTCAGCTGCTTCAACATCTTTTCCTTTTCAGTCATAGCATTCTCCCCTTCATATCTATCAAAAACTAACCCCCTGGCAGAAACATCCACCAAGGGGCAGCATAGCCGTATTCAGCTGTAAGAACTAATATTAGTATGCGTTTGCACAGCCCAGTACGTTCTTGATCTTGTGCTCAACCATAGCCTTGATGTTGGCACGGGCTGGAGTCAGATACTGACGTGGGTCAAAGTGCTCTGGATGAGCGTTGAAGTACTCACGAACGCCAGCGGTGAAAGCCAGACGCAGGTCGGAGTCAACATTGATCTTGCAAACAGCGCTGGTAGCAGCCTTGCGGAGCTGATCCTCAGGAATACCGATAGCATCAGCCAGGTTGCCGCCATTCTCGTTGATGATCTTTACATACTCTGGAACAACAGAGGATGCACCGTGGAGAACGATTGGGAAGTTAGGCAGCTTCTTGGTGATCTCCTCCAGGATATCGAAACGCAGCTCAGGTGGAACCAGAACGCCGTTCTCGTTGAGAGTGCACTGTGCAGGAGTGAACTTGAATGCACCATGGCTGGTACCGATAGCAATAGCCAGGGAATCAACGCCGGTACGGGAAACGAATTCCTCTACCTCGTCAGGGCTGGTGTAAGCTGCATCATGAGCCTCAACCTGAACGTCATCCTCGATGCCGGCCAGCTTGCCCAGCTCGCCCTCTACTACTACGCCACGCTCATGAGCGTACTCTACAACCTTCTTGGTTACTTCGATGTTGTCCTCGAAGCTGCGGGCAGAACCGTCGATCATAACGGAAGTAAAGCCACCGTCGATGCAGGACTTACAGGTCTCGAAGTCAGCACCATGATCCAGATGCAGGGCAACTGGCAGCTCAGGATGAACCTCCAGGGCAGCCTTTACCAGATGTACCAGGTACTGATGGTTGGCATACTTGCGGGCACCTGCAGAGCACTGCAGAATAACAGGAGCATGGAGCTCAGCAGCAGCATCGGTGATACCCTGTACAATCTCCATGTTGTTTACATTGAATGCACCGATAGCGTAGCCGCCCTCATATGCACCCTTGAACATTTCTTTAGTTCCTACTAATGGCATATAAATAACCCCCTATCAAAATTATGGGTTCATTATAGCATAGTTTTCGTGAAAAAAACAGGTAAAAATCATTATTTTCTTAGATGTATCAAATTTTGATACAGATATCCATTATTTGTAAAGTCAAGGATAAACTTTATTTCATCTGCACAAATAAACAGACATGAACAAATCAACAGAATAATACTCTGCCCTGGCCATATGGCTCTAAAAATCAGCCTATTTTCCCCGTTTTTCCTTATTCCTTTCATCAGATTTGGTCTTTTAGTGGACAACTGACCCTGAATGTGATAAATTTGTTAAGGTTTAATTTCATATATGTAAAAAGGAGTGTTTTGATGTCCGAGAACAATCATGTTATCCAGGTGGATCAGCGTCCTCCTCTCCAGAAGACCATTCCACTTAGCCTCCAGCACCTTTTTGCCATGTTTGGCTCCACCGTGCTGGTACCTATCCTCTTTAATGTAAATCCAGCTACTGTGCTGCTGTTTAACGGTATTGGTACTTTGCTGTACCTGTTCCTGTGCAAGGGCCGGATTCCGGCATATCTAGGCTCCAGCTTTGCCTTTATCTCCCCGGTATTTGCAGTGCTGAGCCAGTATAGCTATGAGGCTGCCCTAGGGGGCTTTATCGTAGTAGGCTTTGTCTTTGTGCTGGTGGGCCTGCTGGTACGGGCCATTGGCACAGCCTGGATTGATTTTATCTTCCCTCCGGCTGCCATGGGTGCTATCGTGGCGGTTATCGGCCTGGAGCTGATGCCTGTTGCTGCAGGCATGGCGGGCCTTACCTCCGAGGAACCTGACTCTGCCACCATCATCGTATCCGTGCTGACCTTGGCCATTACCCTTTTGGCCCAGGTGGCTCTCAGAGGATTTTTGCAGATTATTCCTATTCTTATTGGTATCGTATCTGGCTATATCATTGCCGTATGCTTTGGCATCGTAGACTTTAGCATCATCGAGGCTGCTCCATGGTTTGCCCTGCCAACCTTCTACAGCCCTGAGTTCAATATGAACGCTATCCTCATTATCCTGCCAGCTGCCCTGGTAGTTATCGTAGAGCATGTGGGCCATCTTATCGTTACCGGCAACATCGTAGGGGCTGACCTGACCAAGGACCCTGGCCTGGATCGTTCCATTATCGGCAACGGTATCTCCACCATGATTTCTGGTTTCTTTGGCTCCACCCCGAACACCACCTACGGCGAGAACATCGGCGTACTGGCTATGACCAAGGTTTTCAGCACCTGGGTTATTGGTGGTGCTGCTATCTTTGCCATTATCCTGTCCTGCTTTGGCAAGCTGGCTGCTGCTATCCAGAGCATTCCGGCTCCTGTTATGGGCGGCGTTTCCATGCTGCTCTTTGGCGTTATTGCCGCCTCCGGTATCCGTGTGCTGGTTGAGGCCAAGGTGGACTACAACAAGCCAATCAATTTGATGCTCACCGCTGTTGTTATGGGTATCGGCGTCAGCACAGCCAGCATTACCCTGGGGACTGTTACCCTTAGCGGCATGTCCCTGGCAACTGTTGTGGCCATTATCCTCAGCATTTGCTTCAATCTGGTAAAGAAGCTCCGTGGCGAGGAATAAGCCATGCACATAACCTATACGGTTTCTGAAAAGGCTCTGGCCCCTGTGGGGGTCAGGGCTTTTCTTAGAAATAACTGCGGCTTTAGCCATGGCCTGTGGCGGCGGCTAAAGTGGAACGGCCAGCTGCTGGTAAACGGAGTGGAGCAGCGTTGCACCACCGCCGTAGCCCAGCCAGGAGATGAGATTACCTGCATTATCCCCGAGGAAACCAGCCTGGCTGTGACACCTATGAAGCTGGATATCCGCTATGAGGATGAGTACCTGCTGGTGCTGAACAAGCCTGCTGGCATCTTGGTGCACCCCACTGGCGGAGACCACACCAACACCCTGGGCAACGGTATTCTTTACTATTACCAAATGACTGGTCAGGAGCTGGATTTTCACCCTGTCCACCGTCTGGACAGGAATACCACCGGCCTAGTGCTGGTGGCCAAGGTGCCCCAGCTCCAGAACGTACTGACCCAGCAAAGCTGCGGCAAATTCTTTCACCGCAGCTATCTGGCTGTTATCCAAGGAGAGCTGAAAAAGCCCTCCGGCACCATAGATTTGCCTATTGCCAGACACCCAGAAAGCATTATACAGCGAATCTGCACCCAGGACGGCAAGAAGGCCATCACCCACTACCGCACCCTGGCAAGGCGAAATGGCCTAAGCCTCCTGTCATTGCAGCTAGAAACAGGCCGCACCCATCAGATACGGGTACACCTCTCCGCCCTAGGACACCCCCTCCTAGGCGATGACCTCTACGGGGGCGACCTGAGCCTCATTAGCCGCCAAGCCCTCCACGCCTACCACCTAGAAGCCACCAACCCACTAAACGGCCAGCAAATCTCCATCTACCAAGACATGCCAGAAGATATGCGAAAATTATTCTGGGGATAAAAACTGAAAAAAGAAAAACTAAGGGAGCCGCGTCCACGGCTCCCTTACTTCATTCTAAAGCAAACAAAAATCCCATCACCCAGATGCTTTGTATATGGTTGCCAAAGAAAAAACCGCCTAGTGACACATACATGCCTAGACGGTTCAAACTTTACACTTTTTTTTAGTTTTCTTCCTTCATGTAGATATAGAATCCACCTATCAGGGTTATTACACAGCCTATTGCCATGCCGATGAGGGTAATCATCTTTTTCTTTGGTCCGGTAGGCTTGTCCTCCTCAGGCATATTGGCCGGGTCTACTACCTGGATATCCATAAAGGCCATGGTCTGCTGGATCTTGGACTGCTCAATCTGCTTGGTCAGGTTGTTATAGACTTCCTGCTTGATGGTAGCTTCCCTAAGGAGCTTCTGATACTCCAGGATATCGTCAGCCATGCCGGCCATTTCTTCATCAGACTGGCTCTGGAGCTCCTTTACCTTGGCCTCTGCTGCCTGGGCTGCTGCCAGAGAAGTGGCAGACTGATAGCGGGCCAGCTGCAGGGCTTCCTGGTTGTCACTGAGGGCAATAGCACTGTTGCCTACTACCTTCTTTACCTGATCATTCAACTGCTGATGAAGGCTCTCCAGCTCAGTCTTGGCATTAGCGATGGCCGGATGCTTCTCCTGATACATGGTGCGGAGCTTTACCAGCTGGGTTTCCTTGTCCACAATGGCATTGTTCAGCCGCTGTACGCTGGCATTGTCTGTCAGGGCATATCTGGTGGCATCAGCATCCTGCTCTCCCAGCTGGGAACCGATGCTAGAAAGGTTGGCAGACTGCTCCATCCGCCTTACTTCCAATTCCCCAAGGGTCTTGTCATAGGCAGCGGACTTCTCCAACTGAGCCTTTACCTGTTCGTCTGGGCCGTAGATCTTGTGCTCCTTGCTGTAGGTCTCCAGAGCCTGGGCACTGTCATCGGCCTCCTTCTTGGCCACATCTATACGTTCCTCCAAGAAAGAAACTACCAGGGATTTATTTTCCTTGTTGAGATCTGTCATCAGCTTCAGGAAGTTGCCTACTACATTGTCTGCAATGTACTTGGCCTCCTCCGGAGTCCGCCCCTTGGCCTCCAGGCTAATAAGGGAGGTACCGGTGGTGGTGCTGATGTTCAGATTGCTCTCGGCAAAGCCCTCTGCCTTTGGCCTGGCCTCCGGCTCCTTGTCGTCATATACCTGGGCAATAATAGGATCCAGCACTGTCCTGGTTTTCATCAGCTCAATATATGTACTGGCCCTGCCCCCCAACTTGTCGTTACCTGTCATGGCTGCCAGGGCAGCAGCTGCACCGCCGATATCAATACCGCTGGTGCTGGTCTGAACCGTTACCTGGGAGGTATATTCCTTTGGCAAAAGCAAGGAAATCACCATAGCTACTATAGTACATGCAGCGATGATTTTTCCAAAAAACTTTTTTCTATCCCAAATGATGCCCCAGAGCTTCACTAAATCAATTTCATCTTCATCCATCTGTTCATTTCGCATTTTTCCCTAAAAACTCCTTGCAGTCTATACTTCCATAAGGAGACAGCCTTTGCCGCCTCCTTCATGGTGATTATCCTATCTTATTTGACAATAGAACGGTAGGTAGCCCAAATACTGATATATGGTGCCACATCCTCGCTGAAGATTACCTTGCCGGAATCTGGTACGTAGATAACATCCCCGTCCTCCAGGGCTACATTCTGCCCCAGGTCATGCTGCTTTACGAAGGCATCCAGATTGATTTCCCGATAGTAAAGCACATTGTCAATCTGCCGCAGCAGCTGCACATGCTTGGAGCGGCCCTTCTTGTCCACGCCGCCTGCACTGGACACAGCAGCGTATACATTCATATTGTCTACTGCCATTTCCTTGATGCCTGGGGAATTTACGTTGCCCATGACATAAACCTTCCGAGGGCCGTAACTACTCAGGTATACATTCAGATCCGGCAGCTTGTAGTATTCGCTAAGGCGGCTGTAGATCTCATTCTTGGCTTCGTCCAGGGTAAGGCCCACCAGCTTTATATTGCCTACATAAGGCAGTCTGGCCATGCCGTCCACACCTACGGTCAGGTTCATATCTATATTATAGCCCTGTTCTCCGCCTAGGGCCGTAACGTTGATTACATCGTATTTGGTCAGATGATACTCTGGCAGTACCCGCTCTGGCCGGAGGCTGGCGGTCTTAAAGATGCTGCCGTCCGTGCTCTCGATGGCCTGCTGATAATCCGCCTCTGCCTCGGCCGCCCTGGCTGTAGGGATAAATGAAGCATTATCTGTCCACTGGCCGCCAGCTCCCATGGCCAGCAAAACCGCTGCTGCTATCCCTGTGATTCTCCTGCCCATGGCCCAGCGGCTATGGGATTCCTTTTGTTTTATGCTCATTCTGCACTCCTTGCTTTATTCCCAATTCTCATATCATCTTTTTCATGTT